>DAOOPL010000013.1:0-16555 GCA_035388245.1 Bacilli bacterium | reverse complement strand
GTTATTGATGCACAAAAATTAATATCTAGTACATCTGATCAAGATATTATTGCTTATGCAGAAGATTGTTATAAAAAAATATTTGGTGTTAGATTTGCAAATGTAAAACCACATACAAGAGTAATTGCAAATAAAATAGTATTAGAAAGTATTTTATTACCAAAGGATAAGATATTAGCATTTAAAGAGCAAAAAAATGAATTAGAAGTTTATGAAGAAGAATGTTATGTTGAATTAAGTAAATATAATACTGTTTATTTTAATATTGATGAAAAAATGGAACAGATAAATTACGATGATATTAAAAATAAAGCATTAGAAGAAAGACCAAAAATAATATATATAAATACAAGTTTTTATCCAAGATTAATTGATTATGAAGAACTTTATAATATAGCAAATGAAATTAATGCATATCTAGTAGTAGATATTAGTGAAATTGCAGGGCTTATAGTAACCAATTTACTTAATAATCCTTGTAAATATGCACACATTACTATTTTATCTACACATGGTGTATTAAAAGGCTTACAAGGTGGAATAATATTATCTAACAATAGTGAGTTAATTAAAAATATAGATAATAATATTGATAGTTATCAAGGTAGTCCATTAATAAATATGATTGCTAGCAAAGTAGTAGTAGCAAATAATATATTGAATAATGATTTTATTATTTATCAGAAACAAGTACTAAAAAATGCAAAAGTATTATGTGATGTATTTAAAGAATCAGATGTAAAAGTAATATATAATGGTACTGATAATCATGAAGTAATAATTGATGTTAAAGAATCTTTTTCAATGACAGGTAAAGAAGCAGAAACAATACTAAAAAGTATAAATATTTTTTGTAAAAAAACACTTGTTCCATATGATGAAACAACACCTTATATAACTAGTGGTATTAAATTTAGTACTTTAGTTATGACTTCTAAAGGGTTAAAAGAAAAAGATTTTTTTGAAATAACTAAGATAATAGTAAAAGCATTAAAAAATAACAAAGATAAGGCTTTATTAAATAACTTAAAAGCACAAGTAGAAGAGTTGCTTACTGAGTTATTATTTTAAAAAAATAAAAAGATGTAAAACATCTTTTTTTTGATATAATAAGATTGGTGATAATATGAAAAAAATACTTTGTATTGGTCATGCATCTTATGATTATACATTACCATTAAATGAATATCCAATAGAGAATTCTAAAAATAGAATTAATGAGAAATATGAATGTGGTGGAGGTCCTGCTTCTAACGCGGCTTTTTTGCTTGGAAAATGGGGATTAGATACTACTTTTATGGGCACAGTAGGTAATGATGATAATGGTAAGAAAATTATTAAAGAATTAAAAAGTATTGGAGTAAATACTGATTATATTGAAGTTATTAAAGGCAAAGAAACTACAAAAAGTTTTATTATAGTAAATAAGAAAAATGCTAGTAGAACAGTTATTTCTAATAGAGATAAAGATATGAATTTAGAAAATAGTACTATTGATTTTAATCCAGATATAATACTTGTAGATGGACAAGAATTAGAAGCATCAAAAAAGATATTTAAAGAAAATAAAACTGCAATAAAAGTTATTGATGCAGGTACATATAAACCAGAAACTGTAGAATTAAGTCATATGGTAGATTATTGTGTATGTTCAAAAGATTTTGCAGAAGGAGTTGCAAAAAGAAAAATAGATTTAAATAATGAAGTATCAATTCATAAGATATTTCTATTATTAGAAGAAGAGTTTAATACAAATGTTATAATAACTCTTGAACAAAAAGGATGTATATATAGAAATAAGAAGGTAGTTGAAATTATGCCTAGTATTGAGGTAAGAGCAGTAGATACAACAGGAGCAGGAGATATATTTCATGGAGCATTTGTATATGGTCTTGCTATGGAATGGGAATTATCCAAAATAGTTAGATTTGCAAATATTACAGCAGCTTTATCAACTACAAAGATGGGAAGTAGGAATTCTGTATTTGAACTAAAAGAAGTAGAACAAGAATATGAAAAAAATATATAATGATCCTTTTCTTACTTTATATAAAATATTAGATTTACATGGAGAAACAAGAGATTCAGTAAAATTATTGTTAAATAATTTCATTAATGAATCATTATTACTTAAACAGAAAAATATTATAGTAATACATGGTATAGGAAGAGGAATTCTTAGAAGAGAAGTACATAATTTATTAAAAGTAAATAATAAAGTAATAGAGTATAAATTAAGTAATGATAATTTAGGAATAACAATAGTAAAATTAGGTAATAAAAATAGTTAAAATGTTGACTTTTATATTGTATTGTGCTACCATAAGCACCATTCAATGAAAAAGGGGGTATTTTTCATGGAGGAGACTAGAAAAAGATTCACAGTAAAGGATGTATTAATTAGATTAATTTTGGTAATAGTATTCATATTTTTATTAATATGGTTATTTCCAATGCCAGATGTTAAACCATTAAATAATCAATTATTTTCACAGAATGTTAATGCAATGAAAGAGGTTGCAAAAACATATTATACTATTGAAAGATTACCAAATAAGATTAATGGTAAAGTAAAAATGACTTTACAAGAAATGTTAGATAAAAAATTAGCATTTCCACTTATGGATTCAAAAGGTAATTATTGTGATACTGAAGAATCTTATATAGAAATAACAAAACTAGAGAATGAATATACTATAAAAGTTAATCTTTCATGTTCAGATAAAGAAGATTACTTAATAGAGCATTATGGATGTTATGACATTTGCAGTGATAAATGTCATCCAACAACTACAAAGAAAATAGTTACAACACCTAAGAAACCAAAAACTACTGAAAAAGTAGTATATGAATATTTACATAAGAGAGTATCTTATAAAGAAGTTTTTGATAAATATGTATGTAATATTAATGGTTATACTTTAGTTGGAGATAAATGTATTAAAAAAGATTCAAAAATAGTAAAAGTTGATGCTAAAGAGAAAACAGAAACAAAAACTATAGTTGATAAAAAGTATGCAGAAGTAAAACTTAATTATGAAGATAAAGAAGTACCTGCAAATTTAGAAACTAAAACAGAAACAATAACAACTTATGTTTGTCCTACTGGTACAACAGAAATAGCTGGTACTAATAAATGTAGTAAACCAACATCAGTAATAGTAAATAAAATATGTCCAACAGGGTATGTATCAGCAAGTGCAACAACATGTAAAAAAGATAATATATCAGTTGCCAATAAGATATGTCCAACAGGATACACATCAGCAAGTGCAACAACATGTAAAAAAACAGTAACTACAACTGTAAATAAAGTATGTCCAAGTGGATATACATCAGTATCGTCAACAAAATGTTCTAAAACTACAATAGCAGATTATGTTGATAAAGAATTTTACTGGAAATATGTAGGTACAGTTGACTTTGCTAATAAAGTAGCACAAAACCAAAATATTAATGGTGTTATGTATAAAAATGGTAGACCATATATTACTTATGAATGTGATACATGTTATTCACCAACAGTTAGATATATATATGATAAATATGTTTATACTGCAAAAGCTTGTCCAACAGGATATGTTTCAGTATCATCAACAAAGTGTGGTAAGAAAGTTACAACAACAGCAAATAAAATATGCCCAACAGGAACAGTATCAATAAGTGCAACAACATGTAAAAAGACGACTACAACAACAGCAAATAAGATATGTCCAACAGGATATACATCAGCAACAGCAACTACATGTAATAAAACAACTACAACAACAGCAAATAAGATATGTCCAACAGGAACAGTAGCAGCAAGTACAATAACATGTTCAAAACCATCAAGTGTAATAGTAGATAAAGATCCAAAGACTACAACTGTAACAAAAACAATATATGTATGTCCAATTGGTTCTACACCAACATCTAATGAAAGAATATGTAATACAAAAGAAGCAAAGATAACATATATATGTCCTACAGGATATAATCCAACATCAAATAAATTAATTTGTTCTAAAACAACTACTCAAACTATAGTAGTAAAATATTGTTCAGACGATTCTTATACATTATGTAATAATTATTGTATTAAGACAGTAAACAGTTCTGATACAAAAGATGCAGATAAGAAGTATAAGAAAGTATCTCATGAGGAGTATAAATGGTCAGATAAAAAGTATTTAGATGGTTGGACTTATACAAACAAAAAGAGAATCAAATAAAGAGGGTAACCTCTTTTTTTGTGCTATAATTTATATAGAGGTGATTACTTTGTATATAGATGTTTTAGTAGAAACAAATATTAAAAAAGATTTAACTTTTGTATACAAAGTTAAAGAAGAATTAATAGATAAAATTGAAGTAGGTAAAAGAGTACTAGTACCTTTTTCAAATAAAGAAGTACAAGGATTTATATTAGGAATAAATAGTAATAGTAAGTTTGATTATGATATAAAAGAAATAATAAATGTAATTGATGATAAAGTAGTGCTATCTGATGAATTAATAAACTTAGGAAAATATATTAGTGAAAAATATTTATGTTCTTTAATAAGTAGCTATCAAACAATGTTACCTAAAGCATTAAAAGCAAAGGTAAGTAACAGAACTAATAAAAAATATAATATATATGTTAAACTAGTAAAAGATATTGATACTAACAATAATAGTATGCTTGAAATAATAAATATATTAAAAGAGAAAAAACAAGTATTGAAAAGAGATATTAAAAATAAATATTCACTAAAGAAATTAATTGATTTAAATATAGTTTCTGAATATAAAGAAGAAGAATATAGAAAAATTGAGTCATTAGAATTAGAACATAAGAATGTAATTCTAAATGATGAACAAAATGAAGCAATTAAAAAAATAGTAAGTAATTTAAATAAAGAAAAGATAGTACTTATTCATGGAGTAACTGGATCTGGGAAAACAGAAGTATATATTGAGTCTATAAAAGAAGTAATTAAAAAAAGTAAAACAGCAATAGTATTAGTACCAGAAATAAGTTTAACACCACAAACTATCGCTAGGTTTAAGAATGTATTTGGAGATTTAATAGCAGTACTTCATAGTGGTTTATCTGATGGAGAAAGATATGATGAATATAGAAAAATAGTTAATAATGAAGTAAAGATTGTAATAGGTGCTAGAAGTGCTATTTTTGCACCATTAAAAGATATTGGAATGATAATAATAGATGAAGAGCATGTATCTACATATAAACAAGAGAATAATCCTAGATATAACGCTATAGAAATAGCTATAGAAAGGTCTAAGTATCATAAATGCCCAGTAATACTTGGATCAGCAACTCCATCAATTGAGAGCTATGCAAGGGCTATAAAGGGCTATTATGATCTAATAACACTTCCTACAAGAGTAAATAATCAAGAAATGCCTAAAACAGTAATTATAGATATGAAAGAAGAAAATAAAAAAGGTAATATATTATTTTCAGATATACTGATAGATAATATAAAATCTACTTTATTAAAAAAAGAAAAGATAATGTTATTATTAAATAAAAGAGGATATGCTAATTATATTAGTTGTGGTAACTGTGGTTATACTCATAAATGTCCAAATTGTGATATTACTTTAACTTACCATAAAACATCTCAAATGATGAGATGTCATTATTGTGGTTATGCTAATAATAAGATTACTAAATGTCCAGATTGTAATAGTGAGAACATAAAAATATTTGGTAGTGGTACTGAAAAAGTAGAAGAAAAATTAAATGAATTATTTCCTAATGTTAGAATATGTAGAATGGATTTAGATACTACTACAAATAAAGGGTCTCATCAAAAAATAATAAAAGATTTTAATAATGAGAAGTATGATATCTTAGTTGGTACACAAATGATATCTAAAGGATTAGATTTTCCTAATGTAACCTTAGTAGGAGTAATAAATGCAGATTCATCACTAAATATACCTAATTTTAGAAGTAGTGAACAAACATTTCAACTAATTACACAAATAATAGGTAGATCAGGGAGAAGTAGTAAAAAAGGTCTTGCTATTATTCAAACATTTAATCCTAATCATTATAGTATATTATATGCTTCAAAACATGATTATAAATCATTTTATAATGAAGAAATAACAATTAGAAAGAAATTAAATTATCCCCCATACTGCTTTTTAGTATTAATAAAAATAGTATCAAAAGATTTTGAATTATTAAGTAAAGAATCAAATAAAATTAGTGATTATTTAAAAAGTAATTTAAGCGATAAAACTATAGTACTAGGTCCTTCAATAAGTAATATATTAAGAGTAAATAATTATTATAATTTTCAATGTATTATTAAATATAAAAAAGATGATAAATTGTATGAAGTTTTAAATAGTTTAGACAGTATTTATCAAAATAATAAAAGTATTAAATTAGAGTTTGATTTTAATCCAATAAAATTATAATAGTATATTATTTATGTTATGATATAATTATAATAAAGAGGTGTCATATGAAGGATAAAAAGGTGTATTATCTTACGGAACTATTTTTTGTAATGGTTATGTTTGTCTTATCATATATTATTGTAGCAATTTATAAAAATTCTTTTTCACTCTTTATTTTTGGTTTGGGTTTTATTGCGAATATAACAGGATATATTGGCTTTTTTCTTAGTTTAATAAACCAGGAAATTGGTAGAAAAAGTGAAGTAGTAAGTTGTTTTATTACTGTAATTTTTTGTTTAATATATTCTTCTGTTGAACCAACACAGAAAAATATTTTATTGATTCTAGCAATTATTACTCTTATTATTTTTGTTATGTTAAAAACAATTATTAGAAAAAAGACATTTATTAAAGAACCTAAAGAAGTAATAAAAGAAGGGAAGTATTTAAAATTAAGTGGGAGTTTTCTATTAATAATAATATTTAATATATTATTAATTATTGGTATTATGATATTTCCTTTTGAAAAGAATATGAATATATTTGAAGAACCAAATGGTGGAGGATTAAGTAGCTATATTAGTGACTCAAAAAACTCTAGTTTAGCAGTAAATATTGATGGTGGATTTATATATAATATAGATACTACTAGATTAAAAAAGTTAACTGATGAAGGAAAAAGTACAAAGGATTTAATTGGGATACTTGATTTTAAATTAACTAATCCACAAGCAAATATTAAATTAAATACATATTCAAAAGGTAATATTATAATAAATTTATATAATTATTATAGTGGTAGTGAGTTATATATTAATGGTGAAAAAGCACAACTTACAAAGAAAAATAGTAATATAAGTATTTATGAAGATGTAAAAGTTCCAAATAATAATATTATTAAAAATTTAATAAAGAATAGTTATTTAAATACAATTAATCATTATTATTTAAAATTAGCAGTAGATATAAATAAAGAATATAATATTGAAATTAAACAAGTAGAAAATGAAGAAAGAAATTGGAGTTTCTATACAATTTCTGATTTACATGGAGGAATTAATGTTGCAGTTCCTGCAATAAAAAATATTGTAAGAAATAAACCAGATTTTATTATTGCAGCAGGTGATATAGTAAATACTGGTAGTGAATCAGAATATATAGTTATGAATAATTTATTTGCTTCTTCTCCAGTTCCAATATATCCAGTAATAGGAAACCACGATGTTTGGGGTAATGGAGGAAGATACTATTCATACTTTTTTGGACCATATTACTATTCATTTAAATATAAAAATGCAACATTAATATTTTTAGACACATCATCTGGTATTATTGGTGATGCTCAATTTCAATGGTTTGAAAATGAATTAAAAAAAGTAAATACAGATTTAATATTTGTATTTTCACACACACCACCAATAAATCCAACAACAGGTTTATTCGATAGTTATATAAATATTAATTCAGAGTTGAGTTCAAGTATTCAAAGTAAAGCTGAATCAGATAAGATAGTAAGTTTATGTAAAGAATATAAAGTAGATTATTTTGTTTCAGCACATATTCATAGATATGATCATAAAGCTATTAATGGAACGACATATATAACATCAGGAGTTTTAGGTGGAGCAGCAGTAAATACAAAAAACATTGGATTTTTAAAATTTAGTGTTGATAATAATAAAGTTACGTATGAATTTGTTAAAGATAAAGATGAGTATAATGAAGGTTTATTAATACATATTCAGACAATACAAGTATTTTTAATACCAGTATTAAGGAGCTGTGGTATTAGACTTCTAATTATATCAATAATATTAATTATGGATTATATATTATGGATGGAGTTTAAAAACAGGCTAATTTACATTAAAAAATAGATAAAGCTATCTATTTTTTTTATTTTTATTAAAAAAAGTAATGTTTTTGTTGAAACAATATAAGTTATTTGTTATAATACACTTGGCTTTTTAAAAAAAGTACTACACATGAGTTTGGATTTAAATATCAAGTGCCCAAAGGGTGATAATTTAAAGTAGAAGAACTCAGAGGAAAAAACAAAGGAGGAAAGAAAATGTCAGTAGTATCAATGAGTTATTTACTCGAAGCAGGTGTTCATTTTGGACATCAAACAAAAAGATGGAATCCTAAAATGAAGGAGTATATTTTTGCAACAAGGGATGATATATATATCATCGATTTACAGAAGACTGCAAAGTTAATTGAAGAAGCATATAATGCTTTACATTCAATAGCAGAGGCAGGAGGAAAGGTTCTTTTTGTAGGTACAAAAAAGCAAGCACAAGATGCTAGCCGTGAAGAAGCAGAACGTTCTGATAGTTACTATGTAACTGAAAGATGGTTAGGTGGGACATTAACTAATTTTAAAACTATTAGAAGAAGAATTGGTTATATGGATGAAGTTGAAAAGAAAGAACAAGATGGAACTTTTGAATTGTTACCTAAAAAAGAAGTTTTAAAAATTAAAAAAGAATATGAAAAATTAAATAAATATTTTTCAGGATTAAGAAATATGAAAAGAACTCCACAAGCTCTTGTCATAGTTGATCCTAAAAAAGAATATATAGCAATTAGAGAAGCAAGAGCATTAAAAATACCAGTATTTGGTATAGTAGATACTAATTGTGATCCAGACTTAGTTGATTATGTAATACCATCAAATGATGATGCAATAAGAGCAGTTAAAATAGTTCTTGGTGTTTTATCAAATGCTATTTGCCAAGCAACTGGAAGAGAACTTGTAGATTATCTAAGTGATGAAGATAAAGCTGTTGAACAAGGACAAGAAATTAAGAAAACAGTAAAAGAAGAAAAGGAAGATAAAAAACCAAAAGAAGAAGAAATTATTGAAGAAATAAAGGTAGAAGAACCAGTAGTAGTTGAAGAGAAAAAAGAAAAGAAAATAGCTAAAAAGGTTGAGGAACCAAAAGAAGAAGTTAAAAAAGAAGAAAAGAAAGTAGCGCCAGCAAAGAAAACTACTAAAAAAGTTGAAAAAGAAGTTCAAGAAGTAAAGAAGACTACTAAAAAAGTTGAAAAGATAGTTAAGGAAACAAAACCAGTAAAGAAAACAGAAACTAAGAAAGCAGTTAAAAAAGAAGAAAAGAAAGAAACTAAAAAACCAGTAGTAAAAAAAGCAGAAACAAAAACTACTAAAAAGAAATAAGAGGAGATAATAATGAATACAGAGCTAATAAAAGAGCTTCGTGATTTATCCGGAGCAGGAATTATGGATTGTAAAAAAGCTTTGGAAGAAAATAATAATGACATGGATGCAGCAATTAAATGGCTTAGAGAAAAAGGTATATCTAAAGCTGCTAAGAAAGTTGATCGTATAGCAGCAGAAGGTTTATCAACAATAGTTATTGATGGTAATAAAGCAGTAATTACAGAATTAAATTGTGAGACTGATTTTGTTGCAAAAAACGAGAAATTCCAAAAGTTTTTACAAGATATTTCAAAAGTAATATTAAATAGCGATGCTAAAACACTTGAAGAGGCATTTGAGTTAAAATATGAAGATGGTAAATTAAGTGATGGTATTGTAAATATTACTGCAGTAATTGGAGAAAAAATAAGTTTAAGAAGATTAAAAGTATTATCTAAGACAGAAAATCAAGTATTTGGACCATATATACATATGGGTGGTAAAATATCAGTTTTAACTGTATTAGATGGAACTGATGAAGTTGTTGCAAAGGATGTAGCAATGCATGCAGCAGCAATGAGACCAAGTTATATTAGAAAAGAAGATGTTAGTACAGAAGAATTAGATAGTGAAAAAGAAATATTAAAAGAACAAGCAATAAATGAAGGTAAGACACCAGAAATAGCAGAAAAAATGGTTATGGGTAGAATATCTAAGTTTTATAAAGATGTTTGTTTAGAAGAACAAGAATTTGTTAAAGATAATAGTATAACAGTAGCAAAATATGTTGAAAATAATAAAATGAAGATAGTAGATATGGTTCGTTATGAAGTTGGAGAAGGTATGGAAAAACGTTCTGATAACTTTGCAGAGGAAGTAGCTAATATTACTAAATAAAAAGACTTGTATAATAGTCTTTTTTTGTTATATAATAATAATTGAGGATGTGAAAATATGATAGAAGAAATTATAATAGAAGCAGAAGATAAAATGAATAAAGCATTATTAAATTTAGATTCTAAATTTAATAATGTTAGAGTAGGAAGAGCTAATCCATCACTTCTTGATCCAGTAATGGTAGAATATTATGGCATGCCAACACCATTAATACAACTTGCAACAATATCAATACCAGAAGCTAGAAAATTAATGGTTAAACCATATGATAGATCTTCAATAGGAGCAATAGAAAAAGCAATATTTGAATCTAATATTGGTCTTACTCCAAATAATAATGGAGAAGTAATAATAATTAATATACCAGCATTAACTGAGGAAAGAAGAATAGAATATGTTAAGCAAGTTAAACAGTTAGCAGAAGAAGCAAGAATAGCACTTAGAAATATTAGACAAGAAGCTAATAATGATATTAAAGATATGAATTTTAATTCTGATGAAGAAAAAAGAGGTACTGAACATGTACAAGAATTAATAAATAAGTATAATAAAAAAATTGATGATGAATTAAAGATAAAAGAAGAAGAGTTAATGAGTATATAAAACTAGTTTTACTAGTTTTTTAATTGCACTTTTATAAAAAATAGAATATAATTATATATATAATAAAGGAGGTTACATATGAAGAAATTAATAAGATTATTATTTATAACATTATTAATTATATTTGCAATAGAATTTAGTGATTTTCTTTATAAGAGTGGTTATACAGATAAAGCTCTTGGTTATTTAAAAAAGACCTATGCATCAATATTAAATTTACCAATTAATACTAATGATTATCCAGTAATTAAATCAATTAGTAATTCTAGTGGAGGGAAATTAATAAATGATGATGTAGTAATATTAATTGAAGCAATAGATAAAGAAGGTATTGCTAATTTCTATTATTCATTTAATAAAAAGGATTGGTATTCGGACTTTAATTATATTAAAATAAATAAAAAAGCAGAAGCAAAATTAGTATTTAATAGTACAATGGATAAAACAGTATACTTTTATGTTACTAATAATAAATTAAATAAGAGTTATATTTTTAGTACAAAGGTACTAATCGATAAAGATAAACCAAAACTTACATATGAAGTCAGTTATGATAATAATATTAAAAGAATATATGCAACAGCTATAGATAATTATGAAATGAAGAAAATGCAATATTCATATGATAGTAAAATTTGGTATGATGATTATGAATATAAATATTATTCATTAAATAAGAAACTAGATGGTAAACTTGTTAAATCAATAAATCAGAAAATATATATAAGAGCAGTTGATAAAGTTGGTAATATAAGTAAAGTGTATAGTATTAATTAGTTGTTTTTTAGTAATTACTGTGTTATAATTACTGCATAAAACAAAGAAGAGAAGTAGTAGCAAAACCTATATATTATAGAAAGTTAGTGGTTGATGAAAACTAATATATATAATTTGTGAATTCGTCTTGGAGTTTCATGTTAAAGCATGACGTTAATCGCGTTAAAGATTCTTGAGTGCATATTATTATTTAATATGAATTAAGGTGGTAACACGTACAAAGCGTCCTTATATTATGGATGTTTTTTTATTAGGAGGATATTATGAAAGAAGAAGTAGTAAAAATTAAGGAAGAGTTCTCTAAAGAAAAGATCAAAGATATTAAAGATTTTGAACAAATAAAAATAAAATATCTTGGTAAGAATGGATTTGTTACAAGATTAAGTTCATATATAAAAGATGCCTCTTTAGAAGAAAAAAAAGAATATGGGCTTATTTTAAATGAAATAAAAAATTATATAACAAATGCTATATCTGAAAAAATAGAAGTATTAAAAGACAATTCAAAAGATAATAATAGAATAGATATAACATTACCTTCTAAGAAATTAAGAAGAGGTAGTAAACATCCAGTAACAATAGTTACAGAGGAGATAGAAGACTTATTCGTATCAATGGGATATGATGTTGTTTCTGGGCCTGAATTAGAAAGTGATTTATATAATTTTGAAATGTTAAACTTACCAAAAGGACATCCAGCAAGAGATACTCAGGATAGTTTCTATATTAATGAAGAATTATTACTTAGAACTCAAACTTCTCCAATGCAAGTAAGAACAATGCTTGCCAATAAAGAGAAGACTCCATTAAGAATAATATGCCCAGGTAAAACTTATAGAAGAGATAATGATGATGGAACTCATTCTCATCAGTTTTGCCAAGTAGAAGGTTTAGTAATAGATAAAGATGTGTCTCTAGCAGATTTAAAAGGTACTCTTGAAATATTTGCAAAGAAATTAGTAGGAGAAAACTCAAAATTAAGATTTAGACCAAGTTTCTTTCCATTTACAGAACCAAGTTATGAAGTTGATGTAACATGTTTTAAATGCGGTGGTAAAGGTTGTGGATTCTGTAAGAATAATGGTTGGATAGAAGTATTTGCAGCTGGTATGGTACACCCTAATGTGCTTAAAATGAGTGGATATGATCCAAATAAGTATACTGGATTTGCATTTGGACCAGGATTAGATAGAATAACAATGTTTAAGTATGGAATACCAGATATAAGGCATTTGTATACAAATGATTATAGATTTTTAAAGAATTTTGAAAGGGGGAATGAATAATGAAACTAAGTATGAATTTCTTAAGAGATTATGTTGATATTAAAGATAGTGCTAAAGTAGTAGCAGAGGCAATGGCTAAAATTGGAAATGACTATGAAACAGTAAGTAAATTAGTACCAGTAGAAGGATTAGTTACTGGATATGTTGAATCATGTGAAATGCATCCAGATTCAGATCATTTACACGTGTGTAAAGTTAATATTGGAAAAGAAGTGTTAACTATTGTTTGTGGTGCTCCAAATGTTAATGAAGGTATAAAAGTAATAGTAGCACCATCAGGTACAGTACTTCCTGTAGGTACTATTAAGAAGGTTAATATAAGAGGTATTGAATCAAATGGAATGATTTGTGCACTAGAGGAAATAGGTATAGAATCAAAGTATATAAGCACTGAAGAAAAAAAAGGAATACATATATTACCTGACGCTATTAAAGTTGGTACTGATCCAATTAAAGAGTTAGAATTAGATGATGAAGTGATTGATTTTGATTTATGTGCTAATAGAGGAGATCTACTTAGTGTAATGGGATTGGCATTCGAGATAGGAACAATATACAGCAAAAACGTAAAAGAAATGCCAATAGATTATAAAGATGTAAATGATAATGTAAAAAAGTATTTAGACATTGATATTAAGACAGAAAACTGCTCACTTTTTCTTGCTAAGAAGGTAGTAGATATTGAAATAAAAGAAAGCCCTTCTTTTATTAAAAATAGACTAATAGCATCAGGCATAAGACCTATTAATAATGTTGTAGATATAAGTAATTATGTAATGTTAGAAACAGGGCAACCATTGCATTTTTATGATGCAGAAAAACTAGGTAATAAATTAGTTGTAAGAATGGCAAAAGAAAAGGAGACAGTTATTACACTTGATAATATTAAAAGAAATTTAACTGGTGATGATATAGTCATTGCTAATGATAAAGAACCTATTGGTCTTGCGGGTGTTATGGGAGGATTATCTACCGAAGTTGATTATTCAACAAAGAATATTGTAATAGAAGCAGCAATATTTGATCCAATAAAAGTAAGATATACATCTAAAAAGATATTAAGAAGTGAAGCAAGTGCAAGATTTGAAAAAGGATTAGATGCTAAGAGAACATATTTTGCAATTGAAAGAGCATGTTACTTACTTGAAAAATATGCTGGTGCTAAAGTATTAAGCGGATTAGTTGAGTATAATAATTGTAATTCAAAAGATAGAGTAATGGAAATATCACTTGAGAAGATAAATAAAATACTAGGATTTAATATTAAAAAAGAAGAAGTAGTAAATATATTTAAAAGATTAAAGTTTAGTGTAAAAGAAGAAAACGATGTATTTAGAGTAATAGTACCTTCAAGAAGAGTAGATATTAGTACTTATAATGAAGAGTTAATTGAAGAAGTTAGTAGAATATATGGCGTTGATAATGTAATTGGAAGACTACCAAGTGTACCAATAAAACCAGGTAATTATGATAAGAAATTAAGAGATATAAAAAGTAAAATGGTTTCTTTAGGTCTTAGCGAAACACTTACTTATACTTTAATAGATATTAATGATGTAAATAAGTTTACAAGTGACAAATTTAAACCAGTAAGATTAGAATCTCCAATAAATGATGAGAGAAATACTCTTAGGTACAGCTTAATATTCTCACTTATGAAAGTTATTGAATATAACTTTGCAAGAAATATAAAAGATTTATGTTTATTTGAAATTGGTAAAGGATTCTTTCAAAAAGATGATGAATATGGAGAAGAAAACAAGTTAGCAATTGCATTAACAGGAGAGTACTTCTCAAGTGTTGATGGTAGTATTAATGTAGATTTTTATATTGCAAAAGGTATAGCAGAAGAATTACTGGAATATCTTGGTTATGAAAATAGATATTCATTTAATTTAGAAAATATACCATCAGAGTTTAATGAAAATGAAAGTGCTAGAATATATATTGATGGTAATCCAATCGGATATATAGGTTTAATTAAAGGATATAAAGAAAAGATATATGCTATTGAAATTAATTTAGATATATTATTTAAAAATAAAATAAGTAAAACTAAGTATAAAGAAATATCAAAATATCCATCAGTATCAAAAGATATCGCAGTAATTACTAAAAAAGATATATATTCAGAACAAATAGAAAAACAAATAAGAAAATCTGGTGGAAGCCTTCTAAAAGATATTAAAGTATTTGATGTATATGAAGGAGAAAAAGTAGAAAAAGATGAAAGATCTATTGCATATACACTTACATTCTCAGATTATACCAGAACACTTTCTGATGAAGAAGTACTTAAAGTATTTAATAAAATAATTGTAGATATTGAAAAAGAATTAAATGTAAAAGTAAGAAGTAAATAAGAGTAGGGAGGTGAAAAATGCCAGATACATATTTGAAAACTAATGAAAAAGATATTTGTTGTCCTATGCCAAATATTAAAGATTGGGATAATAAAATAGTAGATCTAAATAATAAAAGATTTATTAGAATGTATACAAAGAGTTTTTTATATATACCAATTAATATGGGTAAAATAATGACAGCATTAAACAAACTTGTTACTGATAATCATGCAGAAGTGGATATTACTAAGGCGATGATATTAACTAAAAATTTGTCTCCATGGAAAGCAGAACAATTACATTCTGTTAGTAAAGAAATAAATGGAGCAGATAATGTTATATTAAATGGTAAATTTTATTCAAAAGTAATTGATGGACCATATCAAGATGCTAAAAAACTATGTGAAGCACTAATTACATATTCTAAAGAAAATGGATATAGTTCTAATGATATATATATATTTTATACAACATGCCCCAAATGTGCTAAAAAGTATGGTAAAAACTATATTATTGGGTTAATAAGATTAGAAAAGTAAGTGTATACTTACTTTTTATTAACTTGTATTTTTATATCTATTAGAGTAAAATAATATTATAGTAGAGGTAGTATATGAATGCATTTATTAATGAATTTTTAGACGTTTTAAATATAGATATTTATAAAGCAAAAGAAATATTTTTAGATCCAATATTTTTAGTAATGACAATAGTATCTATAATAATAATATTAATTGGTTTTATGAAAATAAATAAAAAAGCTAGTAAAAGTCAAATAGCAGCATTTATTCCTTTTTGGAGAGAATGGATATGGTTTAAACTTGCAGATAGAAATCCATTTGAATTAGTATTTATTATAGTATATGGTATTGTTTTAGTCTTTGCAGAATATCTTAAGGATTATGGAATAAGTAGTTTCTTATCTATATTTGAATTAGTGTACATTGTAATAATAATATATATATATATATCATTAATATCTAGAATAGGAGAAAACTTTGGTAAATCAGTATTTTATAGAGTATTTATGCTTCTTCTTCCAACTGTATTTTTCCCAGTTATTGGATATAGTAATA
>DAOOPL010000012.1:0-17487 GCA_035388245.1 Bacilli bacterium | reverse complement strand
AGCAAGATATAGGAAATGGTTTACATATTATAAAAATAGTTTAAATGATAAGAGTTGGACTTTAAACTGGGGAGCAGCAAATAGTACAACGGGTCAAGTAGCTCCATGTACATTAGTAAAAGATACTGTAGGAGCATCTCCAACATTATCAATAAATTATAAATATAGATTAGGTAAATGGTCTATATATAGTGATTCTAAATGTACAAAATTTTTAGGATCAGTACTAACTCCTGTATATGAAGGATATTAAAAAGCACATATGTGCTTTTTTAATTGATATTTGATATTTCAATGATCTTATTTATATCATCATCTTTTGCAACAATATTTTTATGTATTTCATTGCATTTTTCACATTTATAAATAATTTTATATGTATCTTTATATTTTTCTATTTCTATTGGTATGAGTAGACCATTACAAGTGTTTTTTCTATCACCAGGATATATATCTACATGTTTAGAATATAAACAAAAAGGACAATGATCTCTAGATGTATAACCTAATTTACTAACTTTTTTATTACAGTTTTCACATATAAACTCTTCATCATTTTTATTAAATTTTTTCATTATATCACCAAATATATTATAGCATACAATCTTTATTAATTTTATGATATAATTGTTATTGTTTGGGAGATATATATGGATTATAAAGTTAAAATAGATGAATTCGAAGGACCACTAGACTTACTTCTTCATTTAATTAAAGAAAGTAATATAGATATATATGATATTAAAGTAGAAGAAGTTACTAAACAGTATTTAGAATATATAAAAGCAATGGAAGAAATGAATTTATCTATTGCTAGTGAATATCTAGTTATGGCAGCAGAATTAATAGAAATAAAATCAATGATGTTACTTCCAAAGCCAGAAGTTATAAATGATGAATATGAAGAAGATCCAAGAGAGGAATTAATTCAAAGATTAATTGATTATAAAAAGTATAAAGAAGTAACTGGTACTTTTAAGGATTTAGAAGCAACAAGAAAATTTGTATTTACAAAAGCTCCTGAAAACTATACACTTTATATTAATGATGATGCTAATGACATATCAATAACAAATTTAATATCAGCATTTGAAGACATGTTAAAAAGAACTACTAAGGAAGAAGTATTATATACAAAATCAACTAATAAAGAAATATCAGTAATAGAAAAGATAAAAAGTATTAGAAAAATATTAAAAGAAAAAAAACAAGTATATTTTGAAGACTTATTTGAAGAAAAAAGCAAGACAGAAATGATAGTAAGTTTCTTATCAATATTAGAGCTTATTAAGAAAAATGAAATAAACATTATACAAGAATCAAACTTTAACAGAATAATAATATTACTTAAGGAGAAGACAAAATGAAAAATCAAGGCATATTAGAAGGTTTACTTTTCTTTGTAGGAGATGAGGGATTATCTTTAGAAGAAATAGTAGATATTATGAATATTGAAGAAAAAGAAGCAAATAATTTAATTAATAAATTAAAAGAAGAATATATAGATGAAAAAAGAGGATTTACTCTTGCATATTTAGGTAATAAATATAAATTAACAACAAAAGATGAACATAAAAAATATTATGAAGATCTAGTAGATAGTGAATATTTTCATACATTATCACAACCAGCACTTGAAACACTTGCTATAATTGCATATAATCAACCAATTACAGTAGGTCAAATAGATGAATGTAGAGGTATATCAAGTAGAGAAATGGTAAGAAAATTATTGTTTAGAGAACTAATAATACAGTGTGGTAAGAGTGATCTACCAGGTAAACCAACACTATATAAAACCACAGATAAATTTTTAGATTATTTTAATTTATCTTCTTTAGGAGAACTCCCTAAAATAGATAATGATACAAATATAAATAATAATATAGATTTATTTTCTTCTAAATATATTGAAGAATAAAAAAAGAACTTATGTTCTTTATTTTTATTGGTGCCAGTAGTCGGGCTCGAACCGACACGATATTTCTATCACTAGATTTTGAGTCTAGCGCGTCTACCAATTCCATCATACTGGCATGAAAAAATTATATCATAAATATAATTAATAATCTATATGATATAATATAAATATATTATGGAGGATATATGAAATATTATTGTTTAGGTATAAAAGGTGCTGGTATGAGTACTCTTTCAGAAATACTTTATGATTTAGGTAATAGTGTAGTAGGATATGATGATGTAAAAACTCATGTTTTTACAGAAGAGGGTTTAGAAAAAAGAAATATAAAGATATATACTGATTCTTCATATAAATTAGATAAAGATATTACTGTTACATATTCAGCAGCATTTAAAGAAGATCATCCAGAAGTATTAAGAGTAAAAGAAAGTGATGCTAAAGTAATTAGTTATAATGAATTGTTGGGAGAATTAACTTCTATGTTTGAAACAACATGTGTTTCTGGTACTCATGGTAAGACAACAACTAGTATGCTTATAGCAAATATATTAAAGTCTACATTAGGGTGTAATTACTTTGTGGGTGATGGAAGTGGATATGCAAATAAGAATAATAAATTATTTGTAATAGAATCTTGTGAATATAATAAGCATTTTCTAGCTTATCATCCATATAATACAATTATAACTAATTTAGAACTTGAACATGTTGAATGTTATAAAGATATAGATGATATTATAGATACATTTGAAATATTTGCTAATAAATCTAAAAATATAGTTATAGCATGTGGTGATGATAGTAATATTAGAAAGATGAATATAGTTAAGAAAACTATATATTATGGTTTTAATGATAATAATGATGTTATTGCAAAGAATGTAGTATTAAATGATAGTGGTAGTAAATTTGATGTACATATTAATAATGAATTTTATCATACTTTTAATATACCATTATATGGTAAACATATGGTATTAAATGCACTTGCAACAATAGCACTATGTAATTCATATAATATATCTCCTGATATAATTTCTAATGAATTTAATAACTTTGTAAGCCCTAAAAGAAGATTTAAAGAAACAGTATATAATGATATAGTAGTAATTGATGATTATGCTCATCACCCAACTGAATGTAAAGTAACACTTGAAGCAGCTAGACAAAAATATCCTAATAAAAAACTTATAGCAGTTTTTAAACCAAATACATACTCTAGAACAAAAGCATTATGGAAAGACTTTGTAGAGGCTTTAAATATAGCAGATGAGGCTTATGTAACCAATATATATTGTGATAGAGAAAAACAAGAAGAATATCCAGATATTACATCTGATCTTATTATTAATAACTTAAATAATGGTCATAAAATAAGTGAAGAAACTGTATATACATTACTAAAATATAATAATGCAGTAATAGTATTTATGAGTTGTAAAAATATATATATTATGAAAGAAAAGTATGAAGAATTATTAAAAAACAAAATATAAAAATATCTTGTAAAAGTATATTAAGTTTGATATAATCTACTTGCTTACTTTTTATGGCGATGTAGCTCAGATGGCTAGAGCGATCGGTTCATACCCGATAGGTCGAGGGTTCGATCCCCCCCGTCGCTACCAAAAGATATAAAATCTAACTATTATTAGTTAGATTTTTTAAAAATATTAAATTTTTATGATAAAATATATATGAGGATAAAATGAACAAAGAAATAAATATTGATAGTTATATTGAAAAGATAAATAGTTCTAGAAGTAAAGAAGAAAGAATAAAAAACATATACAATTATGTATGTGATTATTTAGATACTAATTATAACTATTTATGTGATTTTAAAGATGGTAAATGTATTGCTAATAGGTTAGGATTATCAGTACATGAAAAAGATGGATGTTGTTATAAACTTGGTGAAGGATTATGTAAGTATCAGATAAATAATATGTGTACTAATAAAAATCCATCATGTAAATTCTTTTTTTGTGGCTATTTAGAAAAAAAATATAAAATAAAAATAAAAATACCTTATATAAAAAAGTTACTTAATAGGAAACAAGTTAATATAATAAAAAGAAGTTATTTTTATTTAAAAAAAGATTTAATTAATAAATTAGTTGAATATGATAGGAGAAAATATGAAAAAAAATAAGTTATTAATAGTTCTTATTTTATCATTTATTGCATTATCATTATTTATGATTAATGGTAATTTTATATATATTGATAAAGAAGCATTTTCTTTTTTGTCTTCTCATTTAAATGATAGCTATATTGATATATTTGAAATTATTACAAATATTGTATCTTGGTGGAGTTTATTAATAATATGCATTATTATTTTCACAATAATGTATAAGAAGAAAAAAATTAATGATTTTAAATTTTTATTAATAAACATATTTTCTAGTATGTTAATCACAAGGTTATTTAAAATTATATTTCAAAGAGAAAGACCAATATGGCCTTTAATTAATGAAACAGGATATAGTTATCCAAGTGGACATACACTAACAGCAACATGTTTTTATGGAACATTAATTATTTTAGTTAATAAATATTTAAAAGGGAAATTAAAAATATTTGTGAATATATTTTTAGTTATTATGATTATACTTACTGGATTAAGTAGAATATATTTAGGAGTCCATTATTTAAGTGATGTTATAGCAGGTTATATATTAGGTGTAATAGTGTTAATAATTGTATATAGAATATTTAATAAGAAATAATATAATTGCAGGAAAAATATTTTTTTGTTATACTAAACTTATAAGGAATATAAATATGAAAAAGAGTTCATTTTTAAAGGGAGCATTTATTGCAAGTGCAGCATTAGTAATTACTAAAATAATTGGTATAGTATATGTTATACCTTTTTATAGTATTATTGGAGAAAGAGGAGATGCTTTATATGTATATGGATATACAATATATTCAACATTTTTAAGTATATCCACTATCGGTATGCCTCTTGCAATTAGTAAAGTAGTTTGTGAATATAATGCATTAGGTTATACATATAGTAAAATAAGAACATATAAAATTGGTAGAAGGTTAATGCTGGCATCTGGTATTACTGTTTTTTTAATATTGTTTATATTTGCAAAACCATTAGCAATAGCACTTGTTAAAGATAACGTTGGTTTAGTTACAATTGAAGATGTAACGCTTGTAATTAGGGTTATATCAACAGCAATAATAATAGTTCCATCAACGGGTGTTATGAGAGGATATTTACAAGGTCATAGATATATTGGACCACCATCAACAAGTCAGGTAGTAGAACAATTTATAAGAGTAGCTGTTTTACTTGCAGGTAGTTACATAGTTATGAAATGGTTGAAATTAGGTTCAGCAATTGCTGTTTCTGTTGCAGTATTTGGTGCAACAGCAGGAGCAATAGGAGCATACTTTTATCTATTTAATAAAATATTTATTAATAGAAAAGAATTATTACCAAAAGTAAAAAAGACTAGTGAAGAAAAGGGTATAACAGCAAAAACAATATTATTAAAAATAGTTATGTATGCAACACCATTTATTATGATAGATTTATCTAAATCAGCATTTAATTTTGTTAATCTGTTTACTGTAACATCTGAAATGGTATCACTTGGTTACTCGGCAGAAATAGCAGAAAAAGCATTAGGAGTTATAACTACATGGGGTTCTAAGCTAAATGTTATTGTTGTTACAGTGGCATCAGGTATACTTACTAGTTTAATACCACATATATCTGATAGTAATGCTAGAAAAGATTATGGAGATATAAGAAGTATTATTAATCAATCATTACAAATACTATTATTCGTGGCATTTCCTATGGCTATTGGATTAAGCTTTTTATCAAAACCAGTTTGGATGATATTTTATGGTAGTCGTAGTATAGATTTTAAGTCAAGTATATATGCTTTTGATATTTTCTCAGCCTTCTTTAGTTGCTTTTATGCAATATCAATAGGAGTAGTACAATCAATGAACAAATACAAAATAGTTGCAACAGCATTATCACTTGGAGTAATTTCAAAGTTGGTATTACAAATACCAATAATGCGTGCATTTGCAGGATTAGGTATTAATCCAGCATATGGTAGTGACTTTGCCACTATATGTGGTTATTTAATACCAACAATATTTTTACTAGCATATTTCATCAAATCATTAAAAATTAATTATGATGAAACTATTAAACGTGGGTTTGAAATATTTATGATAATAGTAGTAATGCTTGGAGCTTTATTTGCATTTAGATATGTACTTCCTATGGAAACATCAAGTAGATTTGAAGCAGTACTTGTAACAATAGTATATTCAATATTAGGAAGTTTAATTTATACAGTACTTACATATAAATTTGGAATTATTAAAAAAATATTTAGTGAAAGAGTAGTAAATATTATTAAAGAAAGATTTATAAAAAATAAGAAAAATATTGTTGAGTAGTTTACATTTTATTTATAAAATATAAAAAAATTATTAACATAATTTTTTTTTATGTTATTATATAAATATATATGATATAAGAGAGGTTAATATGATAAGAAAGATAAAAGAGTGGTTTACACCCAAAGGAAAAAATAAAGTAGGAAGACCAAAACTAGCAAAAAAAGAACTAATGAAAACAGTAAAAATTGAACTAGCAATGGCATTTGTTTTGTGTGCAACACTATTATTTTCATTTACAAGTGTATTAACAGGTAAAAGTCCTTTAGAATTATTAGGTTTAAGTGATCAAAATAAATATTTTGGTAGTGTAACATATCAAGCGGTAACAGCAAAAACTAATCAATTTGTAGCAGCAGATGGGATTGATACACAAAATGTATGTCATAAGATTTATATACCAACAAATGCAGGTAAAAATTGGAGAATACATGTTTATTATAAACCATATAATCAAAATTATTTTTCAGGTATAGTGTCAAGTACATATTATCAATATACAAATGATAAAAGTAAAGAAGTATGTTTTAAGAAACAAAAAAGTAATAAAGAGACATATAGAATACTAGTAAAATGGACGACAAATACAAGTAGTGATATAGCAAAAGGTACAAATGGTTCATGGAAACCAACAGGATGGTCATACAAAAGTGATATAGGATGGGCATATAAGGACTATACAATTGATTGGTCAAAAGTAACTGTATCAAACACAACAACAACGACAAAAAAAGTAACAACATCAAATTCTACCTTAGGGACATATAAAGTTACAATTACACCAACTCCAACGACGGCTATAAAAACAGTTGCATATGGAAAAGTAATGACATTTCAAACTAAATTTGAAGTATCACCAAGACAAAAATATTATATGAGATGGAATACATATTCTGGTAATACAAGAGTATATTATGGTGTCTGTGAAACAATGACAAATAAAACAATTTCAAGGACTTTAACTATTAATAATTTTAATAGACAAGGTATTTGGATAATATATTCAGATTCTAGTTGTAAAAATGAGGTTAAAAAATATTCAACAGGAAAATATACTTATAATAATTCGGCAAGTGCATATTATACAGCAGCAAGTGTAGGAAGTTTTACAGCAAGCAGAATTACAGTTTATGGATATCAAGGAGGAGGTCCACAAACTTCATGTGGAGAAAAAATAGATGATGGCTACGTATTTTGGGATGTTCAGAATCATAGAACTACTAAAACAAACACTGGAATCAGAGTTGTAGCTTCTTCATCAAGATACCCAAGAGGATCAATAATAAGAATAAATATAAAAGGTAGAATAAATATGGATAACTTTTCTGCTCAATTAAAATCAAGTGTTGTCGATGGGAAAATAATAGCAGTAATTAGAGATAGGGGAGTTTCTGGTGATGCATTAGATTTATTGATAAATAGTGAAAATAATTTAGAAGGGTGGAATTCTAATCCAACCAATGTACCGATCGAAGTGTTAAAATACGGAACTGGATGTGGAAGTTAATAAGAAAACATTTTATATGTTTTTTTTATTTGTGATATAATTATTTTATACTGAGGTGTATAGTATATGGAAAATAGAAAAAAAATAAAAATAATAAGCGGAATCCTAGCGGGTGTACTAGTAATTACAAGTGCTGGATATGAACTTGTAACACTATTAAAACAAAAAGGATTTAAACTTGAAACAGATAGTGAATCTTACACTGCATCAACTATTATTGATACAACTGAAGATAATGAAAATAGTACAATAAAAACAGATGTTCAAGAATTGTTTGATTGTATTAATAGTAATCAAAATTTAAATAAACAAGAAAAAGAGTTTTTTAAAAAATTTTATCCTTTTATTTCTAAATATTATAAATATTTACAAATGGATGAATTAAAGCAAATATTAAGTACAATAGATTTAAAATATAAAAATGATGTAAATATTAATATAGAAGGTAATAATAATATAGCAGAATATAATCATGTTAAAAACACTATTACAATTTATTTTGTTAATAGTATTGATGAATATAATAATTTAGCATTTGATACAAATATTTTGGAACATGAAATATTTCATGTGCTTTCATGTACAAAATCAAATGAGAAAAACATAGCATTTGAAGAAGGAATGACAAGAATGTTACAGAAAGAATTTTTTTCTTGCAAAGCGAAAGAAAATTTACCAGAGTTAGTTGCCATTTGTCAAATGTTATGCGAACTTATTACGCCAGAAAAAATGATTTCAGCATATTTAAATCATGCAAATATGGATATTCTTGAAAACGAATTACTTATTTTAGATCAAGATAAAAGTAAGTCTAAAGCATTTATTAATAATATTAATACTTTCTTTTATATTTTAAGAAATAGTCAACCAGACTCACAATATACTGATTTTGCAATAATAATTCTAAATGAAATGATAGACCAATATAATTATTATTATAAACTTAAATATAATATTGATATTAAAGATGATGCATATTTAATAAACTTTATTAGCTTATTAAATAAAAGAAAAGAAATTAATAAAAATAATGAATATTATAATAATCATAAAGCATATTCAGTTATTAGTGAAATATCAATTTCATATTTTAATAAAAAGAGTAAAAATATGAAAATAGCATATGAAAATTTCAATGAAGATAGTATATCAAATTATTCAAAGATCGTTGTTTCATCTGAAAATAGATATAATAATTCAAAACAAGGTAAGACAAAATGAGACTTAGAAATGTAAAAAATTCACATGTTATTATTAATAGTTCAAAATATGTAATTCAAGAACCAGAAACATATAAAGGGAAATGGAATAAAGTATTTAATAATAATAATCTAATAAATATTGAAATAGGTATGGGTAAAGGAGATTTTATTATTACTTTAGCATTAAATAATCCAAATATTAATTATATAGGTATAGAAAAATATACAAGTGTAATAGTAAGAGCAGTTCAAAAGTTAGAAAAATTAGAAATAAATAATTTAAAACTAATTAATATTGATGCAATGAATATTGAAAATATATTTAGCAAAGAAATAAATTTAATATATATAAATTTCTCAGATCCATGGCCTAAAAAAAGACATGAAGAAAGAAGATTAACAAGTTCCACATTTTTAGGAAAATATGAAAAGATTTTTAAAAACAAGAAAACTATATATCAAAAAACAGATAACGAAAACTTATTTATATATTCATTAGAATCACTAAGTAAATATGGATATATATTAAATAATATTTCATTTGATCTTCATAATAGCAACATAATAAATAGTGCTATGACAGAGTATGAAAAAAAATTTTTAAAAGAAAGCAAAAAGATATATTATTTAGAAGCCTATAAAGATTAACAAAAAGTATTTTAATTTTATGATATATTTGATATAATTAAATAAAGTAGGTGGACGAATGAAAAAAATAATGTTACTATTATTATTAGTTGTAATATTATCAGGATGTTCAATAAAGGATATTAGTAAAACAGATTATAAGAGCATAAAAGCAATGGTATTAAGTAAGAAAATAAAGAATTTTAATACAATAAGTAAAGGATATAAATATTATGCTCCAAGAGGTATAGTAATAGAAAATTCAGATGAATATAATGATACACTAAGAAGAAATAAGATGAAGTATTATCTGTTTGTAGACATAGTAAGTTATTATAAAAAAATAAAATTTGAATATAAAGTACAAGATAAAATTTATCATTCTGAAAAGATTGGTAATAATGGATATTTATATATTACAAAAATAAAAGGTAAATATTTTATAGAAATGATGTATAATTATTCTAAAGTGGAATCATATGTTGAAGAAGAAAATTTAGACCTAGCTATAAATGATATTTCAGTAATATTAGCTAGTATTAAATTTAATGACCTATTGTTAAAGAAAATGTATGAAGAGGGTGGACTTAATTCTAAAGAAGAAGTATTTAATATACTAAGCCCTAAGGAAGAAGAAAACAATATTCTTGAATCAATTGAAGAATATGATAAATATGAAAAAACAACAAAACCAATTGACAATGATGTAATAATAACAACTACAACAACTCAAAGCGTTCAATAAAGAGGAAGGTATTTATATGAAAATAATAAATAAGATAAAAAATTTTATATTTGATGCTGAAGAAGAAAAGGCTGAAAAACTAGAAAGAAAAGAACATAAAGAAGAAAAAGAGGAACCTAAAGAAAAAAAACAAGTAGAAATTATTGATGATATTATTGATGATGATTTTAAAAACATACCTCCAAAGAAAAGATTTGATTTTGATAGAGATTTCTTTCCAGAAACAAGGGCAAAAGAAGAACCACCTAAAGAAATAATTTATCAATCACCATCATATAGAAAAGAAAGTAAAAGATTTAAACCAACACCTATGATATCACCTGTTTTTGGTTTAATATCAGTATCAGCAGATGAAAAGATAAATGAAAAATTACACAAAGAAGAAAAAGAAATAAATCCATTTGATGCAGTAAGACAAAAAGCATATGGTACTTTAACTGATGAAATAGAAGATACTTTAACAAGATTAAACAAAGGTAATTTCTATAAACCACCACAACATATAAAAAAGGAAAAAGAAGAAGAAAAAGAAATTATATATAAAGAAGAAACTATTGAAATAAAGACACATGTTGATGATGAAGAAACAAAAGAATTTGACAATACTGATACACAGGAAAAAATAAAATTTGAAACTATAGATATTGAAAAACAGTTTAATAAAGATAAAGAAGAAGAGGATGATGATACAAAAGAAAGTGACTTATTTAATCTAATTGAAACGATGTATGAAGGAAGTGAGGATGACAAATGATAGAATTTCTAGAAATATCATTACCATTATTAGTTTATGCACTATTAGTAGTATTAATTATATTATTAATAATAATATCAATTAAAGTAATTAAGGCAATGAATAAAGTAAATGTTATTGTAGAAGACGTTGATGATAAAGTTAAATCATTAAATGGATTCTTCCATGTAATTGATGCTGCAACAGATAAAATATCTGTATTCAGTGATGTAATTACAGATGGAATAGTAGCATTAATAAAAAAACTAATTACAAAAAGAAAGAAAGATGAAATTAAGGAGGAAAAGGAAGATGAAGAAGAATAAAGGAAATAAAGGTAAATTTATTATAGGAGCAGCAGTAGGAGCAGTAGTAGCACTTCTATTTGCTAAAAAAACAGGAGTAGAAACAAGAAAGGCACTTAAGAAAAGATTCGATGAGTTATTAGAAAAAGCTAAAGAAATTGATATTAATGAAGTTAGAGATACAATAGAAGAAAAGGTTGAAGAACTTAAGAAGGAACTAGAAGATTTAGATCAAGAAAAGGCATTAGAATTAGCTAAGAAAAAAGGTAAAGTAATTCAAGAAAAGGTTATGGAACTAGTAGAATATACTAAGGAAAAAGGTACACCAGTACTTGAAGATGCAGTAGTAGAAATAAAAAACAAAACAACAAAGTTACTAAAAATAGTAATTGAAAAATTAGAAGAAGATAAAAAGTAATATTTATTACTTTTTTATTTTGTCAACCTTTTTAGTTGACAATAAATATAATTGATGATAAAATTTATAAAGAAAAAGGAGGACACATGGCAGTAAAAATTAGATTAGTAAGAATGGGAGCTAAAAAAAGTCCGTTTTATAGAATTGTAGCAGCAGATTCAAGAACTTCAAGAAATGGTAGATTTATAGAAATATTAGGAACATATAATCCACTTCTTGATCCAGTTAAAGTTGATGTTAAAGAAGAATTAGTTATTAAATGGTTAAAAAACGGAGCAACACCAACAGATACAGTTCGTAATATATTATCAAGCACAGGTCTACTTACTAAATTACATGAAGAAAAGAGTAAAAAATAATGAATTTAGTAGAATTAACTGAATTTATTGTAAAAGAGTTAGTTAGTGATCCAGATAGTGTATCTGTAAAAGAGTTTGATAGTGAAAACGAGGATGAAATAGTTATACAAGTAATGGTACAAGAAAAAGATATGGGTGTTGTAATTGGTAGAGGTGGAAAGATTGCAAGTGCAATTAGAACAATAGTAATGGCTAGTTCATATTTAAAAGATAAAAAGCATGTAAAAATTAACATAGATTCATATTAATAGTAGTATTTATACTACTATTTTTTTTAATAAAATGTTATAATTATATAAGAAAGATAGGTGTTTTATGAAACAAAGAGTAATTAGTGCACTTGTTGCACTTGCAATATGTGTACCACTTGTAATAATAGGTGGAAATATATTTAAATATGGTGTATTAGTTATAGGATTATTAGCATTAAGAGAAATGTTAAAAGCAACAGGATATAATAAATTACCAATATTTATTAAATACTTTTGTTATTTATTTACAGCTCTTTTAATATTAATTAATAAATCAGGATTTTACTTATCTTTATATATTATGATGCTTGTATTTACAAGTACATTAATATTATTAAATAAAGATAAAAAATATAATATAGTTGATTGTTTTACTATAATTGGAATAATAATACTTCTTGGAATAGGGTTTAATGGATTAATAGTAATTAGAAGTAATCTAATGATATTTATATATTTATTTTTAGTATCAATATTTACAGATACTTATGCGTATTTGGGAGGAAGATTTATTGGTAAACATAAATTAATACCAAATATATCTCCAAATAAAACTTGGGAAGGTAGTATTACTGGAAGTATTTTTGGTACATTAGTAGCAGCTTTATTTTATTATTTAAAAGTAGATAGTAATATATCAATATATTTGTTACTTGCTATGACATTAGGACTAACTATTATTGGTCAAATAGGAGATTTATTTTTTAGTGCAATTAAAAGACATTATGGAATAAAAGATTTTTCAAATATTATGCCAGGTCATGGTGGTATACTTGATCGTTTAGATAGCATATTATTTATAATTATTAGTTATATATTAATTAATAATATGTTTTAGGAGGAATAATGACACTAATTTACTTTATATTAATGCTTGGTATTATTATATTTTTTCATGAACTAGGACATTTCTTTTGGGCTAAAAAGTATGATATATATGTTTATGAGTTTTCACTTGGATTTGGTCCAAAATTATTTTCATTTAAAAGAAAAAATGATGAGACAGAATATATTTTAAGATTAATACCAATAGGTGGTTATATTATGATGGCAGGAGAAGAAACAGAAGATGATAAAGAAATACCTGCTAATATGAAACAATATAATAAAACTTGGTTACAAAGATTTATTACAATAGTAGCAGGAGCTTTAAATAACTTTATATTAGGATTCTTAGTACTATTTATAATTGCTATTATATATGGTTCAACAACAACAAAACCATATATTGGTAAAGTAGAAAAAGGATATCCAGCTTATAGCACAAATCTTAAAAAAGGTGATTTAATAATAAAATTAAATAATAAAAAAGTTTATACATGGGATGATGTAGTAATTACTTTTGCATTAGCTAAAAATGATGGTAAAATGAAATTTTATGTAAAAGATGTTAATTCAAAATATAAAACTGAATATATTAAACCAATAAAAGTTACTGATAAAAAGGGTAATGTAACATATAAATATGGAATATTAGCTAATGATACTATGCATACTGGTTTTGTAAATTCAGTAAAATATGCAAGTTCAAAATTTTGTTCATTATATAAAACAATGTTTGTAGTAATAAAAGGATTATTTACTGGAGAGATAAGTGTAAATAATTTATCTGGTCCTGTTGGAATATATTCTGTAGTTGGTGAATCAAGAGAATATGGTTTTGATAGTGTGCTTTATTTACTCGCATATTTATCAATAAATATTGGATTTGTAAATCTATTACCATTCCCAGCATTTGATGGTGGAAGAGTATTATTTTTAGTAATAGAAAAAATAAAAGGTTCAAAAGTAAAACCTCAAACAGAGAATATGATACATCAAGTAGGATTATATATTTTATTTGGACTTATGATATATATTACTGCTAAAGATATATTTAAATTGTTCTAGGAGGAATTATGGAGAAATTAAATATAATATTTATGGGGACTCCTAAGTTTAGTGTACCAGTACTCAAAATGTTAATAGAAAATTATAATGTAATTGGAGTATTTACTCAAATAGATAAACCTTCAGGTAGGAAAAATGAAATTATTTTTTCTCCAATAAAACAATTAGCACTAGATAATAATATAAAAGTATTTCAACCATTAAAATTAAAAGAAGAAACAGAACTAGTATTCGACTTAAAACCAGACATAATAATTACATGTGCCTATGGTCAAATATTACCAGAAGAAGTAATTAATTATCCAAAGTATGGATGTATAAATGTACATGCATCATTACTCCCTAAATTAAGAGGTGGTGATCCAATACATAAAGCAATAATATATGGATATAAACAAACAGGTATTACAATTATGTATATGGATAAAAATATGGATACTGGAGACATAATAAATACTCAAGAAATAGATATTGAAGAGATAGATACATATGATACACTACATGATAAGTTATCACTAGCAGCACCTATATTATTACAAAATACACTAGAAGAAATAATATCTAATAAACATATAAGAATAAAACAAAATGATAATGAAGCAACATATGCCTATATAGTAAAAAAAGAAGAAGAGAAAATAGATTTTAACAAATCTACTAAAGATGTATATAATCAAATAAGAGGGTTAAGTTCAGTACCAGGAGCATATACTACTCTTGATAATAAAATAATAAAAGTTTATAGTGCTAAAAAAGATCATAATGATAGTAATAAAAAACCTGGTACAATAATTAATATTAATAAAGACAGTATTGGTGTTAAAACTCTTGATGGAGAAATACTATTAACAGAAATACAAATGGAAGGTAAAAAACGAACACTTGTAAAAGATTATTTAAATGGAATAGATAGTAAGAAGTTACTTGGTAGGGAGTTAAAATAGTATGAAATGGTATAAGAATTTAAAAGAAAAATATAATAATATATTTGATAATCCCAAGAAAAAGGCAGCATTAAAATTATCAATTGGAATAATATTTCTTATGATTACTTTTATATTACTAAAATATAGCCCAGAACCAAATTATAATGCTCAAAAAGATGAGTATTCATATAGTACAACTATTGAATTACTAACTGATGTAATGGATGTTACTGAGGCATTAGATATATATATTGATGATAACTATGCTTTCTTATATAAAGATAGTAATGAAGAATGTACTGGTAAAAGATACAAAAAAATATATTATATAAAATGTAATGCAGATAAAAAATATTACTTTGATGGTAATAAAAACTATTATTATTTAAAAAATGTAAAACAAAATGAAGAAGCAAGTACTAGTAAATATTTTTATAATTTGGATGATTTAAGAGAATCTACATATGTTAAAAATGAGACTAATTTTGATGGAAGTAAAACATATTATTATGAGAAAGATAATGTTAGTACTAATATTACATTTTATAAACAAGATTTATTAAAAATAGAAAATAGTAATATATTATTTATATATAAAAATCATGGTAAAATGAAAGAAACAGATATTACTAAGAATTTTGAGTAGTACTCAAAATTTTTATTTTATATTTAAATATATTTGATATAATTGTTATAGGTGAAAAAATGAAAAATATATATAACTATTCATTAAAAGATTTAGAAAATATATTTATTGAAATGGGGGAATCTAAATATAGAGCATCTCAAGTTTTTGAATGGTTATATATAAAAAGAGTAAAAGCATTTAATGAAATGACAAATTTAAAAAAAGAACTAATTGATATCCTATCAAATATGTTCTCATTTAATACATTAGATATTGCTAAGATACAAAAGGATAAAGGGGTGAAAAAGTATTTATTTAATCTAAATGATAATAACAAAATAGAAGCAGTACTTATGGAACATGATTATGGTACTAGTCTATGTATATCTACTCAAGTTGGTTGTAATATGGGGTGTTTATTTTGTGAAAGTGGGAGATTAAAAAAAAATAGAAATCTAGAAACTTATGAAATGGTTAATCAAATACTAAATGTAGAAGAAGACACAAGATCAAGAATAAGTCATATAGTTATTATGGGTATTGGAGAGCCATTTGATAATTATGATTCAGTATTAAAGTTTATAGAGATAGTTAATAATCCAAAGGGAATAAATATTGGTGCTAGGCATATAACTATATCTACATGTGGTTTAGTACCAAAAATAGATATATTTGCATCTGAGAAATTAGGAGTAAACTTGGCAATAAGTTTACATGCATCAAGTAATAATATTCGAGATTACTTAATGCCTATTAATAAAGTTTATAATATTGAAAAAATAATTAATAGTGTTAAAAACTATATTAATAAAACCAGTAGAAGAGTAACATTTGAATATATATTAATTAAAGATATTAATGATAAAAAAACTGATGCTTTAAATCTAGTAGATTTATTAAAAGGAATAAATTGTTATGTGAACATTATTCCATATAATGAAACAAGTAATAATGAATTTAAGAAAAGTGATAAGGTGACTACTTTGAATTTTTATGATATACTTAAAAATAATAATATTAATGTTACAATTAGAAAAGAATTTGGATCAAAGGTGTCCGCAGCATGTGGACAACTACGTAGCGAAAGTAGGTAGAATATGGATAGTTATTATTTAACAGATACAGGTAAAGTAAGAACTCATAATGAAGATGCTGTTACAATTGTTAAAAATGCTAATAGTGAGCACTTAATGATAGTAGCAGATGGTATGGGTGGACATAAAGCAGGTGAAATAGCAGCAACAATGGTAGTTAATTATTTATCTAGTGAGTTTTTAAAAGAAAAAGAAGTAGGAAATAAAGAAGAAGCAATTGCTTGGATTAGAAAAAATATATCAATATCTAATGATGAGATATTTAAATATACAGAAGAGCATCCTGAAAGTAAAGGTATGGGTACTACTGTAGTACTTGCAATTATAACAAGTAGTTATATCCTTTTTGGTAATGTAGGAGATTCATCTGGTTATGTAGTTAAAGACAGTAAATTGTATAAGGTTACTAAAGATCATACTTTAGTAAGT
>DAOOPL010000011.1:0-17948 GCA_035388245.1 Bacilli bacterium | reverse complement strand
AGCAGTTTTAAAACCTAATCTTATACAGTCTTCAATAATAGTACTATATAAATTATATTCTGGAAAATAAGTCTTAAATTCATCATTTATTGCTACTGTCCAAAATATTAATTCCCCATTAAACTTAACAACAGCAGTTGTAGCTCCAAGTATTCCATCGGGATTATTTTGAAATACATCAATTGCTTTTAACATATTCTGTTTATATGTACCAAGTAATAAATCTGACTCCATTTTCTTATTTAATATATCAGTTTTATCTACTATAGACATATCTTGAATCATATTATTTAACTCTTGATTCCTATTTTCTTCTTCTTCATAAATAGTTCTACTATTTTTAACAAATACTCCAGGATCAATTCTTGAAAAATATATTTCAAATAACTTTTTATCTTCAGCGATATCAAAGAAGTTTAAATAAAATTCTTTGTTAAGATTACTAGTTGTTTTAACAAGGTTATAAAATTTATCAATATCATTTTTATTGCCTCTAAATACCTGACAACCATATTTCTTAGAGTCATTAATCTTTCTTTTTGTATCTTCATTTAAAGATTGTAATGTAGTATTATTTAATTCAATATTTATGTTCCATCTTGGTTTTTGAGACTCAAACCCTTTATTAAATCCAAGGTGTACATAATTAAGAGCTTGTAATTTTTTAATAAATGTATCATTACCTGCTACCATATTATTTGGAAAATCAGCTTTACTATGTTCTTTATAAATTATTAATGGATCAACTTTAATATATATAAAAGATCTCTTTGATAAAAATTTCTTTAATAAATTAGTAAAGTTAATTACTAAATTATCGTTGTTCCAATCAATTAAGAACCCTCTTGGACAATATCCTGTTCTTTGTTTACCTTTTGATTCTTTTACTAATATTAAAGTAGCAGCCTCAATACTACCAGATTCATCAACCAAACCCAAATAAAATGGCTCATAACCACTATTTTTCATTACTTTTCCATAGTAGATACTTTGAAAGAAATTATAATTAGGATGATTTACTGCATATTCATTATATGTCTCTTCATTTAGAATTGCTATTTCCATATAAGTACCTCCTATCTATTTTACAATTATCTAATATAATATTATAACATATAATAATTCAATTAACAGTATATTTTTATTCTATTGACTTTTTTATAACCTGTTGCTACTATTAAATTATATATGATAGGAGAAAATATGAAAATAGTAGATATTATTGGAAGAGAAATATTGGATTCAAGAGGAAATCCAACAGTAGAAGTAGATGTAATTTTAGAAAATGGTATTTTAGCAAGAGCATCAGTACCAAGTGGAGCATCAACTGGAGAAAAAGAAGCATTAGAACTTCGTGATGGTGGTTCTAGATATATGGGACTTGGAGTATTAAAAGCAGTAGAAAATGTTAATACAAAAATAAAAGATATATTAGTAGATATGGATGTATTTGATCAAAGACAGATAGATAATAAAATGATTGAACTTGATGGTACAGATACTAAATCTAATTTAGGTGCTAATGCAATTCTTGGAGTATCACTTGCTGTATTAAAAGCAGCAGCACAAGTAAAACAAGTACCATTATATAAGTATTTAGGAGGCAGCACTCTTCCAAGACCAATGATAAATATAATAAATGGTGGAGCTCATGCTGATAATAAAATAGATTTTCAAGAGTTTATGATACTTCCTGAAGCAGAAACATTTAAAGAAAGAATTAGGGTAGCATCAGAAGTGTTTCATAATTTAAAAAAGGTTTTAAAAGAAAAAGGATATTCTACTAATGTTGGAGATGAAGGCGGTTTTGCACCTAATCTAACAAGTAATAAAGAAGGATTTGATTTAATAGTAGAAGCAATTAATAGAGCCGGTTATATACCAGGTAAAGATGTTAATCTTGGAATAGATGTTGCCGCTTCTTCCTTCTATAAAGATGGTTACTATAATTTTGAATCTAAACAAATAACTAGAGATGAATTATTGAACTACTATTTAGATATAGTAAATAAATATCCAATAATAACAATTGAAGATCCATTTAATGAAGATGATTGGGAAGGATTCAGATTAATAACAGAAAAAATAGGAGACAAAGTCCAAATAGTAGGTGATGATTTATTTGTTACTAATAAAAAGTATTTACAAAAGGGTATAGATGAAAAAGCATGTAATTCAATACTTATTAAAGTAAATCAAATAGGTACTATTAGTGAGACGCTAGATACTATTAATTTAGCCAAAGCAAATGGATATAAAACAATAATCTCTCATAGAAGTGGAGAAACAGAAGACATAACTATTGCAGATCTTGCTGTGGGATTAGATTTAGGGCAAATAAAAACAGGATCTGTATCTAGAACAGATAGAATATGTAAATACAATCAATTACTTAGAATAGAAGAAGAGATAAATAAATAATATGAAAGAAAAAATCACTGTCTTTTTAGGTGGTACATGTGATAGTTCTACTTGGAGGAAGGAATTAATAAATAAAATAGATTTAAATAAAGTAGAAGTATTTAATCCTATTGTAGAAAATTGGAGTAAAGAAAATCAAGTAGAAGAAGATAAGCATAAAGAAGAAGATGATATTTGTTTATTTGTAATAACACCTGAAGGTGAAGGTTTCTATAGTTTTGTAGAAGTTACTGATTATAGTAATAAAAATCCAAATAAAACAATATTTTGTGTGCTTTATGAAGCAAATGGAGAGTATTTTCAGGAACATGAGAAAAAAAGCATATCTAAGACAATAGATATACTAAAATCTAATGGTATCAAGATATTAAATAATCTGGATGAAGTAGCAAATTATATAAATAACTATAAAAAATAGACAAAAACATATAAGTATGTTAGAATACATAGCGTGAGGTGACCAATATGGAAGTAATATTAATTGTTGTTACAATATTGTTGATAGTGCTAGTACTACTTCAAAGTGGTAAAGCAGAATCTGCAGCACAAATAGTACAAGGTGGTAACCAAGACTTATTTAGTAATAGAAAAGAACGTGGTGGAGAACTACTAGTAACAAGAATTACAATGGGACTGGGTATAATATTCTTTGTAATATGTATACTAATGACAATGTAAGTAAAATAAAGCATACAAAATGCTTTTTTTATTTTATAATGGTATTAGGGAGATTAGCATGAAAGAAGAAGTATTAAGTATATTAAAAACTTTAGATAAACCAGTAACGGTAATTGAGTTAAAAGATAAATTAGGTATAGAAAAAGCAGAAGATTTAACTTCTTTATTAGATGTATTAAAAGAGTTAGAAAAAGATTTTACAATCTATAGAACAAATAAAGACAAATATATGTCTTTTGAAAACAGTCATTTAAAAAAGGGTAAAATATCTGTATTTGAACAAGGATATGGATTCTTAATACAAGATGGTAGTGATATACATATTGATAAAGATAAATTAAATGGTGCTGTTAATGGAGACTTAGTAGTAGTAGAAATAATTGGTAAAGGGAAGAATAAAAAAGAAGAAGGAAGAGTTTTAAAAATAGCAGAAAGAGACTTTGGCCTTTTAGTTGGAGAATTCTTTACTGAAAGTGATAAATACTTCTTAAAATTAGATGATAAGAAGTTAAAAGTAACTGTAGAATTAACTAAAGAAAGTTCTAAAGATGCGGTTGATGGACATAAAGTAACAGCAAAAGTTGTTAGAAAATTAAGTAATGATTATTTTATTGCAGATATTGTTGATATTATAGGTCATAAGAATGATCCAGGAGTAGATATAGTATCAGTATTATATAAATTTGGTATTAATAATATATTTAGTGAAGAAATAGAAAAAGAATTAGAAAGTGTACCAAATAGTGTTACTGAAGAAGAAATAAAGACAAGAAAAGATTTAAGAGAAGAATTTATATATACAATAGATGGCGATGATACTAAAGATATAGATGATGCTATATCAATTAGTAAACTAGATAATGGTAATTATAAATTAGGTGTTCATATAGCAGATGTTTCTTATTATGTTAAACCAGGAACAGCATTATATAATGAAGCATACGATAGAGGTACAAGTGTATATTTAGTAGATAGAGTAATACCTATGCTTCCTCATAAATTATCTAATGGTATATGTTCATTAAATCCTAATGAAGATAGACTAACTATATCTTGTGTTATGGAAATAGATAATACTGGTAATATTATTTCCCATGAGATATTTGAAAGTATAATTAAATCTAAAATACAAATGACTTATAAAAAAGTCAATTGTATTTTAGATGGAAAAGAAGTGCCTGAAGGATATGAACCATATAAAGATAATCTATTATTAATGAATGAACTTGCAAAAATATTAAGAAAAAATAAAGAAAAAAGAGGATATATTGATTTTGACGTTGATGAAGCAAAGATATTAGTAGATGAAACTGGATTTCCAACAGAGATTAAGTTAAGAGATAGAGGACAAGGAGAAAGATTAATAGAAGACTTTATGATTGCAGCTAATGAAACAGTTGCAACCCATGTATTTTATATGAAATTACCTTTTGTATATAGAGTACATGATAAACCAGAAGAAGACAGAGTAAAAGAATTCTTTGCATTCTTAAGTTCTTTAGGATATACAATAAATGCAGATCTTAAAAGAATAACTCAAGCAACATTCCAAAAAATACTAGAAGATTTAAAAGAAAAAGAAGAATTTCCAATCCTTTCTAGTCTAATGCTTAGAACTATGCAAAAAGCAATATATCAAATAGATAATATTGGTCACTTTGGAATAGGTAGTAAAACATATACACATTTTACATCTCCAATAAGAAGATTCCCAGATACAACAGTACATCGTCTTCTTAGAACATATTTATTTAATAATGATATTTCAGAACACACAACTTCTTTATTACATGATGAATTAATACCTCTTTGTGAACATTCATCTGAAAAAGAAAGAGCATCTATTGATTGCGAAAGAGAAATAGATAGTATGAAAATGGCAGAATATATGACAAAACATATTGGTGAAGAGTTTGAAGGCTTAATAAGTAGTATTACTAATTTCGGGTTCTTTGTACAATTACCAAATTTAATAGAAGGTTTAGTATATATAAGTGATATACCAGGAGATTACTATAACTTCGATGAAAGAAGAATGCAAATGGTAGGATCAAATAAGAATATCATTTATAGAATGGGTCAAAAAATAAAAGTAAGAGTAAAAGCAGCATCAAAAGATGATAGAACTATTGATTTTGAAATAGTAGGTGATGAAAATGATAGAGATAAACAATAAGAAAGCTTATTTTGATTATTATATTGAAGAAACATACGAAGCAGGTATAGTATTAACAGGAACTGAGATTAAATCAATTAGAAAAGGATCAGCTAATTTAAAAGACTGTTATGCTAGAGTAAAAAATAGTGAATTAATGCTTATAAATATGCTTATATCTCCATATGAAGAGGGTAATCGTTTTAATGTGGATGAAAGAAGAACAAGAAAATTATTAATGCATAAAAAAGAAATATTAAAATTAGAACAAAAAATAGAAAAAGAAGGATATACTCTAATACCAGTAAAACTATATTTTAAAAATGGTAAAGTAAAAATATTATTAGGATTAGGTAAAGGTAAAAAACTATTCAATAAAAAACAAGCAATAAAAGAAAGGGAATTAAGTAGAGAAGCAGAAAAAGACCTTAGCAACTTGAATAAATATTAAAATATGCTATAATATTAATTCCTGGGGCTGTTACGGCATCGACGGGAATTTTAGAGCTTAGATTGCAAGTAGGTGGCAACCTTAACTGCAAACAATAATAACTGGAAACAGAAATTATAATTTAGCTTACGCTGCTTAATAGCGATAGCGTAGCACTTCTACTATAACTATACTCATGAGTTATTCTAAGGAGTTCAAATATAGTGAGTTATACTATTCTATATGTTTAGGATAGAATAATGAATATTTCTAAACTAGTTAAGAAAATGGTAAGTTAAACACCGTATTTCTTAATAAAAATTAAGTTTAACTAAACTTGTAGACATTTAAGTAGCTTGATTTTCGGACATGGGTTCAACTCCCATCAGCTCCACCAAAGGAAACAGAAGTAAACTCAATTGCTTATTTTGTAGGAGGGTTTGCTATTTCTATATATATAAAAGAGCATCAGTAATGATACTTTTTTATTTACTTTCTTATTGACAGACGAATACAAATTCATTGAGAAGTTTAATAATAACGTTATACTTTATATATAATGATGAACATTATAAAGGGAGATGTATATGGAAGATAAGATATTTATGAAAACAAAAAGTGATGGTATTTGGGAAAATAATCCAACTTTAGCTTTTGCCAGAAATTTAGGAATATATTTATTTATTTTCTTTGGTTCTATGTTTGGATTTATTTTTATGGGAGTACCAAACATAATTTTAGCATTATGGTTAATATTTATTTCTGTATATTTAGTAGCAAATGCAGTTTCTAATAATCAAAGTAAAAACATGTCTAAATCAACCGCTTTTATAGAACGTGATGTTATAATTTATGCTATTCAATTATTATATTCTAGTGAAAATGCAGATAACGTATCCCAAAAAAAACATGATATATATGCCATAAGGAACAATTTTTCAGGCAGCAACATTAAAAAATAATTTTGAAGCCGCAAAAGCTGTTCAAAAAGCGGAACACGAAATAAGAGAAAGAAGAAAAAGTATTTTTGCTTTTTCTACAGGATTAGATGATGTATTAGACTATTTAAATAAACACCCAGAAGAATACAAAATATCAAAGAATCATGTGGGTTTATTAGCACTTAATATGGGCAATATGCCTGCAATTTGTACAGAAAAAAGCACCTATAAAATATTAATTTTGAATAATCCCAAAATAATTAAAGAAAATAAAAAAAATTTTATAATAAGTTTTCACACTAGAGACAATATGATTTACAATGCAGAATTTTCTAATTGCTACGATAAATTAATCGAATATATTAATGGAAAATAAAAATATTAATGTAGATATATTATTGGAGGAGAAAAGACAAAGCATATTTTTAGCTCGTCAGTTTCATCATGATAGTTTTACACGGACTGCTTTTGACAACCTGTTTTTTATTAAAATTATGATATAATTATATAAAATAATGGAGTGGTAGTATGCAAGAATATGTTAATAATATTATCAATAAAAAATATAATACTAATAAGGGTTATCTATATTTATTAGATTTATTAAAAATTAGATTTCCTAATTTTAATATTAATTTTGATAATTTGAAAGAAATAAAATTTGAAGTAATGAATGATGAATATGCTAATAGGACTCAAAGATGTGCTGAATATAGATTTGGTACTAACACATTATTAATAAACCCTATAATGATAGAAAAAAATCAGAAAGAGCAAAAAGATGATTTGTTTCTCAACTCATTTTTACATGAATTAATACATTGTGTTACTAGTAAAAAAGAAGTAATAAATAATAAATATGTTTATATTGTTGAAGGAGTTAATTTAAGATCAGAAAATAATGATGACTCATTATTTCTTGGCATAAATGAAGGATTAACACAATATATAACTAATCAAACTTTAGGAATGGAAGATATTTCATATAGATTGGATGTCAGAGTAGTGGAACAATTAGTATCCATATTAGGTGAAAACTACCTTATAGAGTGTTACTCAAATAATAAATATAATGAGTTAGGCAAAGAATTAGGTAATAAATTTCTTAACGATAGTTATCTTGGGCACTATGCTGTTTTGGGTCTTATAGAACCAGCTATGATGACTGGGTTACTTACAAGACTACAAAATAGTTTAGTAGAATTATATAATATGAGAGATTGTACAGATACTAAATTTTATGAATCAGTATTTGATATAGAAGGCCTACTAAAAGTATACGCACCAGAAATAAAAGACAGTGCAAGAAAAATGTTAGAAAATTGTTTGGAAGGTTATGAAAGACCAGCAAAGAAAATATATTAATAGAATTATATTTTGAAGATGATAATTAGTTATTTTAATAAAAGAAAAAATAAATAAAAATCAGTATTAACTGATTTTTATTTTCCATACATTGTTTTTAAATAACTAAATGTAGCTTCAATTTGCTTTCTAGTTAGATCTTTATATTGTTCACCATCAAATTCTATTACTACTGATGTCCCTCTTCTATATACTCTTTTAAAGCCATTTTCATCATTTTTATATTGAGAACGATATATGGCAACAGAAGCATTTGCAGTTTCTACATCTTCGAAATCAAATACATACCACATACCTGTAACTGTTTGACCATTGAAATAAAATACCATGTAATATGCATCATTGAAATTAAACACTATCTTATTATCATCAGTAGTATAGTCAAAATCTAAAGTAGATTCGTTAGTTGCCGTTACTTTTGTAGTTGTAGTAGTATTATTTTCAGTAATTTTTTTACCACAACCAGCTATTGTTAAACAAAGAAGTATTAATAGAAATGATATAAATATTTTTTTCTTCATATAATCTCCTTTCATAATTATATTATAATATAAAAATAAATATATATCAAAAAACATATTAACTATTATAAATATGTTATATGTATTTAATATATTTATATGATATAATTTATATAAAAGGAGGATATTATGAAAAAAATATATTTTAAAGATTTAAAGGAGTACTTTAATCAAGATATTGAAGTACAGGGATTTATTGATAATATTCGAGATTTACAATATGTACAATTTATTGTGTTAAGAGATACAACCGGTAAAATTCAAATTACTATAGAAAAAAATGATGATAATAAAAAATTAAATGATATAGTATCTACTCTTACATGTGAAAGCACAATAAAAGTAGTTGGTAAACTACTAAAAAATGAAAAAGTAAAATTAAATGGTATGGAAATAATACCAACTGATATCGAAATAACAAGTAAGTGTTTAAAAGATTTACCATTTAACTATAAAGATAGTTCATCAGCACTTCTAGATACAAAATTAGACTATCGTTTTATTGATTTAAGAAGTGAAAAAAATATACTAATGTTCAAAGTTCAAAGTTATTTAATAGAAGTAATGAGGGAGTTTTTATATAAAGAAAATTTTATTGAAATACATACTCCAAAGTTAATAGGAGCAGCCAGTGAAAGTGGATCAGAAGTATTTGAAGTAAAATATTTTGAAGAGAAGGCATTTTTAGCACAAAGCCCACAATTTTATAAACAAATGGCAATAGCAAGTGGATTTGAGAAAATATTTGAAGTAGCACCAGCTTTTAGAGCAGAAAAATCAAATTCATATAGACATGCAACAGAATTTACTTCATTTGATATAGAATTTAGTGGTATAGATTCATATGAAGATGTTATGAATATGCAAGAAAATATGTTAAATTATGCATTAAATAAAGTAAAAGAAAAATATGGAGAAAAGATTAAAGAATATTTTGATATAGAAGTAGTCTTACCAAAGAATCCATTTCCAAGAATAAAATTAGAAGATTTATATAAAGAACTAGAAAAAAGATATAATTATAAATTACCTGCTGAAGACATTGGTGATATGAATTCTGAAGCAGAGAAACTAACAAGTAAGTTTGCTATGGAAGAATATGAAAGTGAATTTATTTTTGTAACTGATTTTAGTCCTAAGAAAAGAGCATTTTATCATATGAGAAAAGATGGAATACCACAGGGATATGATTTAATATGGAGAGGCTGTGAAATAACAACAGGAGCTCAAAGAGAACATATATATGAAGTATTAAAAGACCAAGCTAAAGAAAAAGGTTTAGGAAAAGATGTTGAATTTTATTTAGAATTCTTTGAATATGGATGCCCACCACATGGTGGATTTGGTCTTGGAGTAGATAGAATAACAATGTTACTTCTTGGTACAAAGAGTCTTAAAGAAACAATGTTCTTATTTAGAGGGCCAAATAGACTAACACCATAAATAAATAAAAAAGAATATTACATTCTTTTTTTTATTAGTTTATGTTATAATTATTTTGCTTAATTATTGCCCTGTCGCCAAGTGGTAAGGCTCTGGACTCTGAATCCAGCATCGTTGGTTCGAATCCAGCCAGGGCAGCCATGACTCGTTGGTGAAGTGGTTTAACACACTGCCCTCTCAAGGCAGCATTCACGGGTTCAAATCCCGTACGAGTCACCAAAATTATACATAAGCATATGTAAACATATGCTTTTTATATTGAAAAAAATATAAATATGAATTATTGTAATAATAGGGAGGAATATGTGAAAAAGAAAATTATATTAATATTAATAGTTGTTATTTTAATAGCAAGTTATTTTGGTTACAAAGTATATATCTTAGATAAATACAAAACCGAGTTAAAAATCCAGGATATATATAAATCAGAAGGAACTAATATACAAATAAAAACAAATAAGAATATTGTTAACAATTTCAAAGAAGAGGACATATCTTTTATAATACCCAATGGATTTAATAAAGCTTTAGACTTAGAAGATTCAGAAACTCTTTATCTTGAACCCAAAATTGAGAGTGACATAATTACTGAATACAAAGCAGCATTCTACTTTGGGAAATCTCCAAGTAACTATAGTAATTTAGTTTATTTAGGAGCTGGAGGGAAAATTAGTACAAAAGATATAAAAAAACTATTTAAAAAATATAATATTAATAACGAAATAGATTTACAAAAATATGGTATGAAAGTAAGAAAAGAAAAAATAAATATATTTTCAAGTACAAGTAGAATAAAAATGGAATATATATTTGGAACTTATATGCCGATTTCAGATAAGCTAATGCTAATACAGGGTGATATTAAAGGTTATTTGATCTCATTTAAAGATGAAAAAAAGCAAATTCTATATGTAGCAAATATAGAATATAATAATTATATTTATGCTTTTTGGTTTAAAAATGGTACTGAAGACTATTTCTCTGTAGAAAAAATAAGGCAGTTTTTAAACAATGTAGAGTTTGAATAATGTGATAAAATATGGTGGTTTACTATCATATTTTAAATTTAAGAAAGTAATAGGTGAAAAAAATGGATGAAAAACTAAAAAGAACAGTTGATAAAACTACTCAAGCTCTTGCAAGAATAGAAAGATTTATAGAAAAATATGGTGATAAACTCGATAAAGAAAGTATTAATAGTATATCTAATAAAATAAAACAACTAGAAAGTAAAATAAATAAGTATAAGTAGAAATATAAATATAGAAGAACTGTCTTCTTTTTTATTTTATTTAATTATGTTAAAATATAAATAGAAAAAGAGGTATATTATGAATGATGAATTAGCAGAAGTACTATTCCCAGATATTAAAAATAGTAAAGAATATTATGAGAGCAAATATCCTAGTAGAAATCTTGAAGAAAAAGCAATTGTAACAAGAAGTGCACCTTCTCCTACTGGATTTGTACATTTAGGAAATATTTATCAATCTTTTCTAGTAAGTAGATTTGCAAAGCAAACAAAAGGAGTATGTTTTTTAAGAATAGAGGATACTGATCAAAAAAGAGAAGTAGAAAATGGAATAGAAAAGATTATTAAAGACTTAAATTCATTTGATATAAATTTTGATGAATATCCAAAAAATGAAAATGAAGAAATAGGCAGTTATGGACCGTATATACAAAGTAAAAGAAAAGAAATATATCAAACATTTGCAAAATATTTTGTAGAAAAAGGTTTAGCATATCCTTGTTTTTGTTCTCAAGAAGATTTAGAAAATATTAGAAAAGTACAAGAAGAGAAAAAAGAAAGAATAGGATATTATGGTAAATGGGCAGTATGTAGACAAATAAAGACTGAAGATGCAATAAAAAGAATTAAGTCTGGTGATAAATGGGTTTTAAGATTAAAATCAAATGGATCATTTAATAATAAAGTAGATATTAATGATTTAATAAAAGGTAATCTTGAACTACCAGAAAATGATATGGATATTGTAATAATTAAATCAGATGGATTACCAACATATCATTTTGCACATTTAGTAGATGACTATTTGATGCATTCAACACATATAATAAGAGCAGATGAGTGGTTATCATCATTACCACTTCATACACAGTTATTTAATATGTTGGGAGTTAAACCCCCTAAATATGCTCATATATCACCTCTATCAAAGATAGAAGGTACTAGTAGAAGAAAACTAAGCAAAAGAAAAGATCCAGAATTTGCAGCTAGCTTTTATGATGAAAAAGGAATACCTAAAGAAGCTCTTAGAATATATTTATTAACTATCGCTAATTCAAACTTTGAAGCTTGGTATAACTCTAATCCAAATAAAGATATTAATGAGTTTGAATTAACTTTTAATAAAATGAGTTCTAGTGATATTCTATTTGATTTAGAAAAACTAATAAATATATCTAGAAATTATATTAGTAGATTAAAATCAGAAAAAGTATATGAAGAAGCATATAAATGGGCAGAAAAATATGATAATGAATATAAAGATTTACTTGATAAATATAAAGAGTATTCAATAAAGATATTTAATGTAGAAAGAGAAAAAGCAAAACCAAGAAAAGATTATGATTACTATTCACATATTAAAGAACAAACATGGTATATGTATGATGAATTGTTTAATACTAGAGATAAAGACTATGAGTTTAATACAATAAGTGATACTAATGAAATTAAATTAATATTAAATACATATATAAATAAATACTTTGATATAACAAATGATCAAATATGGTTTGATAAAGTAAAAGATTTATCTGAAGATTTAGGATATGCTAGAGAAGTAAAAGATTATAAAGATAATCCGGATAAATATAAAGGCCATGTTGGAGATATAAGTATGGTTCTTAGAGTAGCGCTTACTACAAAAAGTATGACTCCAAACTTATATGATATATTTAATTTATTAGGTAAAGAAAAAGTATTAGAAAGATTTAATTTATTAATAAATAAATAAATCTTTTTTCTGCCGGTTTAGTTTAATGATAAAACAAATCACTCGTAATGATTAGCTGTAAGTTTGATTCTTACAACCGGCACCAGTATTTATGTTATAATAGTATTAGGAGGGTTATATGAGTAAGGATAAAAATATTTATGGATATCTTGCAGATATCAAAAGTGAAGAAGGCAGCAAACGTTATGCTTTAAGGGCAAAGGAATTTTTTGAAAAGTATTTTAGTGATATAGAAACAAGAGAAGAAAAATTAAAAAAAGAAATACTATCTAGTTATGAATATATAAATTGGCTTACTGAATATACAAAAGAAAATATTATGATTTATGATAGAAAGACGCTTGCGGCTTATCATCCAAAAGATTTTGATGAAAATAAAGAAAACCTTAGTAAAATAAGCACCCTATGTAATATAGTTAGGGATTATCATAGAAAATTTTCTATTGATCCATTATTTTTTGATCCAGAGCAGTATACCTATTATATTAAATATAAGGGTGATGGGTATATAATTGGTCGTGAATGTGGGAGTTTAGCAAATTATTGTGAAATAACAGCTATAGAAGATAGCCATCACGTATTTATTAATTTTGAAGATATTATGAATGATAGAAGAAGAATATCAAGAGAAGACATAATAGCACTTTTTAAATATGGTTCAGAGGAAGAACAACAAGCTTTTATAAAAACAGTTGAAGAAGGTTTAAAGTACAATGGATGTGCTAGAGTTGATGGTATACCTATGGATGGCAAACATATTACTACTATTGGTCAAGTAGATGGAAGAATAGATGGATTAGTAAAAAAAATGAAAAAACCAAAAGGAAAAGATAATCAATAGATATATCTTTTTTATTTTTAAAATATGTATTCAATATGTTATAATAAATATTAACAGGAGGTTTTTATTATGGAATGGTTAAAAAGGTTTATACAGACATTAAAATTGGCTAAAACAAAAAAGGAAGAGGATAGAGGAACAGACATTTTAAGAGGTTCCAATGATGATACAAAAAATATAACAGAACAGTTTACAATATTAGAAAAAAAATATGCATTACCAACTCATAATGAAAAAGGGCAAATAATTATTAGATCGTTAGATAAATATAGAGAACTATTAGAAGAAGGCCAAAAAGACTTTGATTTTAGTGAATTAGATACTTGTGGAGAAAATATTCAACAATTAGATTTATCAAATAAGGGATTAAATATTAATTTGCAAGAAATATTTCATCCTATTTTTGGGAGTATTAAATACTTTAATAATATTTTACAACCCATAGGACATCATGGTGATGATTTTGTATTTTTAGATAAAGCAAATTTAAAGGGCAACAATGTTACTGGAGAATTATGTAATTTCAAAACAGGAAAAACAGTGTGCACATTTATTTATTCAGAAAAGACGTTTGATTATAAATATATGTTAGAACACCCACAATATTTTTTAAGTTTCTGTGCTCCTACTGAACTAAAAGAAAAGTTTTATAACCCTTTAGTAAAAACAGAAATCGTGCAAGAATTATTTAATTCAGAAAAAAGTAATGAAAAGGAAGTTTATTATAGACAAGAGTTAACTTTTGATGAGTATTTAAAGTATTATAAGTCTCTAAATGGTAAATATTTAGATAGATTTAAAATAAGTGAAAAAGATTATGGAAAAATAAAGCTTATTGAAGCCCTAGGTTTAGAAAACGCAAGAGTTGTTTTAAATATGGCATTAAACTCAAAATTGGATGTGAATTTACTCTGTTCAGTATTTTTTAAATTATCATTGGAGGAAATTAGAGGAAGTTTTTCTAATGAAAATAAGCAACAAACAATTGAATTATTAGAACAAATTGATAATGCAATTGAAATTTCAGGTAATCCATTAATAAAGAAAAGGAAGTAATTATAAAAGGCAATAGTAAATATAAAACTATTGTTTTTTAAAAAAATAAATGATATTATATATATTGAAGATAAAAGGTGGGTAAGAAACATGGATTATATGAAAATACTTAATGATGTATCTGATTTTATTCTTAAGAACTATACTTTAGTATTATGCATAGGTGTTTTTATTATTATTGTAATAATTGGATATTTTGCAGATAAAAGAGTTAGAAATAATAAGAAAAGTAAAGAAGTAATTCCGATTGTAAAAGAAGAAGTAAAGAGTAATAATTTACCAGCAGTTGAAGAGATAAGTGTTCCAGCACTTGAACCAGCAATTGATATAATACCAGAACCAGAATTAAATTACGAAACAAGTTATAATGATTTTCAATCAATTGAATCACCATTTACTTTAGAAAAATTTAATGAAGATAAAGTAGATATTAATACAATGAGTGGTACAACAGCAGATATTTCTCCAGAAATAGATAAAATATTTCAAGATTTTAATTTTGGAGAAGAAAAATCAAATAAGGTTGATGAGTCTCAAGAACCTACAGAAGATGTAAAAGAAGAACCGGTAGAGCCCGTCTTAGATAAAGAAGAGATTCCAAAAGAAGAAGAAGTACAAATAAATGATATAGTAAATAAAATAGAAGAAGCAGAAGATAATCTTGTAGATAATGATATGGACTATGAAGATATCAAACCAGATAAATCAATATTTGATGAAATTAAACCATATAATAATGATCAAGATAATATAAATAATTTATTTTAAGTTCTCATATGAGAACTTTTTTTAACTAAAGGTATAAAAAATATGTATTTTATGGTATAATTTTTTAGTATGGAGGTAAATATGAAACTTCATAAAATTAAAATATTATTAATATTATTAGTAATATTTATTACAACAGGATGTACTGCTAATTACTCATTAAATGTTAATAAAAATGGTAGTATTAATGAAGAAATAATAGTAAAAGATTTAACTACTAAATTAGATAATAGCAAGTATGGTTCGGCAGATCAAATAATAGAAATGATACTAAATGATCAATATTATAATATCTCTGGATATAGAATTGAAAAGATTGAAGGCAAATATACAGGAATTAAACTAACAAGAGATTATATATCATTTGAAGAATATAAAAATAAAACAAAAGCATACGATTATTTAACTAAAGAATCTACATTAACAAGAAAAAATAATATTGTAAGTATAGAAACAAGTAACATTACTAATATTAGTAAACAAGATTTATATAAAGTTGATAATTTATATGTTAAAATAGTATTACCATATTATAAAGTTACAGATAGCAATTATGATAGTGCAAGAAAACATAGTGAATATAGTTGGAATATAAAAGTAAATAATAAAGATAATATAGAGTTTAATTATAATGAAAAAAAGATAGTAAGTAGATATAGTTTAGAAATTGTAGGCATTAGTTTTATTTGTTTAGTAGCAATACTAATAATAAAGAAGAAAAAAATATTTAGGAGGAAAAAATGAGCTTTGAAAGTGCAAAAATAATATTTAAAAATATAGTAGATATATGTGTAGTATGGGCATTAATATATTTCTTACTTAAAAATATTAAAAATAATATTAAGTTTACTATGTTATTTAAAGGAATTATAGTAATAATAGTATTAAAAATATTGAGTGATCTATTAAGTTTAACTACAGTAGGAATAGTACTTGAATATATTATTATGTGGGGTCCTCTAGCACTTATTATTGTATTCCAACCAGAAATAAGAAATGTATTAGAACAACTTGGTAGATCAAAACTACTTGGAAGACATAAATCTCTTACTATATCTGAAAGAGAAAAAATAGTATATGAGATTGGTCAAGCTATTGAGTATTTTAAAAAACATCGTATTGGATCATTAATAGTAATAGAAAGAGATAATAGCCTTTCTGAATATATTGAAAGATCTAAAAAAATATATGCAGATATTTCTAATGAGTTATTAGTGGCAATATTCTTCCCAGATAATCCACTTCATGATGGTGGAGTTATAATACAAGGAGATAAGATTACTAGTGCTGGTGGAATATTCCCTACAACAGTAGAAATGAAGTTTAGCAAGAGATTAGGTACTAGACATAGAGCAGCAATAGGTATTAGTGAAGAAACAGATGCTATTGCAATAATTGTATCTGAAGAAACTGGTAGAATATCTATAGCAGTTGGTGGAGAATTAAATTATAATTTAACAGTAGAAGAAGCAAAAATAATAATTCTTGATGAATTAAAACCAAAGAAAACAGTAAGTGAATTTGATGAGGAAGAAGAGGTGATTGATAATGAAGATAAAGAGAACCTTTAGAATTATCAAACTTTTCTTTAAGAAGTTATATAATTTATTTGATAAAAAAGTAATCTTACCAATAACAAAATTTTTTGTTAATATTAGTAGTCGTTTTAAAATAAATGGATATGGTTTTGAAAAAATAATATCAAGAAAAAATGGATTGGTGGTTATTGCCCTTTTAGTATCAGTATTAATATTTGTATTTGTAGATACTAGAAGTACTAGTTTAGCAGAAACATCAGCAGAAGTAATATATAATCAACCAATAAAGGCAATATATAATGATGCTGCATATGTAATAGAAGGCTTACCAGAGACAGTAGATATAACACTAATTGGTACTAGATCAGAGTTATATTTAGCAAAACAATTACCAATGAATGATATTGAAGTTGACCTAAGAGATTTAAAGCCAGGAGTTCATAAAGTAAATTTAAAATATAAAAAAGCAACAAGTGCCGTTGATTATAAATTAGATCCATCTACAGCAACAGTAATTGTATATGATAAAGTATCAGAATCTAAATTAATAAATACAGAAATAATAAATAAAGACAAGATTGATTCTAAATTAATAATAGATGATGTAAAACTTGAAAGAGACCAAGTATATATTAAAGGTAATGATGAAAAAATAGATCAAGTAGCTTCTGTAAAAGCATTAGTTAATTTAGCTAATATTGTTAATCAAGCAGCAGGAGAACAGATATTAAAAGATATTAAGTTAGTAGCATATGATGATAATGGAGAAGTAGTAGATATAGAAATTGTACCATCTAAAATAGATGC
>DAOOPL010000010.1:0-19589 GCA_035388245.1 Bacilli bacterium | reverse complement strand
TGATTGAGTGCAAATTTAAAATTTATAATATTGATTATTATGAGGAGTCAGTAGTATTTAGACTTTACTAGATACTATTGTCTCCTCTTTTTCGTTAATACGAAAGGAAATTATGAGAAAAGCAACTCAAAAAGAATTTGAAACAATCCAAGAAATATTAAGTTTAAATTATATAAAAGTATTATTTAAACAATTTCTTGAAGAAGGATTAATAACTAAAAGAGAATATGAATTATTAATAAAGAAATTAGATGAGGATATTAATAAGGTATTAGATAAAGGAGGTTTAATGTGGAAGAAAGAAAAATAGCAGGTATTTATATTCGTGTATCAACCGAAGATCAAGCTCGTGAAGGTTTTAGTTTAGGAGAACAAGAAGAAAAACTTAAACAACTATGTGAATACAAAGGTTATGAAATCTATAAGGTTTATTGTGATGCTGGCATATCAGCTAAAGATATGGAACATAGACCAAAGTTTCAAGAAATGCTACAAGATATGAGAGATGGAAAGATTAATTACATTGTTGCATATAAACTTGATAGAGTTACTCGTTCAGTTAGAGATTTAGAAGAACTAATAACTCAACTTGAAAAACATAATACTTATTTAGTATGTGATAGAGATGATGTTAATACTTCAACTGCTAATGGTAGATTCTTTGTAAGAATGTTAACTGTCTTATCACAATTAGAAATTGAAATTGTATCTGAAAGAACTAAGTTTGGAATGGTTGGTGCTATTAAGTCTGGTCATTTACCTGGTGTTAAACCATTAGGTTATAAAAATGATAGCACTAGAAGAACTATCATTGATCCAGCTACTGCTCCAATTATTAAAAGAGTATTTGATTTATATTTACAAGGTAAAACTTATCTACAAATAGCTACTATATTTAATAATGAAAATATCTTAAATAAAAAATGGAGAGATTGTTATATTGAAAAGATTATTAATAATAAAGTATATATGGGAGATTGGGAACAATATAAATCTATTGGCAAAAAAGAAGGACTTGAACCTATTATATATATGAATGTTGTTGAACCAATTGTTCCAAGATATATTTGGGAAGAATGCCAAGCACAAAAAGTTATTAATCAAAGAACTTATACAAGAGATAGAGTTTATACTTTCTTTCAAAAAATTAAATGTCCACATTGTGGAAGAATAATGAAATGCAAAGGTGCTGGTGGAAAGAAAAGAAAGTATGTTTATTATAATTGTGAAAAGTGTCATGAAAATATAAGAGAAACATACATTGAAGAAGCATTTAGAACTTTAGTTGTTGAACTAATACAATTTGATAATGAATATAATGATTTATTCTTACCATTATTTGCTGATAAAGAGATGTATGTTGATAAATCTGATATAGAAAAAGAAATAATTAGATTAACTAAACAAAAAGATAGAATTAAAAAAGCATATATGTCTGAAGTAGTTGAACTAGATGATTTTAAAGAAGATTTAAAACTCATTAATCAAAAATTAGATACTTTAACTAAACAATTAGAAAATGAAAAAGATTTAAATAGTAGAAATAATTTTAGTCCTGAAAAAGTAATGGTTAAAAGAGATATAAATAGAATATTCTTAAATACTAGATATGATAATAAATTTTTCTTAGCTCAATGGGATATGAAAACTAAAGAAGAAAAACAAGAGTTCATTTCTAGATATATTGAATCTATGACTTTTAAAAAAGATAAAAATTGTAAACATGGAATTAGAATAGTTGATTTAAAATTAAAATCTATATTTAAAGAAAAAGTAAATAAGTTATCTGAAATAGGTGCTAGTGAAATTCCAGTATATTTAATTTCAAACGATAAACCTGTTAGAGTTAATATCGGGTGTCCTTTAAAAGAATCTCAAATAAAAGAGTATTTAAATGAACTAAATAAATATCATGCAACTAATTTTTATATTCATCCAACATTTAACCATTCAATTGAAGATTTACCTGATGAAATCATTTTCAATATTAATGCAGATGAAAAATTGTTTAGACTTATTCCTATTATTAAAGATATAGATAATCCTGAAAATGTATTCAATAAATTTAAGTTAGGAATAGTAACAACATCAATTAAATCATTTCCTTGTGTGGATCCTAATAAATAAAGTAAGAAGAATTGATTAAAAAACGAATCCACAAATAGAACCATAATTCAAACCATATAAAATCTATGAAAATAAAGGATTTTGATAAAAAAAGAACCATAATTATGGTCCGATTTTGCAAGTGCAAAATAAGTTTGTACCCATTATAAACCTAGTAATTATCTAGGTTTTAATGCTTTTTGGGTACAATCTCTTATGCTCTTGTTTTTTTGTATACAAAAAATACGATATTTGTGGTTCAAAATAGACCATAATAGACCATAATTATGGATAAAAAAAGACAGTTCATTTTGAACTGCCATTATTAGTAATTAGTTACAAGAACTTCGATAGTTTTTAAAATATTACCTTCTTGTTTATGATAATTTGAATTATTATAATTTGAATCTATTATATGTACATTGTAATTATGTTCATTAATCCAAGCTTCTAGAATTGTATTCTTTTCACCTTTATGTTCTATAACATTTGATAAAGCAAACTTAACTCCACTTTTATCTAATATTGCTAAATAGTTTAATAAATCTATTTCGTCTTTATCTGTCCAACCACCATTTTCATTATAACTAGCTGTACCTAAGAAGTAAGGTGGATCACAATACACTAATGTATTATCAGTTGTTTCTATGGCAAATTCTCTAAAGTCAGAATTAATAAATTCAATATTTTTAGTTTTAAGTTTAGTAATAAATGATTTTAAATTTTTTCTTATTGAATTATTGAAATCTCTTTTTCCAACTGGCATATTAAATTCACCATTTGAGTTAAATCTTATTTGGTTATTAAAACCATATATAACAAGTGTAAGAAATAAGAAATCCTTTTCTACTGAATCTTCCTTTTCTTTATTATAATCATTTCTTAATTCTATGTATCTTGATTTATTGTATTGACCAAGTCCTTTATCGCTCGTGCAGTTATATAATTCATAACCATTTAATAATGAATTACTTAGGTTATATTTATCAATTATTTTTTCAAGTTTATCAATTATGTATCCATCTTCATACTTTTTGAATAAGTCCATTACTCTTATTATTTCTTTTTGCTTATCGACACATATTATTCTTTTAGCATTAACATTAACGCCTACATTACCACCACCAGAGAATAAATCTACAAATAAATCTAAATTATCTGGAAATATTGGTATTATTTGGTTAAGCAATTTATATTTACCACCAGTATAGTTTAGCGGTGATTTTACTTTGTCAGTAATATTTTCAGTAGTAGCTTTTTCTTTTACTTTTGTGGTTTTTCCTACTTTGCAAACAAATAATCTTTCTTTATGGTTATCAATATGTGTTTTACCAGTATTAAATTGATTAAAGTCAGTTTCATAAACTTTAACTTTTCCTTTTGCAGATATAGCACTCATTATATCTTCATCACTAATTTTTGCTTGAGATCTTCCTGCACCTTTAGTTCCCATGTTGTTATATGAAACAATAATATATTTGGCATTTATATTTTCAATAAGATCTTTAAATGCTAATGGAGCAGAAATAGAACAATATTTACTTTTTATCCCATTTCGTTTCATTTTTTTAGCAACTCCAAATACTTCTTGTTTTTCCCATGTTGCTACATTTTCTAATAAATGATATGCATCTGAATATTGTCTTGAATTATATGGCGGATCTATATAGACTACATCAGCTTTAATATTTTTAACAAGTTCATTAGAATCTTCATTGAATACTTTATTATTTTTATTATTTGTAGTTGATTTTAAATTTAACATACATAGTTCTAATTTTTTATCTAATTCACCATTTTTTCTATATGCATCATAATGACCAACTGTATTAGCAATTTTATCCATAGCATATAATAATGAAGTAATTAAAATAGCACGTTCTCTAGTATTTATTTTATTTTCTAAATAGTTATTTTCAATATCTTCTCTTATATATCCAATTTTTTTACAATTTTCTTTACTAAAGTATGTATCACTAAAGTTTATTGAAAAATAGTTATCTTTTACATTTTTTATAGAATTATATCTTTCAATATATTCTTCTAACTTCTTTTTATCAATTTTATCATTTCCAAACCATGCTAAATATGACAAGTAGTTGGATTTTAACAAGTCATTAACATATATTTTAGTTTTTGAATCATTAAAATAATCTCCAACAATACCAGTTCCTCCAAATAGATCAAAGAAGGATGAAAATGTAATTTTTTCTTTTTTCATAACATCATTAATGTAATCTAACATTCTTGCTTTACTTCCTATATAACGTCTATTATTTATACTAATTAATTTCATATTAATCCTCCTTATTTCCATTTTCGGCATCGTACTACTATTTAATTATACCATAAAAAAAGAAGTGTGCTACAACTTCTTTTATATTTTTTGTAAAATTTCTTTTTCGAACCATTCTGGATCTGGTAGTTGTGACTTATAAGCATTATCAAATATGCTATATATGTCAGAATACTTTTTATGTTCTGTTATAAATTTTTTCAATATATCTGTATCAATAGGTATTATCTTTAATCCTTCAATATAACCACCATTAGCTTTAGGATAGAATCTACTTCTCATATTTCTAAAATCTAATATTAATCTTTCTTCTAGATTTGGTGCTACAAATAATGCATAGTCATTTTCATTGTTTGTACTAGATATATCTTCTCCCAAATGTCTTGATACTGGTTCCATTTCCATATGTCTTTGTCCAGTTGATTCTGATAATGTTGCTTCAATTAATAAATTATGTCTTGGATAGTTATTATCTTTGTATTCGTAAACTATATCTGCCATACCACCACCAGCATGTGTCTTTGGTAATAAATCAGCGTCTAAACTAAGATTCATAAACTTAAGTATATTTCCTTCTTTATTACTTATTCTATACCAAGCTATACCAAGTATATATTCAAATATTGTTGGAACATCGGCATTATCAGATACATAACTACACACTTCTGAATCTCTTCTATCTTTAATCAAATCAATTAATGATAACAAGTCGCTATCCTTAAATCTTTCATCAATTAATTTATTAAATTGTTTAATTTTTTCATCTTCTAAATATGTATTAATATTGTCTATTGTTAAATCTGTATGTAATTCTTTATTAATTTCATTAACAAGTTCAGATATATCAGTTCTATATTTATCGGATATTTTCTCTATAGGTACAATTGAATGAAATAAACTTAAATAATCATCTTCTTCTAATAGATTTTCATTTAATAAATCATCAATGATTTCCTTAAAATAATATTTTGGTAATAAATCTAATTCTATTTTATCTTCACCAAATTTAACAATATCAGTTAATGAAAAATATCTCTTATTTAAATCAAAATATTCTTTTAGATTTACTTTCCATTTAATGATATGTTCTCTTTCAAAGAAAACTCTTTTAAAGTCAATTATATTTTTAACTTCAGATATTTCAAGTTTTCTAAATTCTTTATCAAATTTTTCATCAAAGTTTCTAGGAGTGTAATTCATAAATAAATATGATAACCAATGTGATTTAGCATTTCCTGAAATGTTTCTACAATATCCATACAACTTATTATATGATTCAATTCTTTCTTCAAATGTATTGTGTCTTAAATGGAATACTAAATTAACTAATTCATTATATACTGGTAAATATGCATGTTCATAACTAGCACTTTTTCTATTCATTCCAATTATTTCAAATGTTTCTTCAGTTACTGGATAATCTTTTCTAAATTCTTCAAGTACCCTAATATAATTATCCATTTCATAAATTCTAGTTGTAATAATCATATCTAAATCTAATCCTTGACGATTATACTTAATATCATTTACCATTTTTATAACATCATATTTGTTTTTACATAATGGTAATAAATATGTGAATTCATCATAAGTTAAATAATCTAGTTTTTCTAGCATATATATTAGAGCAATAAATGGTTTTATTTTTAATCCGTCATTATTAATTTGCAATTTCAAAAATTGTAACAAGTAGTAATAACTATCTTCATCAATATAAAATATATTATCTTTAGATCTTTCTTTTCCTAATAAGCTTTCAATTTTACTACCAACCTCTGTTAGTTTTCTATCTTGTGTTAAAACTCCAATATCAACTAATCCTGAAGTTTTTTCTCTTGCATCTTTATCTGGTCTACTAGCTTCACCAATCAAAAATCCATTATCCTTCATAAAATAATAGTATTTTGCTTGTAACTCATTATTATTTTTCCAATTAACATTAGGATTTTTTAACCAAAATTGTTTTAATAATTGCAACTGACGTTCTATTTTATAATTCAATTGGCTAACTCTAAAGCTAGTAGTTCCAATTGACCAACTATAAGATTTAAATGCCATATTACACCTCCAATTTATCTAAATATATTTTATCATAATTATTTGATTTTTTATCAGAATATCGAAAATATGGCTTAAAAATATGATAAAATAAATACTTAAGAAGGTGATAATATGTACAACCATTCAAAAGATTATTTACTTAATTATAGTAAAGATAAAGAATTATGGTTAAAATACTTAGTTAATAAAGTTATACTATCTAACGGATTGTTTAAAGATAGCGATGATTATATTAGTACATGCTATGATATTTTGATTAATGGTACTAACTATGAAATAGAAGATGTACATGAAATGGTTCAAACGAAAAAAACTACTAAACCTTTTTGTATTAAAGAACTTAATCATATTTCAGGTGTAAATGTATTAAAAGAAAATCAAAAAATTAAATTTAATGATAATGTTACTATTTTATTTGGCCAAAATGGTTCAGGAAAAAGTGGATATTTTAGAATATTAAATGAAATATGTGGTGGAAATGAAAAAAAGGATATAATACCTAATATATTTTCATCAGTACATAAACCTATAGAAGTTTTAATTACAAATAATATAAGTAATGATGTATTATCATGGAACAATACTAGCAGAGGTATTACGTTATATAATAAAGTATCCGTTTATGATACATCCTACATGAATGGACTAATTGAACCTAGAAGTACACAAGAAGCACTGATTGAGCCTTTTGGTTTACATTTATTTTCTTCACTTATTAAATATATTGAACAATTGAAACAAAATATTATTGACGAAGAGATTAAAATTAAATCAAACTTACCGTCTATTGATAGTTCTATGTTTACAGATCGAATAAGAAATGTATTTTTAAATAAGCTTTTGCCTTTAGATTTAAAAACATATATTTTAGACAGTTTTTCATTTAGTGACCAAAAAAATATTGAAGAATTAGAGAAAAAATTAAATTCTCTTAAAAGCATAAATATTGAAACAGAAATATCTTTAAGAACTCAAAAACAACTAAAAGCAAGTAGTATGTTAAGCGATATTAAAAGTAATAATAAGTTTATCGAGGAAAAATGTGTTTTATTAAATTCATTAATTGAAAATTATAAAAGTAATAAATTAAAAGTTGAAGAATATCAAAATAAAATAAAGATATTAAATCAAATACCGTCTATTGATACAGATGAATGGAAAAAATTTATTGAAAGTGCTGAAAAATATAATAAAACTACAAAGGATAATGGTAATGTATGTATATATTGTAGGAATCCATTGAATAAGCAATCTCTTGATTTAATAAGTGCATATTCAGAATATTTGAATAATGATGTTATACAAAATAGTAATGCTATTGAATCCGGTTTTAATAAACTTAAAGATAGCATTAATATAGATAAGGTAATAGAAATTGATGATGTTTTAAATGAAGAATTTGAAAAAAACGGAATATCTGAATTAGTGAATAAATTGAATACTTATGTTAATGATCAATTGCTAAAACTCAATGATTCTATCAATAACAAATCAGAAATAAAATTTGTTAGTTTTGATATAAATATTATTGCTGAAAAAATTGATAATTACATCACAAATATAAAACAAGAAATAGAGAAATTAAAAGATACTTCGGATAAAAGAAAAGAGGAAGTAAATAAAATAGAAAATGAACTAACTATATTAAAAGAAAAGAATAGTATTGTTCATCAGAAGGAAAGCATCACAAAATGGATTAATGATATAGAAAAAGTTAAAGAACTTGAAAAAATTAGAACAGGAATAAATACTACCCCAATATCAACATTAAGTAAAAAAGCGCATAGTGAATTATTGACAGAAGGATTAAAAATTAATTTTGAATCAGAATTAAGTAAATTAGGCTTTACCAATTTAGATGTTAATCTAATAGAAGCTGGTGCGTCAAAAGGAATAGTAAGTACTAAACTAGTAGTAAGTAAAAATAATAAAGTATCTGACATATTAAGTGAAGGTGAGCAAAAAGCTGTTTCTTTAGCAATGTTTTTAGCAGAAATTAGTATGAGAAATGATATCAGTCCAATAATATTGGATGATCCAGTAAATAGTCTTGATCACAAAGTAATGAAAAGATTTGTTGAAAGATTATTAGAATTAGAAAATCAAATCATTATCTTTACTCATAATATTCTCTTCTTGAGTTATTTTGAAAATTCTGCAAATTGCCACATTTGTAAAAATTATTCAAATGGTTGTAATAAGAATAAAGGAAAACATGTATATTTATATGATGTTAAAGAAGAAAGCAAAACTTCTAAAGGTGTGATAATGACTAAAGCAGAAAATAATTCCTCAACTTATATAGAGTTAGCAAAAAATGTGTTAGATAGTAAAGAACTTGAGTATGAAAGAACCTGCGCTATACATCTTAGATACGCTATAGAATGCCTAATCGATGAAAAAATATTGTTAGGTATAGAACCACTAAAATATAGCGGGAAATCAAATAGAATTAATTGGGATAGTTTGAAACAATTAGGAAAAAATAATAAACTTTTAGAATGTTTAGAAAATAGTTATGATCGCCTATCTGGTGGAAAAACACATAGAGGTTTAGAAGAATTAGAAAATTCACTACAAGAATATGAATTAAGAGAAATAATAGACGATATAGAAAAAAATATTAATAATTCTTAATATTTGTGATACAATATATTTGTAATCAGGTTTTATCCCTATTTTTTCGTAAACGTTCATAAAGAGCGTGCCAAATATGAATTTAATTGAACTTGGTATGAAAGTATAAGGTTTTTTGTTATAATATAAATATGGAGGTAATATAAATGAATCGAGATTATAATTTTAATGATGAACAAGTTGTTTCATTAGGATTTAGTTCTTATGAGGAACTGGAAAAATATTATGATTTATTATTTGACTGTTCATTTAGTCAAATCTTTACAAAGGAGATGTGTCAAAAAGAAGTTCAAGGTTTCCAATGGGAGGATCGTTTAAAATTGTCTAGGGCTCAAAGAATTTCCACCAGAATAATGGATTTAGCTGAAGTTTTGAACGATTTTGCTGAAAGTGGAATAGTGGAAGACAACGATATCAAATATATACAAAAACTTATTAATAAAAGAATTGAAATGCTAAGCACAATTCTTCAAAAAGAAAATTTTATGAGTGCGAAAAAAGGAAACTAAAAAATTTATAGTGATTGAAAAATATATTAAGGTAGTATTAAGTTTTATGGCAGACTAACAATTTCTACTTTTATTGTTTAATCCATATTATCATCCTCCTTATCCCCATATATTATTTTATAAAAAAAACAAGAGAATTAGGAAGATGATTTAAGGATCCAGATTAAAGATAATTAAAAATTTGGGAAGCTACTTTGATTCCTTACAAAATATTTATTAATTGAACTTGATATAAAAATATCAAGTTTTTTGATATAATAGTAATAGGATGTGATTGTTTGATAAATATATTTAGGAATACAGATGATATTATAATTAATAATAATTCAAATATATATTTAGTAACTGGTTTAGTTGGAAGTGGCAAGAGTTATTTAAGTAAAAAGATGGTTAAAGAAAATCCAAATATTATTTTATTTCAATTAGATTGGTTAAAATTTTCAAAATATGCAGATGAATTTGGGAAAAGTATTAATGATGGATTTATTAAAAATAACCCTGAAGTATTTGAATACATGCAAAATAAGTTTGCTAATGCAAAGCCAGAAGATAGAAACGGTATATATAAAAGTTATATTAACAAATATTTTGACTATTTTTTGACACAAGTTGATAAAGATAAAAAGTATATTGTAGAAGGAAATCAAATATTTAGTTGTCTAAATCAGGACAAATTAATTGGTAAAGAATATAATATTTATATAAAAGGAACTAGTTGCTTGAATTCATTAACAAATAGAATAAAAAGAGATTATGATGAAGAAGAAAAGCTTAATATTAAAACTAAAATAAAGTTCTTTATTAGAGTATTAAAAGAAAGCAGACTATTTTATATTAAACATAGGAAAAAATTAAATGATTTTATTAGAAAATTAAATGCATATTTGTAAAAGAAGAAAAAGTTAATAATAGATAAATAGAAAAGATTCTTTACTTTGAATCTTTTTTTATGTTACAATTTATATACAGGAGGGCTTTAAAAATGAAAGATGATAAACTTTTTTCTTTAAAAGAAGTAGCAAAAATGAGTGGATTAAGTATTGATGAAGCAATATCAGATGTTTGTCATTGTGATTTACTCTATGGAGATATATGTGAATATCATCGAAATCCAAAGATGAAAGCACCCTTAGAAAAATGGCAAGACATGTCAACTGAGGGAGATCAAAATGGTATATCAAGATATTCTAGGTTTAATAGTGGTACTAGTAAAGTACTAAAAATAGGAAGTAAAAAATAAGGTTTAAAAACCTTTTTTATGTTAAAATATATTTGGAGATGATAATTATGAACGAACACTATATAAATTTAGATAGTATGATCCAATTAGATAATATAAATAATATTTTAGATGCAGGAAGCGGTAGAACAAGTTTAGGTTATTTAATATACAAATTCCCTAATGCTAATATTGATGCAATAATATTTCCCGGTGATAATAGAAAAATTGATTCAATTAGAGAAAATGTTAAAGGGATATATAACTTAAAAGAAATAGATTTATGTAATACAAGTATAAATGAATCTTATGACTTAGTATTAGCACATTTACTCTTAGGAGAAGCCACTAAATTTGGAAATAAATTTGAAGATTTATTAAATAGATTATTAAATATAAATAGTAAATATTTTTTAATTTATGATTTAAAGGAAGACATTGGTGTAAATTATAATTATATTGAACAAGTTCTTAAAGAAAAAGGATTTCAAATTATTAAACATATGACTTTTAAAAAAGAAGAAGAACAATCATTTGGAGACTTTATTGGTAGAAATTATATAGCTTATTTAGTAAAAAAATAGAAAGATAAACTTTCTATTTTTTTATTAATACTTTACTTGATTTATCATAATATAATTGTGAAATAAATCTTGATATATCAACAAGTCTATGTGATACTGGTATTCTTAAATAGCTACTATCTAATTTTGAATAATTATTTCCTAATGAATCAAATCTAGTTCTATCAAGAGCATCAGCATCCATTAATACATTTAGAGTCTTTAAACAAGAGTTTATATTACTGATATTATATTTCTTTAATAAGTCAATTATACTAAGACTATTTCTATCTAATGAATGAGCTTCAATTAAGAATTTGATTTCATTAATTGATTCATTAGAATCAATAAACACTGATAAATCTCCAATCTTCTTAACAGCATTATAGCCATGATTATCTTTATTATATTCATGAGTTTTACCAATATCATGTAGTAAACTTGCTATAATTACATTTCTTATTTGATCTTCTGGTAGATTTATATAATTTGAAATTAAATATGCATATAAACATACTCTTTCAGCATGACTCTTGCCATGATATTCACTATTTAAATATAAATTACTATTAATATTTTTAATACTAGTAATAAAATAATCTTTTAGTTTGCTTAATTCTAATATTCTATACATATCATCAAATGATAATTGACAAGTATCATGTTCAAAACTAGTATAATCAATCTTATTATTAATAATATCATTTATATTAGTACTATTACTAACAAAACTTGTTTCATGTCTATAACCAAGTCTTTCATCATTATATTTTACTTATCTTATTGATTCAATATAAGTATTTAAATTGTGTATTAGATCTGGTGCAATATCATATGTATCTACACTTATACAATCTTTTATTTTTGATTTAAAAGCTTTACTATTTATTTTAATAGCAAGAGTAATAGGAAACACATTGTTATTTTTCCCATCAACAATATCATAATCCTTACCTATTACACGGCTTTTAATAAACTTATTTAATCCTCCAGGAGGCAATATTCCATATTTTAGTGCAAGAATTGCTAAATCAAGTGGAAGTTGTATATAATATTCATCACTTGTAATAGAATCACTTGTAAGTATATCTCTCATTTTTGATATTCCAAGGTGTTCATTTAGTAATAATTCTTCATAATTAGTTATATCTAAAGGCTTAATAGTTATTATATTATCATTTACTACTTCAATATAGTTTGGATCTATCTCATGATTAAATAATGGTATTGAATTACCATGACATCTATAATATAAATTCATATTTTCATAAGCTTCATAATTAGTATAAGTTTTATCAGCACAAGAATGTATTGGTTTAGAAAGCATATGACCATCTCTAAATAATCTATCTCTAAAACCAGGTGATAAAGATATTTCTGCTACAACATTACTTATTGCAGAATAATATGGATTTAACCTATTAACTGTAATTAATGATTCTGAAAAACATTTTTTAGGACATATTGTAGGAGAAGTTGGTTTATCTGTTTTAAAACCACATGCTAATAAGGCACTAAATTCTTCAGTACCCATCTTTCTATAAAGCTTATATCTCTCAGTTGCCATAAAAACAACCCCCTATGGGTGCAATATATTACCATATTTTATTAAAAAATGCAAATATATGGTAAAATAATACCAGTATTTATATAAAGGAGAGCTATATGAAATTAGCAATTATGGTAGGAAAATATAAAGATATTGATACATATGAAAGCATTGATGCAATTAAAAAAGCAGGATTTAATGACTTATTTTTACCCTGGTATAATAAAGAAAATATTTTCTTTATGAATAAAGTTGTAAAATATATTAAAGAAAAAAATTTAAATATAATTTTTTTACATTTAGCATATAAGCACATTAATAGTATTTGGAAAAAAGGACCTTTTGGTTGGCTATTAATTGAAAAATACAAAAGAAATATATCATTTTGTAAGAAAAATAACATTCCTATGGTAATATTACATTTAACAACAGGTAAAAGAGTACCGATGTATAATCAATTGGGTATAAAAAGGTTAAAAAAACTTGTTAGATATGCTGAAAAAAGTAATATTAAAATAGCATTTGAAAATAATAGATTTCAAGGATATTTAGAATATGTTTTTAGTAACATAAATAGTAAAAATATTGGTTTATGTTTTGATGCGGGTCATTATCATGTACACTTTAAGGACAAATTTAACTTTGATTTTTTTAAAAACAATATTTTTGCAGTACACTTACATGATAATAATGGCTCAAGTGATCAACATTTATACCCATTTGAAGGTACAATAAATTGGGAGGAGACCCTAAAGAAATTAAAAGAAGCTAAATACGAAGGGCCAATTACTTTAGAAATACTATATCAAAAAAGATATTCTAATATGAGTATTCAAGAGTTTTATAGCAAATCATACTTAGTTGCAGAAAAGCTTAGTAAAATATATGATATATTTTCAAAATAAATTTCATAAAAAAAATAAAGTATAACTTTATTTTTTTAATATTTCATTTATTTTATTTTTTAATTCTTTAAACATATTCTCATCATAATATCCATCTATCTTACCTAATAATTTACTATCTTTAAATATAAGTAAAGTAGGATATTCATTAATATTATATGTTTCTTCTAAAACATCATTAATTTTAATTTTATAATATAATACATCTTCATCAATATTATCAATTAAATCTTTTATAGGGATAGACTTTAATAAACACTGTATATAATCATCATGATAAACCTCTATAAATAATAGTTTATTAGTTTTAATTTTATTTATTAAATCCTTCTCTTCAATAATAAAGAAATCAGAAAGAGGCATTGCTCCATATCTATCTACAAATAGATCTTTTATTTTTCTATTATCACTACTTATTTCTTTTTTAATAATACTATATTCTTCATCATTTTTAGCAACATGTATTGCTCCAATCGGACATTCTTTTTCACATAAAGAACAATTAGTACACTTACTATTATCAATAACTATTGTATTTTTATTTTCATCATAAGATAATGCTCCAGTAGGACATATTGCAATTCCAGAACACTCTTTTGAATTATCACATATATTGAAGTTTATTAGTACTGACATATTATCCTCTCTTTCTAAGAGTATTAATTATACTTATTAAACTCTTTACAAAGAAATTTACTTCCTCTTCAGTATTATATTTTCCTAAACTAATTCTAATAGGACTATAATTATCTAAATCAGCATTACATGCTATAAGTACATGACTAGGTTCAGCACTTTCTGAATTACATGCAGATCCAGTAGAAACATATATATTATATGCTTCTAGCATAAGCATTAATTCTTCAGCCTTAACTCCTTTAAATGCAATACTTAATGTATTAGATAATCTATTATCTAAATCCCCATATATATAATAATCCTCAATATTATTTTTAATATCATCTTCTATTTTATCTCTTAATATTTTAATATTATTATCAATAAATAATTCTGCTGCTTTACCAATTCCAACAATATATGGTACATTTTCTGTACCTCCACGTCTTTCTTTTTCTTGATGTCCATATATTAATGGACTAAAAGTAGTATTATTCCTGATATATAATGATCCGATACCCTTTGGAGCATGAATTTTATGCCCAGAAAAAGAAGCCATATCAATATTTAAACTTTTAACATCAATATTTATTTTACCAACAGCTTGTACTGCATCTGTGTGAAATAATATATTATGTTCTTTAGCTATTTTTCCTATTTCTTGAATTGGATATATATTACCAATTTCATTATTTGCCATCATTACAGATATTAGAATAGTATTATCAGTAATAGCATTTCTAATATCATTAATATTTATTCTACCTTGCTTATCAACTGGTATATAAGTAATATAATAACCAATACTTTCTAAGTATTTCATTGTTTCAAGTATTGATGCATGTTCTACTTGTGTAGTTATTATGTGTTTTTTACTTAAATCTGTCTTAATAGCAGACATAATAGCAGTCGTATTACTTTCACTAGCACAACTTGTAAAAACTATCTCATTATCTTCTGCATTTATTAACCCTGCCAATTTATTTCTAGCATCATTTATTACTTTTTTAATATCTTTTCCAAAAGAATAACTACTACTTGGATTACCATATTGTTCTTTTAAATATGGCATCATAGCATTAAGTACTTCATCATCAATTCTAGTAGTAGCATTATTATCAAAATATATTTTTTCTCGCATAATACACCTCATTAATATTATACATTAAAACTTATTATAATTGATAATATATTTATTTTATTGTACAATTTATATAAGGAGAATTATATGAAAAAAGAGTTTTTACCAATATTACTTGGTAGTGATAGTAATGTATATGCTATATCTAGGGCTTTTTATGATGAATATAAGATAAAACCACTAGCAGTATGTGCTAGAAGATTATATGATACTAAATATAGTAAGATAGTAGATGTATTACAATATGATGGATTTGGTACTGATAAAGTATTTGTTGATAAGCTTATAGAAATTGGTGAAAAATATAATAAAGAATATAAATATCTGTTTCTAATTGGATGTAATGATACATATGTAAAATTAGTTATTGATAATAAAAAAGAATTAGAGAAATATTATATTATTCCTCATGTAGATAGCAATATGAGAGATATGTTGGATGATAAAGAATCTTTTTATAAAATATGTGATAAATACAATTTAGACTATCCTAAGACATTTATATGCACTAAAGACAATTATAAAGAGCTTAAACTACCATTTGGGTTTCCAGTTGCAGTTAAAGTATCTAATAGTGTTAATTATGTTAATTTAAATTTTGAAGGTAAGAAAAAGGGTTATAAAGCAGATAATCAAGAAGAACTAAATAAGATTGTTTCAATGATATATAATGCAGGTTATATTGGTAATATAATTATACAAGACTTTATTCCTGGTGATGATACTCACATGTATGTACTAAATAGTTATTCTAATAAAAATAATAAAGTAAAACTAATGTCTTTAGGCCATGTAATATTAGAGGAATACACTCCTAAAGGAATAGGTAATTATTATGCTATTGTATCTGATTATAATAAAGATATATATGATAAATACAAAAAATTTTTAGAAGATATAAAATATATTGGATATTCTAATTTTGATTTAAAATATGATCCAAGAGATAATAAATTTAAAGTATTTGAAATAAATATTAGACTTGGTAGAAGTAGCTTTTTTACAACTGCAAGTGGATATAATGTTGCTAAATATTTAATTGAGGATTATATATATAACAAAGATAATGAAACAGAATATGCAAGTAATAAACATCTATGGTCTGCAGTATGGAAAAGAACATTACTAAAGTATATTAAAAAAGATGATATTAAAAAAGAAGTAAAAGATTTAATAAAAAAGAAGAAATATTCATATACTTTATTATATAAAAAAGATATTAATCCAATAAGATTATTTGTAGCTAATTATTTATACTATATTAACTATAAATTATTAAAAACATATTATGGTCAAAGAGGAATAAAATAAGTCATATTTATGACTTATTTTCTATAAAAAATATCTTATACCAAACTAGGAATGTCCATATAGTCCATATCTTTTTAGTACTAAACAATGTACCTAATTTATGATCATCTAATAACTTTAATATTAATTTTTGATTAAAGTACTTACCTGCAATTTCACTTTCAAAATCATTTCTTATCATATTGTAATACTCATCTTTTTTTATCCATTCATTAAGAGGTACTGTAAAACCAATCTTTCTTCTATATGCAGTTTTATTATTAATCTCTTTAGCAGCAGCATCTCTTAGTGCTATTTTAGTTGTATTTCTTGTTACTCTTTCATTAACTGGCATTTGCATTGCTACTTCTAGCATTTTCCTATCTAAGAATGGTACTCTAAGTTCAATAGAATTAGCCATACTCATCTTATCTGCCTTCTGTAATATATCATATGGTAACCAAGTCATAATATCAACATACTCAATCTTAGTAATATCATCTAAATTCTTAACTTTATCAAAATGTTTTTTAACTAAAGTACTAGGATGATTAAAATTACTCCTATTTAATATATTCTTAGTTTCTTTATAATTAAATACATATTCTTGTCTTACATATCTACCTTGAGCATCTTTTCTACCTTTAATAATAAAAGTTTTACCATGAAATTTTGGTATAAGAGAAGCAGCAATACTAAAAATAGTTCTTACTAGTTTTGGTATTTTCATATATTTTTCATATCTAAAAGGATCTTGATACCATTCATAACCTCCAAATAACTCATCAGCACCTTCTCCAGATAATACCACTTTAACATATTTTGATGCACAATTTGCTAGATGATATAAAGGTACAGCAGATGGATTAGGAAGTGGTTCATCCATATGCCATTGTATTTTTTTAAAAGAAGAAAAATAATCTTTCTCATTAAGTAGAGTAATAATTTGCTCTAATTTTTCTTCTTTAGCAAATTCTTCTGCTCCCTCTAACTCACTATATTTTTTCTCAGCATAACCTATTGAAAATGTCTTAATTTTATTTATTTTTGCTAACTCTTTTACTGTATAACTAGAATCAATACCACTAGATAAGAAAGCTCCAACTTCAACATCACTAATTTTATGTGCTTTAACTGAATCTTCAAAAGTTTTAATAATAATATTTACCCACTCATCATGTGATTTAGTATTATCTATATTATATTTAATATCAAAATACTTATTTATTATTAATTTATTATCTTTATATATAAAATATTCTCCAGGCAATAATTTTTTTACATTCTTAAACAAAGTATTTTCATTAGGAATATATTCAAACATTAAATAATATGGAATCATTTCTTCATTCAATTCTTTTTTAAAGTTTGGATTCTTAAGCATTGCTTTTATTTCAGATGCAAATAATAAAGTATTATTATCGTAATAATAATAAAAAGGTTTTATACCAAAAATATCTCTTGCTCCAAATAATTCATTAGTACTTTTATCCCAAATAACAAAGGCATACATACCTCTTAATAAATCTAATATATGTTCCTTATATTCTTCATATCCATGTATTAATACTTCAGAATCACTATTAGTTTTAAATACATGTCCTTTTTTAACTAAATCTTCTCTAATATCTTTATAATTATATATTTCACCATTATAAACAAGAACAAGATTATTATCCTCATTATAAATAGGCTGCTTACCTGTACTTAAATCAATAATACTTAATCTTCTAAATCCTAAAGCAACATTATCATCAACATAATAACCCTCATCATCAGGTCCTCTATGAATAATAGTATCATTCATATCTTTAATAACATTTTTTCTATCTTTAATATTTTTATCTACAAATCCAACAAAACCACACATAATTATTATTCCTTACTTTTTATTATATTCACTAATTACACATTCTAATTTCTTAATAAAATCTTTACATACTACTTCTTTATCATATTTATTTCTTACATATTCTTTTATCTTAATTGGGTTATAATTTTTATAATTTTTATGCATTTTAAGTATAGCATTAGCAAATGCTTTTGGATCTTCAAGTGGTACTAAAAGCCCAGTTTCTTTTGTAATAATCTCTTCTGGTCCGCCACATTTAGTAGATATTCCTGGTATACCACATGACATAGCTTCAACAAGAGGTATATTAAAAGTTTCTCTTCTACTTGATACACATAATATATCTGATTTCTCTAAATACGTATGTATCTTATCATTTGGTACATATCCAGTAAACTCTACATAATCATCTAACTTTAATTCTTTAGCAGTACTTTTATAGAATTCTTCATAATCACCAGTACCTATTATTGTAAGTTTAACATTAGTAAACTTTTTTTCATAAACTAGAATATTTACTGCTTTTAAAAGTACTTCAATAGCTTTAGCTTTAAAGAAATTTGATATATTAATAAGCATTAACTTCTTATTGCTTTTTTTAACAATATTAAATCTTTTAGTATCAATAAAGTTAGGTACAATCATTGTATCTTTTCTACCCAATTCTAATAATTTCTCTTGTACAGTTTTGCTAACAGCATAATATCCATGAGCAGATTTAAGTATTATGTCTCTATATTTAGCATATTTAGAATTATCAAGTACTCCTGTTGAGTGTGCATGTACTACAAAAGGAATATGTTCTTTCTCTGATATTTTCTTAGCAAGTATACCTGCTGGTAA
>DAOOPL010000009.1:0-21295 GCA_035388245.1 Bacilli bacterium | reverse complement strand
TACCACCATAATTAAATGATCCTCCTGTTGTTGCAGCAGAGCCATTTGTACCTACTTCTTGTATTACTTTTGACACTAAAAATATAGGACTTACATTATTACCAGAACCAGCTTCTACAAATAATTTGGCATAAGTTTTTTTATCAAGACTAGAAGTGCCAGACATAAAAGTATTTTGTAACATTGATGATAATACAGATTCTGTTTCAACTGTAGAATATGATAATTTTAAAAACATAAATACTTTTTGTTCATTAAGAAAGTTTCTTGGATCTAGATAGTATGCTGTTGTTGCAGAATTTGCAACTCTCCAGTTTGGACCTTCTACAATTGTTTGAGACACTACGTATGCAGAGTTTGAAGAATCAATATAACTATGTGGTTGTTCTTTTGAAACAGCGGTACTCCATGTAATATTTGTTTTTAAGGATTCGAAAGTCCAGCTTGGATATTTAGTATGTAATTCTCTTAGTCTAGATTTATATGTTTCTGGAAATCCTTGTGCATTTAATTTATCCTCAAATACTAAGTCTGTTATTACAGTTTGACCAATTGGTGCTGCAATACCTCCTGGTAATATTGTTTGTCCTGGCATACTATTAAATATTGGAATTTTAAATACTAATGGTTGTGTTAATAATTTATTATTTGAATAAGCAGAGTATGTTCTATTTGCCTCATAATATGCTCCTCTAACATTTGTCATATATTGATGTGTAAAAAGAGAATATGATGAGTCTGGATTTACATTAAATTTTGTTAAGTAAGATGTGTACTGTCCTTTTGATATATATCCATTTGCAATATATTTAGCTCCATAATATATTGATTTACCAGGGGTATCCCATGGTCTATTATATTTATTTGTAGCATCAAATAAAGAAGTACATGAATACACAGTATTTCCATTATATACATATTTATACCACGCTCTTGTTGAACAGCTTGAATCAGAAGATGATACAGTATCTATTACAGAAATAACAGTACCAGTAGAGAGTAATCCTAAAGAACTATAACTAGTACTAGGACCTGTTCTCATATTTACTGAAGAAGATACAATTGCATCTAATCCATATATTTTGTTTGTAATAACAAAAAAAGAAATAAGCACTATAAAAACAAGTTTAAGTATTTTTCTCATGCTCTACCTCCTTTTTATTATCTTTTGGTACAATACTCTATTTTAATTATATCAAAATATTCATATATTATATGTATTTTTTGATAATATTAAAAATAAATGTAAAGAAATAAGATACTTATGTATCTTATTTTATTGTTGTTTCAGTTGTTTTTCTAATTAAATCATATAGTATTAAATTATTTGATGTTTCAAGCAATTTATTTGCATACTCTTTATTTTCTGTTACTTCATTTGATGTTACAATACTATTTTTCAATAAAAGATATTCATCTTTTTGAGCATTATAATACATTTTATCTGTTACCCAATTGCCATTAGGAAATACTACAATATTATCTTTTTTACTAAATAAATCATGCCCTAGATTATATTTTGGAGTAAATCCAAACATGTTTCCAAGAGTAGGCATAATATCATACATACCTGCTACCGCCTTTACTTCTTTCTTATATTTTTTATCCTTTGTCCATATAATAAATGGTACTTTCCTATTTAACTCATATGTATAATAATCTTCTTCAACATATCTTGAATCAGTCTTATCATATAATTTTCCTGTTGTGATATCATAATTTTTTTCAATTTCATAGTCTTTTTCAGGCAATCTTGCATCATGATCTCCATATAATATTACTACTGTATTATCTAATAACCCCGCATTATCTAGATCTGTTAAAAACTGACCAATTGCAGAATCTGCATAATGAACAGAGTTATAATAATTACCAAGTTTTTTACCCTCAAGATATGGCCATTCAACTTCTTCTTTTTTTCCTTCTTCATTTATTATTGTTGTTTTAATTGTTGTTGTATAATCATCATATTGTTTTGCCATATCAAATGGAGTGTGATTTGAAAGCATTATCATAGTAGCAAAAAATGGATTACCCTTTTCTGCAATATCTTGCAACTTTGGTACGGATTGCGTAAAAAATGATTTATCAGATAATCCAAGGCCCAAAGTTTCATCAATAGTATAATCTGATTTTGAATATAATTTATTATAGCCTAAATTCTTATGCATAACTAATCTATTCCAAAAAGCACCTGTATTAGCATGGAAACTAGCTACATAATAATTCTGATCTCTAAAGTATTGGTACATTGATTCATATTTTCTATCCCAGTAATTTACAAATACCGTTCCATTTGTTACTGGTAGGATTGACGTTGCTAACGTAAACTCAGTATCACTACTTGTTCCAACACTAACCTGAGAATAAAAATTAGAAAAATATATACCTTCTTTTGCTAACCTATTTATATTAGGTGACACTTCTTTGTCATTAAATTTTTTATTGATAACATCTGTCATTATACTTTCAGCATGTATTGCAATAACATTTTTACCCTGAAATATATTTGTATATTTATTTTTTGGAGAAACTTCTTTTTGAGCATAAAATTCTTTATATTCTTTTAGTGCTTGATCATATCCAAACAAAGTATTTACCCTTGGTTCTAAGCTTTTAACAATATCATTTATTTGATAAAAATATATACCAAATTTCATAACTAGATATTCTCTATTCCATTGCTTCTGAAGTCTTCCATATTCAACAGATGTCATTGTAACACAAGAAATTACAAGTAATACTATACCCACTATCAGCGTCTTCGTAAACATTTTTTTACTCTTTTCTTTTTTCTCTAAAGCTATATAATAATTTCTTTTCCTTAGTGAAAAATGTACAAAAAGAATTGTTATTGGTGCAAAAAGATAAGTAAAATCTTTAATACTTAATACATTTTTAATAACAGCATCTCCAACATCTACTACAAATAATGATGTTGATAATAATGATACAGATGCATATGATGTATAAAAGGTATAGTATATTGAATTAACTATACATATTATTGTTAATAATAATGATAAGAAAAATATGTATAATATCTGCTTCTTTGGTCTTATAAAATAAACAAAAGAACCAAGTATTAATACAATGGATAAATCATACAAAATAAATTTTATATATGATAATCCTCCTACTGTAAGTAATATTAGTAATAATCCATTAATAATAGAAGTAATTACAAATGTTAAAAATAAAATATTTGTTTTAGCATACTCTTTATAATTAAAACTAAATATTTCTTTTTTTATTTTTTTAATATTTTTAATAATCTTGTTTTTCAATATGTGATCCTCCAAATAATATTAACAAAGATAATTATAGCATAAAAAAGTATTTAATTTATACTTCTTTCCTGCTCGGTTAACCTGTGCTCATTGATTGTCATACCAAATACAAATATATATGATAAGAAGTATATCCAAAACATTAATATAATTACATTAGCCATAGTACCATAAAATAAACTCCAGTTTAATACATTAGTAGCATAATAAGAATATGCCCATGTTGCCAATAACCACATTATTGTTGTAAATAATGCCCCTCGGTTTACAGTACTACTTTTAATATTTCTATTTGGTGCTATTGTATATATTAATTTTATTGCTACGAATAGTACTAAAAATGATATTGGTATTCTAATAATAGTATAACTAATATTTATATAATAAAATATATCACTAGGAAGTACCTTTCTAAAATTAGTAATTATTGTTTCACCAAGTCCAATACCAAAAAGAGTAAATGTGAATAGTGCTACCAAAATAAATATCATTAAAATTGCTTTTATTCTAGTTCTAAGATAATTTCTTCTTCCTGCATTATATATTGTAGATGATGCTACTATTATTGCATGAGTAGTATTTGAAGCTAAAAAGAAAGCAGATATTAAAAATACTATTTGATTTACCTTTATTGAATCTGTATTCATTATTCTTAATATTATTGGACTAACTGACTTTGGAAAATAATTTACAACAAAATCAATTATATAATTTGTATTTATTGAAAATTTTATAGCAAGTAACATAGTAAGTGCTACAACTGGTATTATAGACAATAAAATAAAGAATGACATTTGTCCAGGTAATATGGCCATATATGGTAAGCTCATAATATCAATACTTTTTTTAATAGTACCTTTAAAACTTTTCCAACTCTTTTTCATAAAATACCCCTATTTATTTTCTGTTTGCAATTTTTTGTTTGTTCTTATTTCAAGAACTGCTTCATTAATTGCATCATCAATTGTTTTAACATCGTCTTCAATCATACTATATCCAATTGATGCTCCAAAATCATGTGGCAATTCTTTAAGCTCAGTAAATAATTTTCTCATATATGCTATTATCTTTGCTTCTGAATATCCAACAATATATATTAAGAACTCATTGCCATCTGTCCTTATAATATCACTTTGTTCTAATTGATTTTTAATTAAAATATTTGCTGCTAACTTAATAACATTGTCACCTTCATCATGACCATAAACATCATTAATATGTCTAATATTATTTAAATTAACCATAACAATTGCCTGAGGATAAATAATATTATTCTCCCATTTTTTAAAGTTCTTATTTAAATAATTTCTACTTTTAACAAGTGTTAAATCATCAACATATCTTAATGCTTCTTCTTTTTTATTAATTACATGTGGTTTTATCATTTTACTAATAAAATATGTTCCAATTAAGCCACCTAATACTAATATACCTATAATAATTAAAATAATTTTTGTGCTGTCTGTGTCACTTAAATATTCTTTATATGCACTGCTATATAAAGCATCATGATTAAAACTATTTATATAATATATTAATGCGTTATTAAATATTACATTCTTACTATTATTTAATAATATGAATCCTTTTGATGATGTATCTACATTTTCATAAACACTTATATAATGTTTAAATATACTATTTTTATATATATTATATATATTATAATCAATAATTACTATACTTTTATTATCGAATGTTTTTCTTAATTTTGATACATTTGAATATTTATTAATATCAATATCACTTTGATCTTGTACATATCTTGAAAGCTTTGTATTAAGCATATTTACATTAATATTTTTTAATGAATTTAATGAGTTTACAAAGATATTTGTATTACCCTCTTTTCTCAATACTATATACTTTGATTCATAAATTGAATTAGTATATAAATACTTATCATTTTTAATATTAGTAAAATTATAATAGTTAAAAGCAAAGTCAACTTCATTTTTTGATAATGCTCTGGATAAGTCATTTATACTAGAATACTTCTTATACTTAACTGTAATATTTGCTAAATCTTCAAATTTACTAATAAACGTTTTATTATATCCTATAAACTCAGTATTTCTTGATGCTTCATATGGTTTATTATTTACATAACCATAAACATATTCTTTACTTAAGAAATCTGTTTTATCTTTATCAGAAATATTGTTTTTTAAATAGTAATCTTCAAATAATACACTATTATATTTTGACACCAATTCTTCATTCTTAAATTTTTGAAGTAGTTTTTTTAATATTGAATCCAGTTTTGAATAACCTGTATTTATTGTTAAAACATATAAATCTTTATACTCATTTATTTCGTAAATTACACTATAATTATTATCAGAAATAAAATTTTCATAATAGTCATTCCTTGACATTATTGCATAGTCAATCTTACTATCTTTAATATTTAAGGACATCTCTCCTGGATTTGAATATGTAGAATAATTAACACTACTAGTATTAATAAAATAACTTACTTTTGATAAATCACTTGAAAGTACCCCAACTTTTTTATTGGCAAATGCAGCAGCATTTGCCACTCTATTTCCAGATTTACCAACAACAACATAGCTATCTTCATAAAGAATATAATCTTTACTACCTATCTTTTCATCAATACCTTTATTATATAAATGAAAATATGTATTATTCATTTTGACATCTGTATATATTATTGGTTCGACTTGTAACTTCGTTTCATTTTGTACATAGTCTATATAATCAAAAAATAATCCACTTCCATCTTTACTAAAATATGTTAATCCATTTTGAATATCTATACTAAAAATCTTTGTCTTGTTCTTTTCAATCCAATTCTTTTCTGATAAGCTCAAGTTATATTCATTTGATTTATTTACTGATGCTACTATTAAAGTGATTATTATTCCAATAAGCACCAATATTAAAATAAAAATATATGTAGATTTCTTTTTCATATTATCTCCTATTCATTACTTTCCCATATTATTATATCTTCATACGCATTTTTATATCCTAAAACTGGGTATGTTTCTGTTTTTCCATTAACTTTAATTGAAAAATAACTTATATCATAATAACTCTTGTACTTCTTAGGTATACTATCTGTTATTGTTGTAAATACTTTTTGAATATCTGTAATTGAAATTGTATTATTAAACGTGATTATTATTCTAATAATTTTCCCATCATATAGTATTTGAGTATCTTCTACTCCAACTAATTCCTTTGCTTCTTTTATTAGTTTATTCTTGTCGCTATTACTCATTTGATACTTTTCTGATTCTACTGTTCTAATACCATATTTTGATACTCCATGTGATGAGTAAAAAAATACATAAACAAAAATAATTACTGATATTATTATTGCTAATAAAATAAATAATTTGTAGTTATTTTTAAATACTTTCTTCATTTTTAACCACGCCTTTATGATAGTAATTATACTATAATTAATACATATTTACAAATAATATATTAGTATTTATTTCAAAAAAATTTCTAGTTCTTTTTCAGTTAAAATATTAATACCAAGCTTAATTGCTTTATCGTATTTACTTCCAGGAGAATCTCCTAGTAATAAATAATTTGTTTTAGAAGTTACAGTATCAGTTACTATACCTCCCATATTTTCTATTTTTTCTTTTAATACATCTCTTGTATAACTATCAAATGTGCCTGTAATTACAAATTTCTTATTAAGTATCTTACTATTTATATTTAAATTTTCTTCAATATAGTTAATATTTATACCTTGTGATTTTAGTTTATCTATTTCTTTAATATTCTTGTCATTACTAAAATAATTTTTAATACTACTTGCAATAATATTGCCAACATTATTAATACTTGCAAGCTCATCTGTATTTGCATTAATTATATTATATATATTCTTATATATTCTAGATATAATTTTTGCTGTTACTTTACCAACATGTTCAATACCCAAACCACATAATAATTTTTCTAGAGAATTTCTTTTACTGTTTTCTATACTTTCCAACAAATTATTAATACTTTTTTCTCCAAAACCCTCTAATTCAATTAAATCATCTTTTCTTTCTTTTAAATTATATATATCTGAAAATGTTTTAATAAAATCATAATTATAAAAATCTTCAACGAGATTTTCTCCAAAACCATCAATATCCATTGCTTCTTTACTTACAAAATGAATTAGTTTTTTTATTTCTCTTGCAGGGCAATCTTTATTAATACAAAAATAATCAATATTTGTCTTTGATTTTACTAGAGTACTATTACAAATCGGGCAGTTATTAATCATGTTAGTTGCTCTTTCATTTCCTATTCGTCTTTCGAATTTTACTTCTTTTACTTCTGGTATTACATCTCCCGCTTTAATTAAAGTAACATAATCACCAACTCTAATATCTTTAGATTTTATATAATTATAATTATGTAATGTGGCTCTTGATATTGTAGAACCCATAACAATAACTGGATCTAAAATTGCATTAGGAACAATTTTACCAGTACGACCAATTGTATACTTAATATCTCTTAACTTAGTAATTACTTGTTCTGCTGGAAATTTATATGCTGTTGCCCACTTTGGATGTTTTGATGTAAAGCCTATCTTCTTCTGATTGGAAAAGGAATTTAATTTAATTACTATTCCATCAATACCATATGATATTTTGTCTCTTATTTTCCCAATATCATCTATATATTTTAATATCTCTTCTACATTATTTACTAACTTACTATGTTCACTTACTTTAAAATCTAAACTTTTTAGATATTCTAAAGCCTTTTGTTGTGTTTTAATACCATATTTCTCTGGTTCTACAACAAAATACAAAATACAATCAAGATTTCTTTTTGCAACAATACTTGAATCTAATTGTCTAATTGAACCTGCAGCAGCATTCCTTGTATTTTGAAACAAAAATAGTCCTTGTTTTTCTCTTTCTTTATTTAATTCTAGCAATGTCTTTTCAGACATATATATTTCTCCTCGCACTTCAATATCAATACTTTTATTTAATATAAGTGGAATAGACTTAATAGTTCTAACATTAGTAGTGATGTCTTCACCAATTACGCCATTTCCTCTTGTAGCTGCCTTTGTCAACTTGCCATCTTTATATACTAAGGATACACTTAATCCATCAATTTTTAATTCACACATATATTCTGGATTAATATTCTCTTTTTTTATTCTTTCATCAAATAATTTAATTTCTTCTTCATTAAATACATTACTTAGAGATAACATTGGGATTTTGTGTTTAACTTTTTCGAATTTTTCAGATACTTCTCCACCTACTCTAGAAGTTGGTGAGTTCTCTAATTTATATTCTGGGTATTTTTTTTCTAACATGTTTAACTCTTTAATTAAACTGTCATATTCTTGATCAGTAATTGAAGGCTTTTCTAAAGCATAATAATTATAATTAGCTTTATTAATTATTTCTACTAACTCTTCTACTCTTGATTTTATATCCTTATTCATAATTTCACCTAAGTAATATTATACCATAAATATGTACAATAAAAAGAAAAAAAGTAGACTTTTCTACTTCATAATATTGTATTTTTTTCTTACTAAATCTTCTATTTCTTTTGATATTTTTGGATTGGCTTTTAGAAAAGCTTTTGCACTTTCTTTACCTTGACCAATTTTTTCTCCATTAAATGCATACCATGTACCACTTTTTTCTAGTATATTTGATTCACTTGCTAAATCAATTAACTCCCCTTCTTTACTTACACCTTCTCCATACATAATTTCAACATTTGCAACCTTAAATGGTGGTGCAACTTTGTTTTTAACAACTTTTACAACTGTTTTATTACCAATTACATTTTCACTAGCTTTTATTTGATCAGATCTTCTAATATCTAATCTTACAGTTGAATAAAATTTTAATGCTCTCCCCCCTGGTGTTACTTCTGGATTACCAAATATTATTCCAACTTTTTCTCTTAACTGATTAATAAATATTGCTACAGTGTTTGTTTTACTAATTATTCCAGATAGTTTTCTAAGTGCTTGACTCATTAACCTTGCTTGTAGACCAACATGACTGTCTCCCATTTCCCCTTCAATTTCTGCCTGAGGCACTAACGCTGCTACAGAATCTATTACTATTACACTTATTGCACCAGACCTTACAAGAGCTTCACATATTTCTAATGCTTGTTCTCCAGTATCTGGTTGAGATAATAATAAATCATCTGTATTTACACCTAAGTTTTTAGCATATGTTGGATCAAGAGCATGTTCTGCATCAATAAATGCTGCTTTGCCTCCTTGTTTTTGTGCTTCTGCAATCGCATGTAATGCAAAAGTAGTTTTACCACTTGATTCCGGTCCAAATATTTCAATTATTCTACCTTTAGGATATCCACCTACTCCTAATGCTATATCAAGTGATATAGAACCACTAGGTATTACTCCAATTTCTGCTCTTTTTGTATCTCCTAATCGCATTACAGAGCCCTTGCCAAATTGTTTCTCAATATCTATTAATACTTGCTCTAATGTTTTGTCATTTTCTGCTGTTTTAACCATTATTTCCTCCTATGATTTAATGTATGATTTAATTATATATTAATAATAATAAAAAATCAAGCACTTTTTCGAACAAATGTTTGATTTTTTGTAAAGTAATTTTATCAAATATTTAATTTTTGCTTATGAATATTAGTATTATTGTTGTATACTTTCATCAATAATATCTTTTTCATCATCTTTTGCAAATAATAAATTCTTATTCATATCATAATATTGTAATGCTGAAAATACTGATAATACTGTTGCTGCTACTAGTAAGAATGTTGCAATATCTAAGCCCCATATTTCAAATGGTAAATTATAAAATAACGTTAACGTTATACCAAGCATTAAACATGCTGTTTTTATTTTACCACTACCTATTGCTGCAATAACTTCACCCTTACTACTTGCTGCCATCTTAATTGAATTAACAATAATATCTCTTAGTATTACTATTACAACAATTATTACTGGTATCATACCTTGACTAGCTAGTATTATTAATACTGAGTTTACTAATACTTTATCTGCAATAGCATCTATCATCTTGCCAAAATCAGTTATTAAATTATATTTTCTAGCAATATACCCATCAGCAAAATCAGTTAATGATGCAATAATAAATATAATGCCTGCTAATATATATTTTGTATTAATTAGAATGAAGTTATTAATTTGATATTTTGGGAATTCTATACCAACTGTATAGAATGGAAATATAAGTATACATATAATAACAGCTGCTAAAAACATTCTAATCATTGTTAATTTGTTTGGTAAATTCATTATCTCACATCCATTTCTAAATATGATAAATCATTATAATAACTACTGCTTTGTTTTATACTTGTATAAATAAGTATTATTGATAAAACTAATATAAATATTATTAAACCAATAATTATTGGTATTATTTTTGATTTTTTAATATCACCAATTGTATATGGAGAAGTAACTCTTTTTTCTCTATTTTTTTCTTTTTGTCTTTGCTTACTCACTCTTTCAATTTCATCAATTGGTATCTTTGATGTCTCTGTATAAAAATATTCATTAAATTCATCAACAATTTCATTTTCAACCAAGCCTAAATATTTTGCATATTCTTTCAATATATATTTTAAATAAAATACATCTTTAAATGAACTAATATCACCAGATTCAATTGCTTCAACTTGTACTTGTTTTAATTTTAAGTCTTCAGCAACTTCTTCAATACCTATGCCTAATTCTTCTCGTTTTTCTAATAACTTCTTGCCTAATTCATTCAAGAAATTCTGTCCTCCTTTATATTAAAAATAGTTTTAATAAGCCATGTTCTGTACTAGTTTCCTAGTTGTAAACATTTATCTATGCATAATGCATCCTCTACTTAGTTCAATTCCCTAATAGAAGTTCCTTTACCAAAATTTAAGTTTCTCACTCGTGGGGTTTACCTCGTTCCACTCTAAAAGTTTCCAATTAGATTCGTCTCTTTGGCACTTTATATTTACTTAATCCATATCTAAGACTTAGGATCTTTCAATGCCATCAGTATTACCTGCCAAAAGTTATTTATTCCTTTTGCACGAACACTACTATCATCTCAGATAGTGTGAGCATGGACTTTCCTCTACATATTAAATGCAGCGTTTACATAAAAACTACTCTTCTGTTTCACTTTTGTCGTATACATATTTTTCTAGCTGTGATAATCTTCTAATAATATCTATATTTGTTATTTCCTTTTCATTCTTTTTTACTATATCAATATTAGCTTTTAAATTTCTAAGTTCTCTTTTATATGCTATACATTCATCAATAAGATCTTTCTTTTCATTCTCAAGTTTATTAATTATTCTTGAAAATTCTACGTAGTCCTTGATTATTGTGTCTAAAAACTTATCCACTTCTTGTAGTCTATATCCTCTTGCATCAATTTTGAACTCTTTATCCAAAATATCTTGCGGAGTTAAACTTACATTATCCATCATAATATCACCTCTAGTGATTAATATTATCTCAATTATTGATATTTTTGTCAATTTACATTTGTTTTTATCTGTTTACAGTTTTTTATATTGTCTTTTTATAGTATAATTATTGTGGTGATAATATGAAAAGAGGATCATTAAACAATTATTTTAGTAAAGGGTATGCCAATAGAGGTATGAGTTTAGAAGGAGACATAAATATTTCAAATAAATATTATTTAGATAAAGATATAGCAATAATATATAAAAAGCCCACACCTATTAAAGCAACAAAAATAGTATATACAAAAACTAGTTCAGTGATAACAGAGGGTTTTTTTGAAATGCCCTCTACTACAGATTATAATGGTATATATAAAGGAAGATATATTGATTTTGATGCAAAGGAAACCAATTCTAAAACCTCTTTTTCTTTGAATAATGTACATAGTCATCAATTAAAACATATTGATAATGTATATAATCATGGAGGTATTTCATTTTTAATAATAAGATTTAATCTTTTAAATAAAACCTACTTATTACCAAGCAATAAAATTGAATTATTTATAAAAAATGAAAAAAGAAGATCAATTCCTATTAATTTTATTGAAAATAATGGTATAATGATTAATGGAAAATATAACCCGAGGTTAGATTATATAGAGGCAATAGATAAATACATATTGGAGGAAAGTAATTATGATGCGAAGAAAAAATAACAGAAGAACAAATTATAAAAAAGTTGCAAGAAAAATTGTACCAAAAAAAATTGTAAATAAATTATATGATGTAAATAAAAAATTAAAAAGTTTGAGTCCAAAGAAAAAGAAAAAAGTATATAAAATTATTCTTGATATACTTGTTTTTGGTATTATTGGTTTAATTGCTTTATCACTATTATTTTTTGTATATATAGTAATTTCTGCTCCAAAGTTTGATCCAAAAAATTTAAGATATGATGAAATGTCATTTATATATGACTCTGAAGGTAATGAAATAGCGAAATTAGGTAATAAAAAAAGAGATATTATATCTTATGATGATGTGTCTCAAGTATTAATTGATTCTATTATTGCTACTGAAGATTCAAGATTTTTTCAACATAATGGATTTGATTTGCCTAGATTTTTAAAAGCTTCTTTTAAACAAGCATTAAGACAAAGAGGTGCTGGTGGAGCATCAACAATAACAATGCAGGTTGCAAGAAATAATTATACCTCTAAGAATGCTAGTGGTATAAAAGGTATCATTAGAAAGTTTACTGATATATATTTATCAATATTTAAGATAGAAAAAAATTATACTAAAAAAGAAATATTTGAATTTTATATAAATGAACCTTTCCTTGGTAATAATGCTTATGGTATTGAACAAGCATCACAATCATATTTTGGTAAGTCTGCTAAAAATCTTAACTTACCAGAAGCAGCTTTGTTAGCAGGTTTATTTCAATCACCTACATATTATAATCCATACTTATATCCTGAAAATGCAAAATCAAGAATGAGTACTGTACTATATCTAATGCAAAAACATGGTTATATTACTGAAAAGGAAAGAAAAATTGCCAATAGTGTAGAAATTAAAGATATAATTAGATCTGCTAATCCAGAAGCATCTAGAAATGTATATCAAGGATATATAGACTTAGTAGTTCATGAACTTGAAAATACTTATGATATTAATCCATATACAACACCAGTAAAAGTATATACATCTATGATAAGAAAAAAACAAGACTTTTTAAACACTGTTATGGATGGTACTGCTTGGAAATGGGAAAATGATTTGGTACAAACTGGTATTTCTATGTCTAATGTAAAAACTGGAGAAATAGTAGCAATTGGGGCTGGTAGAAATAGGACTGGTGCTAGACAATATAATTATGCATATATGATTAATAGACAAATTGGTTCTACTGCTAAACCTTTATTTGACTATGGTCCAGGAATTGAAAATAATGGTTGGGGAAGTGTAACGTATTTCAATGATGCTCCTCATAAATATAGTAATGGTGCAAGTATTAAGAATGTTGATGGTGCATATAAAGGATGGTTACCTTTATATAAAGCTCTTGGAATGTCAAGAAATATTCCTGCATTAATTGCATTCCAAAAGTTAGATAACAAAAAGATTGTTGAGTTTGTAACATCTCTTGGTATTACACCAGAAATATCAGATGTTGGAACTATACATGAAGCACATAGTATTGGTGCATTTAATGGTGCATCACCTCTTAAAATGGCAGCAGCTTATTCTGCATTTGCTAATGGAGGATATTATATTAAACCCCATACAATAAATAAAATAGTTTATATTTCTAATGGCAAGGAAAATAATATTAGTTATTCTAAACAAAAAGTTATGAATGATTCAACAGCATTTATAATAAATTATGCATTAAAATGGGCTAGTGATTCGGGTTCTGTATCTGGTGGTAGAGTATCTGGAATATCAATTGCAACAAAAACTGGTACAACCAATTTTACTTATGCAACAAAGAAAAAATATCATTTACCAAGTAATGCATTAAATGATCTATGGGGAGTTGCTTACACACCAGAATATGCATTTTGCTACTGGTATGGTTATGATGAGGTAAATTCTGAACATTATAATACAACTTCAACTTGGAATACAAGAGCAAGATATTTAAATTTACTATCTAGAAACTTATTTGATAGAACTGGTAGTAATTTCAAAATGCCTTCTAGTATTGTATCTGCAACTGTAGAAAAAGAAACAGATCCATTAATGTTGCCATCTGAATATACACCAGAAGATATGAAAATTACTGGATATTTTAGAAAAGGTACAGTTCCAAAAGAAGTATCTGCTAGATTCTTACCATTACCATCAATTGTTAATTTAACTGGTACTAGAACTGGTAATAATATTTCACTATCATGGGATTTGCCTGAAATTGGTGAGAATTATCTTGCACTTGTAGAAAAGTATGGTGATATTGGTTATGATATATATGTAAAAGATAATTCTACAAATCTTACTACATATTTAGGTACTACAACAGGATCAACTTATACAACTACAAGCAGTGCAGAAGATGTATCATATTTTATATATACAGCATATAGTAAGTTAAAAGATACAAAAAGTACTGGTGTAGAAAAAAGATTCTTTGGTACAGTAGCAAATGTTTCTGTATCATTAAGTTTAGGAAATGAAACTATCGCCTTAAATTCTACTTTTGCTGATAATGCAATATTTAAGGTATATAATAATTTAATTGATGTTACTGCTTTTGCTACAGTAAATAAGACTGGTACTGTAAATACTACTGTACCTGGTATATATTCATTGACATATACTGGTACATATTTAGGAGTTACAAAAAGTTTAACAAGAAATATTAAAGTACAATAAAAGGAAGATTAATCTTCCTTTTTTTCATTTAACCAATCATAATCAAATATTTCTATTTTTTCATCTTTTGCTTTCTTCCTATTTTCTTCTACATCTTTAGGCTTTTTATATCCTTTTTTATTCCATTCAAATAATATTTTATCAATATATCTTAAGTTATTTACTCCATTAAAAACTGCTTCTTTTAAAGCCCCTAATATTAGTTCTTCACTAATACCAGATTCTTTCCAGCTATTAAGTATTTCATATTCAATTGGAGATAAAGTTCTACCAAATTCCTTTTCAAATATTACATATAAATTATTTTCTTCTTTACTATCTTTTTTTTCATCTAAAATTAATAAAAATATTTTGTCATAAAATATATCTATATTAATATATTCTTCTACAATACCAATTGAATTTTTCTTTACTTCCACTTTTATTAACTTCTTTTCTTTTAAAGAATTCAAAGCTTCTAAAACATCATTATCATTCATATATAAATGTTCTGCAATCTTTTTATAATCATATAAAATACTTTGTTCTTGATTAATTAAAAATACTAAAACAAGAAATAAATTCATATCTAAATCTAATGATTTAAGATATTTTATTAAATAGCTTGGTATTATGTAATTAGTACCTTTTAACTGCTCTAAAAATTTATTATTAAGCATAATAAACCTCCATATTTATTACATTATATCATTTATATATTTTTTTAACAAATACTCAGTTATATCTTTTTTATTGTTAATAAGTTCATTATTTAATATTTTCTTTTCTAAATCTAACATAATACCTTTTACTTTGCTTTTATCTTTTACTAAATTTAAAACTTCTAAAGATGATATATTAATATCTGCAATATTATGTATTTGTAATTCATCATTCATAATTACTACATTTTCTGAATTAATATTTAATATTTCTGCTGCAACTAGACATAAATATTCACCATGAGTATATACATCTTCTTTTGTAATATTTTCCTTGTTTATAAGGTATTTTAATGTGTTTAAAGCATGTTTTTCAGTCTTGGTGAATTGATATCCATCTGATGGTTCTAATTGTACCCAAATACCCATAATATCCTTAGTAACAACTATATTCTTATCTAGATTGATACTCAGTTCATTACTTAAATCATATTTTTTTAGTAACTCAATTCCTCTTTTTGCATTTTTAGATGAAAATATTTTAAATAATTCATCTTTTTTTCTAAAGAAAGATAAGTTAGCTACTAAAGTTTTATTATTAATTATTGCTTGATCTAAATCATCATTAATATTAAATTCTAATATTGTAGCAAATCTAATTGCTCTTAGTATTCTTAAAGCATCTTCTTGTATTATATGATTTGGATCTCCTACAGATCTTATTATTTTATTTTTAACATCATCCATAGCATTAAGCAAATCAATAACATTACCACTACTATCAATACATAATGTATTCATAGTAAAATCTCTTCTTTTTAAGTCCGTTAATAGATCAGTTGTATACTCTACATCACTTGGTACTCTATTATTAATATACTCTCTATCAATTCTAAAAGTAGTTATTTCATATCTTATTTTTTTATAAAACACAGTGGCTGAACCATATTTCTCAGATGGCAATAGTGCATCATTAAAAATTTCTTTTACTTCTCTTGGCATTGCATCTGTACATATATCTACATCATAACTCTTAATATTAAGAATATAGTCTCTAACAAAGCCACCAACTATATATGCCTTCTTACCGTGTTCTTCTATTTTCTTTAATACTTCTAAACTTTGTTCAAGCATTTTTATCACCTATATTATTATATCATTATACAAAATAAAAAAACCATTAATAATGGTTCTTTTTTTATTTGTTTACAGCTTCTTTTAGTTTGCTTCCAGCTTTGAATGAAACAGCTATTCTTGCAGGTACATTTACAGTAGCTCCTGTTTTAGGATTACGTGCAGTACTTGCAGCTCTCTTTGCAGTCTTGAATGTTCCAAAACCAACTAAAGCAACCTTTCCGCCTGATTTTAATGCTTTTGTAACACTTTCAGTAAATGCATCAAGTGAACGTGCAGCATCTGCCTTTGTTAAGCCTGCCTTTTTAGCAATTGCTTCAACTAGATCGTTTTTTGTCATAAAACTTCCTCCATTTTCTATTATAAGCAATATATCTTGCCTACACTTATAAAATATCATTTTTAAAGATAAAATGCAAGTATTTTCACTAAATTTCTTTATAAAATAACAATTATTTAGTATATTCCCGTATTTTCATCATTATTATCTACTTCTTGATTATTTATTATCTCTATTCCTTGATTACCATTTATTGGGTTTAGTACTTCCGTTCTTGATTCTTCTAATGGTGGAATACTACTTTCCTGTGGATTAATTACAAGGTTTTCACTTACATTAGGCATACCACTTTGAGAAAAATCATCTAAGTTAATACTAGTTGTAGGTATATCTGGTTTATATGATCTATATTCTTCTGGTTTATCTAAAGCAGGAGTTGGTGCTACAACTGGTTCCTGGTATGTATTATTTACTGGAGTTTCTACACTTCTTTGTGTTTGCATAGTGCCTCTCCAAGTTGCATATATATTACAATTATTACTTAATGGTTCTGGATTTGGTTTATCAAACTTAATTATTGTTGGTATTTTAAATGCTGTTCCAAATGCAATACATGTTCCTGGTTGTAAGTTCTTTTGCTTATCAATAATATCTTCACTAATATTTGGTACCATTTTTGACATAAAATCAACATCATTTGGATGATTCATTCTAAATATTAAGAAGTTTGAACATTGTGATATAACTGTTTCATTTAATTCTACTGGTCTTTGAGTAATTATTTCTAGTAATACTCCATATTTTCTACCTTCTTTAGCTATTCTATCAAATATGTTATATCCAAGAAGGAATCTATCATTATCATTTTGTACATATCTGTGTGCTTCTTCAAGTACTATATGAAAAGGCATTGATGCTCTTGAAGGTAATTTCTTTGCAAAATCAAATAGTAGTTTTGAGAATATTTTAACAATAATCTTTGAGAATCTATCATCAATGTCTTCTATATTAAAGTTTACTATTTGAGCTCTTTTACCTTCTTTTGTAACTAGTATACTTGATATAAACTGTGATGCAGTAACGTGCTTATCATATTCAAAGAACTTAGAATATGGACCAGTTACAATTGAATGTAATCTTACTTTTAATGATATAGCATCATTATATGTCTCTTCATTATCTAATAAACCTTCAGATATTAAAGTAAAGTTTAATGCTGTTTGTAAGTCCTCTAATGTAAAGAAATTACCATATTTTACTTCATATTTATCTAAACTTTCATCAATAAAACTTGTTATATAATTTGATATTAATACTCCTTCTGCAAAACTACCAGTTTTTTCTAATTCAAAACATTTTCTAAAGCTTCTTGTATATCCAACACCTGGTATTTGAGCATTTAAATTAAATTCTGGAGTTGGTACTGAAGATACAATTGAAAATATATTATTTCTTATCTTAGTTGGAGTTTCTGAACTATATAATACTGACAATAAAGCTGATGCAATCAAATGGTTCTTATACCTATTTGTTAATTCATCATTTTGTGAAAATATTGATACAATCTTTAACATCTTTTCTATTATTGCTATTTGAGAATGTTTGGCTGCATCAAGTAGTAGTACATAATCATCTACTGATAATAACCATAATGGTATTCTTAATGTCTCAAATCCTTCTTGATTATTTTCAAGAGTAGTATATACCTTAAAGTTAATATTTGGATTAACCTGATTAATATTTCTAAATGCATTATGGTATTCACCAGATGCATCAAAAATAAATATGTTGGATCTTTGAGCTAAATTATTACTACTTTGATATAAGTTTTGCATAATTCTAGATACACTAAATGATTTACCACTACCAGAATTACCAAATATTGCAAAATGTCCACTAAATAAATCATTAACATCAATGTTAATTTTTAATCCTTCATATAATGGAGAATTACCTAAGACAATAGTTTTTTCATTTTGTAATCCTACTAAAAGATTTAACTCTTCCATACTTATTTCTCTTATAGTTGAATTTAAGTTGGGTTTTCTAAGTACACCATTAGTAAATCTTCCATCTGAAAAAAGTTCTCCTAAGAATCTAATAGAAATATTATTAAAATCAATATCTTGTATTTCTCCGATTATCTTTTTCTGACCATCTTCAAATACTACAAGCATATTGATCAAATCATTTGCTATTTTTAAATTCTCATCTGGTTTTATCTTTGCAATATTACCATTTATATATGTTATTTTACCTATCATATATTCACCCACCACTTTATTCTATAAAATTATTATATCATATTATTAAAAAAATCAAACAAAAAGCAATAAAATATTATACTTTATTACTCGTTTCTATTTTTAAATTGTATTTGTATTGGCGTGCCTTCATAATCAAAACTTTCTCTTATTTTATTTTCTAAATATCTTTCATATGAGAAGTGAACTAATCCTTTATTATTTACATGAAACATAAACTTTGGAGGTTTAGTTCCACATTGTGATACAAATAGTATTTTAAGTCTTTTACCTTTATATGATGGTGGTGCATTTTGACTAACTGCATCTCCAATTACTTCATTTAATAAACTAGTTTTAACTTCTCTTGTTGCATTAGTAAATACTTTTATTATCTCTGGCATTAAAGTGTGCATTCTTTTCTTTGTTTTTGCAGATAGAAATACAATTGGTGAATAACTTAAATATTGGAATTCTGCTCTCATTAATTTAGTATAATCTTTTATATCTTCACTGGATAAATCCCACTTATTAACTACTAATATTATTGCTTTTCCTGATTCAAGTGCATAGTTTGTAATGTGTTTATCCTGTTCAATAACCCCTTCTTCTGCATTTGTTACAACAACACATACATCACTTCTATCAATTGCTTTTAATGCTCTAATAACACTATATTTTTCTACACTTTCATATACTTTTCCTTCTTTCCTTATACCAGCGGTATCAATTACTACATATTCTTTCTTATCATATATAAAAGGTGTATCAATTGAATCTCTAGTAGTACCTGCTATTTCACTTACTATAACTCTTTCTTCATTTAATATTGCATTTACTAAACTACTTTTACCTACATTTGGTCTTCCAATAACACAAAACTTAACAACATCATCACCATATTTAATATCTTCAACTTGTTTAAAGTCTTTGGTTATCTCATCAAGTAAATCATATATACCCTTATTGCTTTCAGCACTTATTTGTATATATTTATCAAAACCAAGTTCATAGAAATCATATATATTATCTTTTGATAATTTTGAATCCATTTTATTAATTGCTACGATTACTTTTTTATTACTTTTTCTTAGTATATCTCTTACTAAGAAATCATTTAATGTTAAGCCTTCTTTTCCATCCACAATAAAAACTACTAAGTCAGATTCATCAATTGCAAATTCTGCTTGCATTTTAATTTCACTATTAAAATCATCTTCACTCAATGAAATACCACCAGTATCAATAATATGCATTCTATGACCTTTATACTCAGCATCTCCATATATTCTATCTCTAGTAATACCAGGAGTATCTTCAATTATTGCCTGTTTCTTACCAATTAACTTATTAAATAATGTCGATTTACCTACATTTGGTTTACCTACTAATGCAATTGTTGGTATTTTCATGTTATCACCTCCTAAAACAATTAAATTTCACTTAATATTAATTCTTGAATCTCTTCTTTGCCCATCTTTTCTGTTGAAGAAAACGGTATATAACTATCTTTGTCAGATATTGATAAAGCCCCCATAATCACTTTCTTATGTTTATTAAAATTTAATTTAGTAACTTTATCAACTTTTGTCATTATTATTGTTACCTTCTTATCATAATACTTTAAGAAGTTATACATTAATATATCATCTTCACTAGGTTTATGTCTAAAATCAATAAGTAAGAATACTCTTTTTAACTCTTTTCTTGAACTTAAATATTCTTCTATCATTTTACCAAATTTCTTTATCTTTTCTTTATTTGTATTAGCATACCCATACCCTGGAACATCTACTAAATAAAACTCATTATTTATTTTATAAAAGTTTATTGTTTGTGTTTTACCAGGAGTACTAGAAATTCTAG
>DAOOPL010000008.1:0-22223 GCA_035388245.1 Bacilli bacterium | reverse complement strand
TAATTATCATTATAATAATTATTTTTATAAAAATAATTATTATAATGATAATTATGATAAAAGCATATTAAATAGATTTAATGATGTTAATTTTATACCAGAAGATATGCTTAAATTAGTAAAGGACGAGTTATATAATGATTGATAAAATTATAAATGAAATAAATAAGAAAAATAATATATTAATTCTTGGATTTGCAAGAGAAGGTATATCAACATATAATTTAATAAGAAAATATTTAAAAGACAAACATCTTACAATAGCAGATCTAAACACGGAGTTATTAAATATAAATCCATTTTTAAAAGAAGATAAAAATGTAAATATAATACTAGGAGATAAGTACTTAGATAATCTAGATACATATGATTATATTATTAAATCTCCCGGTATTAATTTAAAACAAATAGATGTTACAAACATTAAATCAAAAATAACATCACAAACAGGTTTATTTTTGAAATATAAAAATGTAAAAGTAATAGGGATAACAGGTACTAAAGGTAAAAGTACTACTACTTCTTTAATATATGAGATATTAAAAAAATGTAATAAAAAACCAGTATTACTAGGTAATATTGGTATACCAATATTTAGTGAAATAGAAAATATTAAGAAAAATAATATAGTAGTTTTAGAACTTAGTTGTCATCAATTACAATATACAGATGCATCTCCAAATATTAGTATATTATTAAATGTATATGAAGAACATTTAGATTTATATAAATCATATGAAGAGTATATAAATGCTAAACTGAATATATTTAAATATCAAAATAAAGAAGATTATAAAATATGGGAAATAGATAGTAGGGATTCATATAATAATCTTAAATTAGATAATAATACATTTGAAATTACATTTAATAAGGATAAAATAAGAGGATATAAAGGAGTATATTTAGATAATAATAAATTATATCTAAAAGAAGGTAATAATAATAAAATAATTTATAATACAAAAGTAAAAAGATTAATAATTGGTGAACATAATTTATATAACATAGCAGCAGCATTTGCTGTTGCAATAATATTAAAATTAAATATAACTAAAGTATCAAAAATAATTAATAAATTTAAACCTTTAGAGCATAGACTAGAGTATGTAGGCAGATATAAAAAAATAGATTTCTATAATGATTCTATTGCTACAATTCCAAGAGCTACAATTAATTGTATTAAATCAATAAGTAATATTGATACAGTAATAATTGGTGGCATGAATAGAGAAGTTAATTTAAATGAATTAGTAGAGTTTTTAAATAATAATCAGTGTACATTAAATAACTGTATTATGCTTCCTGAAACAGGTCATATTATTTCCAAAGATATTAAAAATAAAAATGTATATATAGTAAATGATATGGAAGAAGCAGTAGAAACAGCATATAAAGTTACTTCAAAAAATAAAGCATGTGCTTTATCTCCATCTGCAGCTAGTTATAATGTATATAAAAACTTTGAAGAAAGAGGTAGACATTATAAAGAGTTGATTGATAAGTATTCAAAAAGATAGATATTAATCTATCTTTTAAATTGATTTGGTTTTCTATGTAAAGGTACAAGTACTTTTGTTTTCCCAATATTAATATCAACTCTTCTAGTGTTCCCATCGTATTTATCACCATCAATGCAGAACTCTGGTTCATATTCAAACATAAATGATACGTGATTAGTATGAAATTTTAAATAGTTTTTATTATTACTAAGTCCACTTTTTAAATTTTTAATAATTGATTTAATAACATCAATATTATCTTTAGCAGCCAAAATACTTACTTCAAATTCTCCATCATCTACAACTGAATCTTTAATAAAATTATCAAATCCTGCAACTCTACTTTGATTAGTAATTAATATAATAGCAGCAGTTTCTTCAATATTAAATTTTTTAGTTTCCATATAAAATGGTATTTGATGTACTTTATTAAATACTAATTCATTTACACCTGCTGATAGATATGCTAAATGTCCAAAAGTTTTTTTTAATCTTGCTGGTACAGAATAAGGTATATTTAATAATTTCCCACATCCTGCTGAATAAGTAAAAGGAGTACCATTTAGTATTGGAATATCTAAATATTTTTCTTCACCATTTAATATATTTCTTAAATCATCCTCAATATTTTTATTTAAAAGACCAAGTACTCTTTTAATATCATTTGTAGTACCATGTGGTAAGTGAGATACAGTTACATCTTTATTAAATGTATTTCTTACTAGATTATGAAATGTTCCATCTCCACCTATTGATATTATCAAATCACCACTATCATAAGTAGTATCCCCAAATAAAGTATCTTCTATATTTTCAGTACTAGTAGAAAATATTACTCGAGGATCATATCCCATACTCACTGAAACATTGCATATTGAATCTAATTCCTTATCCTTTAAACCCTTATTACTTCTTGCATTATATAAAAATACTAATTTATTCATAGATACTCCTTATTTGTAATATTTATAATATATCAATAAATATAAGTAGTCAAGTAAAATAACATATAGTATAATAAATAAAAAGGAAGGAAGATAACATGAAAATAAAAACATATTTCATAAAAACATTTGGTTGTTTGATGAATGAACATGATAGTGAACAAATATCTTTCTATCTTGAAGATTTAGGATATAAGAAGATTAATAATTATATTAATGCAGATTTAATAGTATTAAATACATGTGCTATTAGAGAAAATGTGCATAATAAAGTATTTGGAATGTTAGGCAGGATTAAGAAATTAAAAGAAAAAAATGGTAATATTATTGTAGGTATCGCTGGATGTATGTCTCAAGAAAAAGGAGTACAAAAAGAAATATTATCTAAGTATAAATGGATTGATTTTGTAATAGGTACTCATAATATACATGAGTTAAATAATATATTAGAAAATATAGAAAAAGAAAAAAAAATAAATATGAATATTTGGGATGCAGCTGGAAAAATAATTGAAAATATAAATTATAATAGGGATTCAAAATACAAAGCACTTGTTAATATTACATATGGATGTGATAAATTTTGTACTTATTGCATAGTGCCTTATACTAGAGGAAAACAAAGAAGTAGAAAAAAAAGTGATATTATTAATGAAGTAAAAAGCTTAATTAAAGATGGATATAAAGAAGTAACATTACTAGGTCAAAATGTTAATTCTTATGGTAAAGATTTAAATAATAATTATAAATTTGAAGATTTACTATTAGATATTTCTAAAACTGGTATTGATAGAATTAGATTTGTAACAAGTCATCCATGGGAATTTACTGATAATATGATTAATGTAATAAAAAATAATAAAAACATTATGTCATATATTCACTTACCAGTACAATCTGGAAGTGATAATATACTTAAAAAAATGGGAAGAAGATATACAAGAAAAGAGTATTTAAATTTATATAATAAAATAAAAAAAGAAATACCAAATGTTACAATAAGTACTGATATAATTGTTGGATTTCCAAATGAATCAAAAAAAGACTTTAATGAAACAATTAAGTTAGTTAAAAAGTGTAAATTTGATTTTGCATATACTTTTATCTATTCAAAAAGAGAAGGTACACCAGCTGCTAAAATTGACGATAAAATAGCATTAATTGAAAAAGAAAAAAGATTAGCCAAATTAAATAAATATATTAATAAATATATGCTAAAATCTAATAAGAAGATGTTAAATAAAGAAGTAGATGTATTAATTGAAGGATATAGTAAAGCAAATAAAAATGTTTTAACGGGATATACTGATACAATGAAAGTAGTTAATATAGTTGGTGATGAAAAGTATATTGGTAAAATTGTAAAGGTAAAAATAATTAATACAAAAACTTTTAGTTTAGATGGAAAAGTTATATAATATAATAAATGGAGGAATAAATATGAAATTGTATGAAGAGTTAGAGTGGAGAGGGTTTATAAAAGATGTTAGTGATGAAGCTTTAGCTAAGAAGTTATTAAATGAAGATAAGATTACATTTTATTGTGGTTTTGATCCGACTGCAGATTCTCTTACAGTTGGACATTTAGTACAAATAATTAGAATATTATTATTACAAAAATATGGGCACAAACCTATAGTACTTGTTGGTGGTGCAACTGGATTAATAGGAGATCCAAAAGAATCAGGTGAAAGAAAGTTATTAACATTAGATGAATCATTAAAGAATGCAGAAAAGTTAAAAGTATTATTAAGTAAATATATAGATTCTAATGATGCAATTATGGTAAATAATTATGATTGGATATCTAAAATTAATGTAATAGAATTTTTAAGAGATTATGGTAAAAACTTTTCTATAAATTATATGCTTGCTAAAGATTCAGTTACAAGTAGATTAGAATCTGGTATATCTTATACTGAATTTTCATATATGATATTACAAGCAATAGATTTTATGTATTTATATAAAAACTATAATTGTAGACTACAGTTTGGTGGATCTGACCAGTGGGGTAACATAACAGCAGGATTAGAATTAATTAGAAAAACAATTAATGATAAAGACGACATACTTGGAATTAGTTCTAATTTACTTATGAAATCAGATGGTACTAAATTTGGTAAGAGTGAAAAGGGAGCTTTATGGCTTAATAAAGAGTTAACATCACCATACACTTTATATCAATATTTTGTTAATACTACAGATAGTGATGTTGTTCAGTATTTAAAAAGTTTAACATTATTAGAACCAGATAAAATTATTGAATTAGAAGATAGTGTTAAATCAGAACCACATTTAAGAAAAGCTCAAAAAGAATTAGCAAAAGAAATAGTAGTATTTTTACATGGTAATAAGGAGTATGAAAACGCATTAAAAATAACTGAGGCACTATTTAGTGGTAATATATTAGATTTAAGTAAAGAAGAACTAGAAGATGCTTTTAAAGATGCAGAAAGTTTTATAGTAGAAGATGAAAATATATTAGATGTTTTAGTTAATAATAATGTAGTAGCATCTAAAAGAGAAGCAAGAGAATTTATTTCAAATGGTGCATTATATTTAAATGGTAAGAAGATTGATAATGAAGAATTAATTCTTAATAAATCAAATACATTATATGATAAGTATTATGTATTTAGAAAAGGTAAGAAGTATTATTATTTAGGTATAATAAAATAAAAAAACAGCTTAGCTGTTTTTTATTTGTTATAAAATTCTACAATTAATGATTCTTTAATATCTGCATTAAGTTCGCTTCTTTCTGGATAACGAATATATTTTCCAGTTAAAGTAGCTTTATCAAATGATACATAGTCAACAGTTTTGTTAACTGATTCTATAGACATCATAATAGCTTTATGATCTTTAGATGTTTCTTTAACAGAAATTTCATCACCAGGATTAACTTGATATGATGGAATATCTACTTTTTTACCATTAACTAGTATGTGCCCATGATTAACTATTTGTCTTGCTGCTCTTCTTGTAGTACCAAGTCCCATACGATATACAATATTATCTAATCTACTTTCAAGTAGTTTTAAGAAATTCTCACTATGCATACCTTTTAACTTACCAGCTTTATCAAATGTTAATCTAAATTGCTTTTCATTAACTCCATAAATAAATCTTAATTTTTGTTTTTCTAATAATTGAATTTTATAGTTAGATGGTTTACCTCTTTTAGGTGTTTTACCATGTTGGCCAGGTCCAAAAGGACGTCTTGCTAATTCTTTACCAGTTTCTAATATAGAAAAACCTAATCTACGACTTTTTTTATTTACAGGTCCAGTATATCTTGCCATTTTTCCTCCTTTATATATTACATAACTCAAGGATTATTTGCCATTATATAGGGTGTTTGTTCAATATTTTCATCTTTGCAGCCAAAGACTACTTATATCCCTTTGGTAACAAACGCGTTACATAATTCAAATAATGCTGCATTAAGTTCATGCAAGTTAATTATACTAGAAAATATTAATATGTCAATAAAATAATTATTCATACTATTTGAAATTTATTAATTATGTAGTATAATTAAGTAGAAAATAGTAAAGGAGATATTGATATGAAGAAAATATTTGCTAGTATTGATATTGGATTTGATACAACTAGAGTATTAGTTGGTGAATATTTTCAAGATAAAGTAAATATACTTGCAGTATCTTCTGTTAAATCAAAAGGTATTGAAAATGGTTTAGTAGTTGATCAAGATGCTGAAATTACTCAAATAAAATTAGCATTATTAGAGATAGAAGAAAAAATAGGGGTTAAAGTTGATAAAGCAATTGTAACAATACCTAGTAATAATGCAGAATATAATATATTATCTGAGAAAATAAAAGTAGATACAGAAAATAATATTGTGGATGGAAGTACTATTATAAAACTAGTAAATAAAGCAGTAGAAGGAATTGTACAACCTAATATGGAGTTAGTATCTACAATACCCATTGATTTTAATATATATAAAGAAGATACTAAGTTAGAGACAGTAAAAGATCCTAAAGGCAAAATGTGTGATGAATTATCAGTAAGACTTATGGCAATTACAGTTCCTAAATCAAATGTGCTTTCTATAGTTGGTGCTGTTGAAAATTCTGGTATAGAAGTAATTGATATATGCTTAGATGTAGTTGCAGACTTTGAACAAATTAAAAGAGATGATTATGAAAAAGAAGTATGTGGTGTTATTAATATTGGAAAGTCAAAAACTAATTTATCAATATTTAATAAAGGTATAGTTACTAATAATACTATTATTAATATTGGCTCTAAAGTAATTGATGAAGATATAGCATATGTGTTTTATACAACTAAGAAAGAAGCTAAAAGAATTAAAGAAAATTTTGGTATTGCAAATCCAAAGTTTACTAGCAAAGAAGAAGTATATGAAACAATTGATGTTAATGGTAAAAAGATTAGAATTAATGAGTTTGAATTGAGTGAAATTATTAATAAAAGGCTAGTTGAAATATTAAATATTTCTAAAAATGAATTAAAAGTATTAACAAATAAACAAATTAGTTATATAATGGTTATAGGAGGTATAGCAGATATACCAGAGTTTACAAGTGTGGTAGAAGATGTATTTAAAAATGGTATTACATATAATTTAAATGAGATTGGAATAAGAAAAAATAAGTATATTTCTGCACTAGGAGCAATTAAGTTTTTTATATTTAAGTTGAAATTAAGGGCAAAAGATTATACAATGTTTAGTAAAGAGGATATTATTAATATGTTGGATTATAAAAAGAGTAAAAATGGTAATAGTTCATTTGTTAGTAAAATAATCGATTATTTTTTTCAGAGTTAAGGAGGAAGTATTATGTTTGGAATGCCTGTTGATCAGTTGGCTAAAATTAAAGTTGTTGGTGTCGGTGGTGGCGGTGGAAACGCTGTTAACCGTATGATAGAGTGTGGGGTTAGAGGTGTTGAATTTATTTCAGTTAATACTGATTTACAAGTATTAAATAGTTCTAAAGCCGAGAAAAAAGTACAGATAGGTTCTAAAATATCTGGAGGTTTAGGTGCTGGAGGAATGCCTGATATAGGTAGAGAAGCAGCATTAGAATCTAAGAAAGATTTAGAAGAAATGTTAAAAGGTGCTGACATGGTATTTTTAACATGTGGCATGGGGGGTGGAACAGGTACTGGTGCAGCACCTGTAATAGCAGAGATAGCTCAAGGACTTGGTGCATTAACTGTAGCAATAGTTACAAAGCCATTTACTTTTGAAGGAAAAAGAAGAATGGCACAGGCAATATCAGGGCTTGCAGAGTTAAAGAATCATGTTGATACATTAATAGTAATTCCAAATGATAGATTAAAAGAAATAATTGATAAATCTACTCCAATGATTGAAGCATTCCATGAAGTAGATAATGTGCTTCATAGAGGTGTACAATCTATATCAGATTTAATAGCAGTAACAGGATTAATTAATCTTGATTTTGCTGATGTAAAATCAGTTATGGAAAAAAGTGGTAATGCACTTATTGGTATTGGTTTAGGAACTGGAGAAAATAGAGCAATAGAAGCAGCTAAGCAAGCAGTTTCTAGTCCTCTTCTTGAAACAAATATACAAGGAGCAACTGATGCAATTGTAAATATTACTGGTGGTGTTAATCTAACTTTATTTGAAGCAGAAGATGCAGCAGAAGTAGTTAGAAAAACAGCTAATACAGATATTAATACAATATTTGGAGCAGTTATTAATGAAAATTTAAATGATGAAGTAATTGTTACAGTTATAGCAACAGGATTTGAAAAAGCAAATAGAAAAGAAGAAATTTTAGATTATGATGTAAGTAGTAAAAATAAAGCAAAAGAAGCAGATGATGATGATGATGACGGAGATATACCAAATTTTTTAAGAAACAAAAGAAGTTATTAAAATATGCAATACTACTAAGTATTGCATTTATTTTTAGGTAGGTGATAAATATGGATAAACAATATAGTAAATTAATTATTATATCTACATATATTAGAATAATATATGATGAATTGTTACACCTTGAACTTGAAAATAAAATAAAAACAAAGGAATATAATTACTTAATTTTTGAATTAAATAAATTAAGAAAATTTGAAGAAAGTACATTAAATAAAATATATTTAAGTGATATAGACTTTAATGAAAATATAACCAAATTGAAACAAAATTATTTTATGAATTCTGATAATAAATATATTTCAGAAATATTTGAGAGAATAGAGAATATGCTTGGAATTAAAGTTGTTAGAAATATTGAGAATAATGATGAGTATAGTAAAATTATTGATATGATTGTAAAAAAAGAATTAAGTAGTAAAGATGAAGAATATTTTATTAGTAAATATGTTAAAAATGCAATTAGTTATAGTATTGAATCTGGTTTTTTATATTTATTAAATAAAACAATAAATAAAACAGAAGATATTAATTTAAAAAATATGTTAATAAATAAAAAGTACAAATTAGCATATATCAGTTTAGTATTAGAAAACGAATTAATATTATCTACATATAATCAAAATAAAAAAAGTATATTCATATATTCTAATAATATTAGTATTTCAAATAAATATAAGATTAATGATATGAAATTAGTTATAGTAAGACAAAGGCTTTCTCAATTAGTTGATTCATTAAAAGAGTCTAAACAGTCTGATTATGATGATTCAGCATATAAGTTAAAACTATATATTATTGAATTATACATTAGAAGTCTTGGGTTAATTGTTGATATTAAAAAAGATCTTGTTGAATATTCTAATAGTGATAATTTAGTTGCAAATTCTGTAATAGATGCTATAATTAAATTATCAGATGAAGATAAAAAGACCATAACAGATGTCCCTCCAATATACAAGTTCCCTAAAAGGTGAATAATATATGAAGAAAGGAGGTAGTTTATGAATTACGGTTATAATTATGACTATAGTAATGCAGTTGTTGGTGCCACAGCATTTTCAGCACTTGCAGGAGTATGGTTAGTAATGATTATTATATTTAGTATTATTGCTTTAGCTGTTGGTATTGTTTGCATAATATCAATGTGGAAGTTATTTGTTAAAGCAGGAAGAACAGGTTGGTATGCAATAATACCTATATTAAATATAATTACAATGTTAGATATAGTTGGATATAAATGGTATTATATATGTGCATTTTGTTTATCAGCAATACCATATATTGGTTGGTTAGCAGCATTATTATTTAATGTAACATATATGATTAAATTTGTAAGAGCTTATGGTAATAAAGAACCAATACCATTTGCAATAGGATTAATATTCTTACCATATATATTCTTACCAATAATGGCATTCTCTAAGAAGATAGAATATACTGGTCAAGTTGTTAAAGGCGATATTGACTTTAATGATTTATTTTAATGATACTAATGTATCTTTTTTATTTGTGATATAATATATATAAGTAAGTATAAACTTATTTATATTTTTTTATATGAGGGTTTATAAAAGAAATAGCAAATAATATTGTAGGAAGAGGAAACATGAAAAACATTTATAAATTAGAAAATGTATATAGGAAATACAAATTATATGATGAATCTGTAGAAGCATTAAGTAATATATCATTAGATATTAAAGAAGGAGAAATGGTAGTAATTTTAGGACCTTCCGGATCTGGGAAATCTACATTATTAAATGTTTTATCAGGTATTGATAATGAATATACTGGGAAGATATATTTTAATAATGATAGAATAGATTTATATAATGATGAAAAACACACTAAATATAGAAAAGATTATTTAGGATTTATATTCCAAACATATAATTTAATTCCAAATCTTACTGTAAAAGAAAATATTGAATTTGGATATCAATTATCTAATAATCCTTTTAATGTATCTGAGGTAATAGATTTAGTAGGTTTATCAAATATGCAAAATAGATTTCCATATCAATTATCAGGTGGGCAAATGCAAAGAGTGGCAATAGCAAGAGCACTTGTAAAAAATCCTAAGGTATTATTTTGTGATGAACCTACAGGAGCGCTTGATGAAAAGATTGGTAAAAAGGTTTTAAAAGTACTACAGGATATAAATAACAAATATAAAACTACTATTATTATTGTTACACATAATCCTAGTATTGCTAAAATAGCAAATACAGTTATTAAAATGAACAGTGGTAAAATAACAGATATTTATAAAAATAATAAAGTACAAGATGCAGAAAATATAGAATGGGCGTGATAATATGAGACTTTTACTAATTAATGCCTTTAAAGGCCTAAGAAAAAGAAAAATTCAAACTTTTGCATTAATATTAATAATAATATTATCTACAACTATATATTCTACTATGAGTATGGCATTAGATAAGTTAGAAAATAGTTATAAACTATATTTAAGTAATCAAAAGGTAGAAGATTTTAGTTTTATACCACAAGTAGATTTTGAAGAAGATTATTCTATTATGGAAATAGTAAAATTAGAGAAAACAAAATTTAAATATGCAACAAAAGAAGAAAAAAAATTATTATTATTATATAAAACTTGTTTAATAAACAAGTGTTTAGATGATATAACAAAAAATAATTTAAATTTTATATTTATTAAATATAATGCATATGAAGAAAAGCAGGAAGAAAAACTAGATAAGACTGCAAGTAAATATAATTTTATTTATGAAAAAGAGTATTCAAAATCTTTTGGAGAAAATAGATATATTTATAAAGCAGTATATAATGATACAAATAAGAATATAAATAAACCATATTTAGTTAAGGGAACTATGCCAAACAGTAGTAATGAAATTACTATATTAGAAACATTTGCAAAAGAAAATAATCTTAATATTAATGATAATTATAAGATTAATAGTACTAATTATAAAATAACAGGTATTGCATATGCACCACAATATATATATCCAATACTGTCTTTTAGTACACCATTTTTTGATGTAAAACATCATACTATATTATATTTAACAAAAGAAGGTTTTGATAAATTCGAAGGGATACAAGAATCAGATTATATTGGTAGATTTATAGATAGAAATAATATTAATTCACAAAAGAAAGTATTATTTAATATTAAAAATAATTTGCCATATCAAGTAGCAGAAAATAAAAAAGAAAGCATAGTATTAAGTCCAATGAATATTATTAGAGAAGTGAGAGTAGAATCATTAAAAGCAGAAATAAAATCAGATAGAATATTTGCTGAATATTTTCTATATTTATTATTATCAATATCAGGATTAATAATAATAGTTATTAATAAAAAAAGAGTTGATGATGAGAAGATGCAAATAGGAATATTGAAATCTTTAGGATATAAATCATATAAAATAGCTATTAGTTATTTAGTTTATATTGTATTTGGTACTTTAATTGGGGGAATTTTGGGATATCTAATATCATTATTAATTAGTCCATATCAAATAGATATGTTTAGAAGCTTCTTTAGTATACCAATTATTAGTAAAGCAAGTACTATTAAGTATTTAACTACATCTATATTTATACCAATGATTTTCTTATCAATATTTAGTTATTTAATCGCACTATTTATGCTTAGGAAAAAACCATTATATTTACTTAGAGAAGGTAGCAATTTAAAGATTAATATTTTTAGTAAGTTGATCTCTTTAATAACCAGAAGAATGAAATTTAAATCAAAGTTTAAATATCAACTATTATCTAGATCAATAGGTAAATTGATAATTATTATAATAACTTCTTTTTCAACTGGTATGCTTATTGTACTTACATTAATTGGTATGAATTTATTTAATTCTCTTGTTAAAACAAGTTTTAATAATTTAAATTTTAAATATATGGTTGGATACATATCACCACAAACAGATATTGATAAAAAAGATGATAATATATTAGAGATAAATATGAAAGCAGTAAAAGTAATTATTAATAATAAAGAAAAGGATGTTAAGAACGAGTCTGTAAATATAAGTGGTATGGATAGTAATAATAAATATTATAAAGTTAAAAATGAAAACAATAAATTAATATTAAAAGAAGAGTTAAAAGATAATGAGATAATAATAAATAAGAATTTAAAAGAAATATTAAAAGTAAATATTGGAGATAAAGTAATATTTAATTATAATAACAAAGAATATACATATGTTATTAAAGATATTGATAATTCATTTATGGGTATAAGTGGAATTGTATCAAGAAGTAAACTATGTAATAAATTAAATATTAATATTAATTCATATAATATGAAATATACATCTAATAATAAATATAAAAATACTAGTAAGTTGTCTGATGATGAAAAAATTAGAATATCGAGTATATTTGCAATCGATGATTTAAGATTAAATATGGAAAATCAATTAAAAGGTTATAATGGCACAATATATATAATAATATCTTTTGCATCTTTAATGGCATTAATTATTATTACAGTTATTGCAAATATTGTTGTTGAAGAAAATAAAAAAATAATATCTCTTATGAAAGTAATGGGATATGATAATAAGACTATTAGTAAAATAGTATTGAATATTTATACCCCATTTGTAATAATTTCTTATCTACTGGCAATACCTGCTATGATATCATTATTAAAGTGGATAGTAAGTCAAATAACAAAGGATATAGATATTGCAATACCAGTATCAATATCATTTACAAAGGCTTTTATAGGTTTATTAGGGCTATTAATTGGATATTATATTGCAATATACTTATCTAAAAGAGTATTAAATAAGATATCTTTATCAGTAGCATTAAAAAGGGAGTAAAATATGAAAAACATTATAGAAATAAAAAATGTAGTAAAAAAGTATATGCAAGGTAAAGATATTGTATATGCTCTTGACAATATATCTTTAGATATTAAAGAAAAAGAAATATTAGTAATATTAGGCCCTTCTGGATCTGGTAAAACCACATTATTAAATGTAATTTCTGGTTTAGATACTGTAACATCAGGTAAAATATTATATGATACTAAGAATATTGCAAAATTTAGAGATAGAAAAATAACTAAGTTTAGAAAAAATAATTTGGGATTTATATTTCAAACTTATAATCTGTTAGAGCATCTAAATGTAAAAGAAAATATAATGATTGGTGAGTTTAAAAGACACAATAAAGAGTTATTAGAGAAAATATTGCATGATTTAAATTTAAAAAGACATGAGAAAAAATATACATATCAATTATCTGGTGGAGAACAACAAAGAGTAGCAATTGGAAGAGCATTAATAAAAAAACCAAAAGTAATGTTTTGTGATGAACCAACAGGAGCGCTTGATGAAAAGTCTGGTAAAAAGATATTACAATCACTTGTAGATGTAAATAATATTTATGGTACAACTATATTAATTGTTACACACAATCCAGGTATTGCTGCAATAGGTGATAGAGTATTAAAAATGAATAGTGGTAAAATAGTAGAAATTATTAATAATGATAAAAGAACTAAACCAGATAATATTAATTGGGGTAATTAGAGGTATATATGAAAATAATAAGTGGAATATATAAAGGAAAAAATATTGAATTACCAGATAAAAGTATTACAAGACCAACAATGAATAGAATAAAAGAATCACTATTTGCAACTATAAATGATTATTTAAAAAATGCAGTAGTCTTAGATTTATTTGGTGGTAGTGGAGCACTTGCATTTGAAGCACTAAGTAATGGAGCAGCATATGCATATATCGTAGATAATACTACAATAAATATTATTAAAAAAAATATTATTAGTTTAAAAGTGGGAAACAAGTGTAAACTAATAAAAAGTGATGCACTTCTTCAATTAAAAATTTTTGAAAAAGAAAATATTAAATTTGATATAATTTTTTTAGATCCCCCTTATAGTGAAACATTGTTAGATAAATGTTTAGAGTTAATAAGTGATATTAATGTATTAACTAAAAATGGTATAATTATATGTGAACATAATATAAAAATTAATAATAGTAATTATAGTGTTATTAAAGAAAAAAAGTATGGACAAAAATACATTACAATACTAAATAAAAATGTTGACTAGAAAAATTAGTTATGTTATTATTATCTATAGTAGAAGGGAGGTATTAATATATGAAGAATAGAAAAGGTTTTACGTTAATTGAACTTTTAGCAGTAATTGTAATACTTGCAATAATCCTTTTAATTGCAGTACCACAAGTTACTCAAATAATAAATAAATCTAGACAAGACGCATTTGCTGCATCATATAGAATGGTATTAAAACAAATTGATTATTATTCATTACAGGGAGATTTAGATACGTATGATGGAACTGGTCAGGAAGCAAATTATGATTTAGATGCTGATCAGTACGATTTAACTGTAGCATCTGCTGGTTCTGGTGCATATACTGTTACATTGGCACCTGATGCAGATGGAGATTTTAAAGATATAGATATGAATGGTTACTGTGCTGATTTAACAGAAATAACATCTTCTACTTGTAACACAAGTGGTATAACTGGTACATATGTACCACCAACAGAATAAAGATATATAAATATCTTTTTTTATTAAAATAGATAAAATTTATAATTTTATCTTTTATATTTTATAAAACTTTGATATAATGTTCGTAGTTTGTGTCAAAAGGAGGCAGAAAAATGGCTAAAAAGAATGAAAATCGTAGTGTTATTAGTTTAGTATGTACTGTTTGTAAACAAAAAAACTATACGACTCCTAAAAATAAGAAGAATGATCCTAATAGATTAGAGTTAAATAAGTTTTGCAAATTTTGTAAGAAAACTACATTACATAAAGAGGAAAAATAAGTATAAGCTTATTTTTTTAAAGGTGAGATAAATGATTAATATAAATGATATAAAAAATGGTATGACAATAGAGATGGATGGGAATATCTATTTAATTATGGAGTTTCAACATGTTAAACCTGGTAAAGGTCCGGCATTTGTTAGAATCAAATTAAAAAATTTAAGAACAGGTTCTACTACAGAAAATACATATAATACTAATATAAAAATAGCTAAAGCAAATATTGATAAAAAAGAAATGCAATATTTATATAATTCATCAAATATATATTATTTTATGGATGTTAATACTTATGAACAAGTAGAGATAAATAAAAATAAAATAGAAGATGAAATTAAGTATTTAAAAGAAGGTTTAGTAGTAGAGTTAAAATATTATGGTAATGAGTTATTAGCTATTACCTTACCAGAAAAGATAGAGTATAAGGTTATTAATACAGATCAAGCAGTAAAAGGTAATACAACATCAGGAGCACAAAAAGATGCAGTATTAGAAAACGGATTAATAACAAAAGTGCCACTATTTATTAATGAAAATGATAACATAATAATATCTACGAAAGATGGAAAATATCAATCAAAAAGTTGATATTTTTATTTTATTTAATTATTTTGTATGTTAAAATGAAGATGGTGATTATATGAAAGATAAAATAAGAAATAATAAGTTTGTATTATTTACATTCCTTATTTCTTTTGCAGTTGTTTGTATTATTTATTTAATGCATAGAGCATTACCATTTGGTGGTAATTCTTTATTAGCTGTTGATTTTTATCATCAATATGGTCCAATGTTAAGTGAGTTATATGATAAAGTTAGAGATGGTAGTAATCTTATATATTCATATAATATAGGACTCGGTATACCATATTATAGGAATTTTTTAAATTATTTATCTAGTCCATTAAATATTTTACTTTTCTTATTTAAAAGAGAACATATTCTAATAGCATTTTCTCTAATAATAGGATTAAAATCAGTACTATCTGCTACATTTATGGCATATTATTTAAAAAAGAAATTTAAAAAAGACAATGTATTTTTAATAGCAATTGGTTTAGCTTATGGTCTTTCTGCATATTTTGCAGCATATTATTGGAACTTAATGTGGTTAGATGGTATGGTATTCTTACCATTAATTGTTATGGGCATTGAAAATATAATTGATAAAGGGAAAATAAAACAATATGTATGTTTTTTATCAATTATGTTATTTTCTAACTATTTTATTGGATATATGATATGTATATTTTCTGTAATGTATTTTTTTGCATATTATTTTATTAAAAATAAATTTAGATTATATTCATTTTATAAAGCATGTTTAAGATTCTTTATTGGATCACTATTATCATTTGGTTTAGTAGCAGTATTATTAATACCAATGTATTATGCACTTAGATCTATATCTGCAACACACGATATATTTCCAACTATAATTGAATATAACTTTTCTTTACTTAAGTTTTTTGCAAATCATTTTGCAGGTGTTAAACCTACTGTATTTGCAAGTGATTTATTACCACTTCCAAATGTAAGTAGTAGTGTGATTATCTTACCGCTAGTATTATTATTTTTTGTAAATAAAAAGATTTCAATTAAAGAAAAAATAATATATGCATTATTGTTATTAGTATTTATTACAAGTTTTGAAATAAAGGCATTAGATTTTATTTGGCATGCATTTCATGTACCTAATGATTTACCATATAGGTATTCATTTATATATATATTCTTATTATGTACAATCTCTTATAAATCAGTTATTAATATTAAGTACATTAAATATATTTATGTAATAGCTATATATTTACTTTTAATGGCAGCATTAATAACATTAAAAATAACATATTTTGAGAACCTAAGTAGTACAATGTTTTTATTAAATACAATATTACTTACTATTTATACAATTATATATATAACTTATAAATTTGAAATTATAAGTTTAAAGTATGTATATATGTTTATATATGGAATAATTGCAATAGAAATGTTAGTAGCATGTGGTTATAATTTAAATATTAATCAAAAAGCATCTGATTATATTGATAAATATAAAAATAATGAATTAATATTAAGTAAGTTAAAACAAAAAGATAATAGTTTTTATAGAGTAGAACAAGAAACTTACATGACATATAATGATGGAGCTTATGTTGGATATAATGGTATTTCTACATTTTCATCAATGGCATATGAGAACTTATCTAGACTAGAAAGAAGCCTTGGCTTAGCAGGTAATAATATTAATAGTTATTATTATAATATGCAGACTCCAGTATATAATAGTATGCATGCATTAAAATATATTATTGGTAATCTTGATAACAATAAGTATTATTCTAAATATATAACTAGTAAAAATAATATATATAAATATAAATATAATTTACCAATTATGTTCCCTGTAGATAATAATATAAAAAACTGGATTACTTATGATATTAATCCATTTATAAATCAAAGTAGTTTTATTCAAAGTTCAACAGGTGTTTATGATGTTTTTGATAGAATGTATTTGGACACTATAAGTGGGTGTACAACTAGCAGTACTAATGGAGAATATATTAATTTTGAGTTTGCTGAAGATGGAATTGAAAATGAAATAGTATTAACATATAAGAATAATGATAATAAAAATATATATGCGTATTTTTATAATTCAAATATAGAATATATTATAATTGGAGAAGATGATTATAGATATTTTTCTCCTAATGAACCATATATTATTGAACTTAAGAATATTAGTAAAGATATTAACTTTACTATTCATTTTAAAGATAAGAATGAAAATTATTTACAAGCTTTTGTATATGCAGTAAATGATGATAATTTTATTAAAGCTTATAATATTTTAAATAAGTATGAATTCAAAATTAAGAAATTCAAAAACAGTACAATTACTGGTACTATAGAAGTACCAAAAGAAATGACTATGTATACATCAATACCATATGATAATGGATGGAGAGTGTACATTAACAATAAGAGAGTTAGTACATTTAAAATTGGAGATGCATTATTAGGTTATAAATTAAATAAAGGAGTAAATAATATAAAATTGGTATATTATCCAGAAAAAATAATTTTAGGATTTTTAATTACTATGGTTTCAATAAGTACAATAATAGTTTATGAAATTATTTTATTAAAAAGAAGAAAATAGTGTTTTATTTTATTTATTTTTGTGATAGAATGTTTATAGTATGCTAAAGGGGTATATTAATAAGGAGGATCAGTGTGATACTTAGTATTATTGAAAAGACTAAGAATGATATTTTACTTAAATGTAGTGCCTATAATGAACAAATTATTAATACTGAATTAGATAAAATAATTGATTCAGAAATATATGTTTTAGCAGAAGATTTAAGTAACTTACTTTTTAGTTTTAACATAAGTGAAGAAACAATTAGAAGTAATATTACTAATGAAATAAAAGAAAAAATTATCAAAAAAATAAAACGCAAATTATTTGTAGATTCATTAGCATTACAAGTAACAAATGAATATTTTATTGAAAACTTTTATAGTAAAAAAATCGAAATTGAAGAAGTAAATAAAGACTATATTTGTGAGTATAATAAAAACAAAGATTCAAATCAATTAAATTTAGATGAAGATATTAACTTAGGTGATGTGTATTCTTCTTTAAATAGATATATAGATATAAACATAATATCTATTGTTAAAGAAAATGAGTTTATAGTTGCAGAAATAAAAAAATTAATTGACGAGTCTAAAGAAAAAATAAAGAGTAAAATTGATAAATTAATTAAGGATTGTGATATTAAGTATCTTGAAATATTAATTAATGAGTTAGATAAAGATAAAGAGAGGGTGAGTAGTATGAATGAGAAAGATTTTGATTTTGAAGTAAAGAAATTAGAAGATATAAATGATATGAATATTTTTGGTTCTACTGAAGAAATTAAATCTGAAGATATTGATATTGATAAGATATTATCAAATGGGAAAGAAAAGAAAGATACCAGTGCATTTGATAAATATGATGATATGACTTTATATAATAAGGTTGTACTTAGTTTAAATACTAAAGAAGAAAAGCTATCAAGAGTAGAAGAAGAGTTAAAGCAAACCAAAGGTGAGATAGATAAAAAGTTAGAGAAAGTAAATGAATTAATTGAAAAGAATCTTGATAAGCAAGAATTATTAAGTAAGTTAGAAATGCAATTAAAAGAAAAAGAGTTAGAATTAAATAATAAATTAGCAGAAGCAGATGTTATCTTCTTAAATATGATGCCTCTAATTAAGAGCTTAAATGATATGCAAAATAAATCAGAAAGTGTTGAAGAAGAAAAAAGGGGTGATAGTGATGAATGATATATTACAAGGTTTGCAAGAAAAAATTAGCGAAAGTAATAATCAGTATAGAGATATACTATCAAGAACAAAAAATTCAATAGAAAACAGAACTACAGTATTAGTAGGGGGATTAGTTACATTATCAAATTATGAAAGTGATTTTAATGAGTTAACTGTTAAGTCAAAAGAATTGTTATCTGATAAGATATTTAAAGTGTTAGAATCATACTGTGTAAAAGATTTAAGGAATGTTGATGATGTAAATGAACAATTTATTAAAAAAATAAATGATAAATTAAGTAAAGCTGAACTAGATACACAAGAAGATAAAGCAAAATTTGTTGAAAGTTTAAAGAAATTACTATATGAGAAATATTTAGAAATAGTAAATATTAAAAGAATACCTTTTTTTCAAGAAAATGATGATAATTCTGAAATAGAAAATGTAGTAAATGCTTATACTAATAATTTAGAAGAAGCAAATTTATATAATGAAGAAAAATTATCTGCTTTATTTTTTGAATATAAAGAAGATATTTATAAATCAATAAAAAGTGATTTGGAAGATCTAAATAAATTATATATTAATAATTTTATTGCAGAAATTGAACTAGCACTTACTCAAGATACTGTTTCAGAACCAATTTTGTCTAATGAACAAGAGGAAACATCTAACTTGTATGAAAAAAATAATTTTTCAGAAGAAATACCAATTATTGAAGAACAAAAAATTGAAATAGAAGAAATACCAAAACCGATTATGGAAGAAGTAGAAAGACCAGTAATTGAAGAAAAACCATTAGAAATAAAAGAAGAAAAGCCAGTGTTTAAAAATAATGTAAATATTGATGAAATATTTGAATTAACTAAACCAAAATCAATAGATAATACAATATCATTTCCAAAGTCAGATATATTTCAAGCAAAAGAAGAAATTCAGGCAGATGAAGATGAGTTAGTTACTGCAATGATTGAAAGATTAACAAATAGATTAGAAAAAGTTAATCAGAAGGAAAAGAATGTTGAAGAAGAAAAAGCAAGAATTTTAGAAGATGAAAAATTCTTAGAAGAACTTGTTGAAAGTACAGATAAAAAAGCAATAGCACTTGAAGAAAAAGAAAAACAATTAAGAGAAAAAGATATTGAACTTAAAGAAAAAGAAAAAATGCTTAGTGAAAAACTAAATTCAATACTTCCATTTGCAAATGCAGTTTTAAAATCAGGAGAAGAAACACAGTAATATCTGTGTTTTTTATTTTTTATACTTGAAACTTTTATATAATTATTATATAATGTTAGCGTTGTCCTGTTAGCTCAGCTGGATAGAGCATCGCCCTTCTAAGGCGAGGGTCAAAGGTTCGAATCCTTTACAGGACGCCAAATAAAAATATGACTACTTATTTGTAGTCTTTTTAATTTAATGTTATAATTATATTGGTGATATAATGAAAAAAACATTTAGATTCTTTTTTGCTTTGTATTGTTCAAAAATAGTACAAGCTATAACAAGATTATTTTTTAATGAAAGAGGTACTAATCTACCAGGCAAAATTGCTTTAAAACTTTGCCCTAATTTTCTAAAGATAATTAAAAAGCCAAATATAATAATTATGGTTACGGGTACTAATGGTAAGACAAGTGTGTCTAATTTTATTAATGATATATTTAGAAAAAATCATATTAGCACAGTAAATAATTCAAAAGGTTCAAACTTAAATTATGGTATAGCATCTTCTTTAATTCAAAAAAGTAATATTTTAGGAAATGTACATAAAGAGGTTGGAATATTTGAGATCGATGAAAGAGCATCAAAATATACGTTTGAAGATATAATTCCAAATTATTTAATATGTACAAATCTATTTAGAGATTCGATAAAAAGAAACGGACATAGTGAATTTATTTTAGAAAAACTAAATGAAGGATTACCAAAAGAAACAGTACTAATATTAAATGCTGATGATTTAATATCAATTAATTTAGGTAAAGAAAATAAAAAAATATATTTTTCTGTAAAAGGTGATAATAATAAATATAATGATATTGTAAAAGACATTAGCGTATGCCCTAAATGTAAAAATAAATTGGTATATGAATATAGACACTATCATCATATTGGTAAAGCAAAGTGTAGTAATTGTAACTTTAAGTCACCAAAGTCAGATTTTAGTGTTATTAAAATAGATAAAGAGAATAATCTATTTATTATTGAAGAAAATAATAAAAATTATGTTTATGAATTAATATCAGATAGCATTTTTAATATATATAATATGTTATCAGCAATAGTAGTATCAAGACTATATGGATTATCGCATGAAAATATTTATAAAGCATTTAAAGAAACAAGATTAAAAAAAGATAGAGTAGATAGAAGAAAAATACATGATAAAGAAGTAATTACAATGCTTTCTAAAAATCAAAATCCAATATCATGTTCAAGAATGTTTAATTATATAAAAGAAGAAAAGGGTAAAAAATTAGTAATATTATTTGTTACTGATTCTAAAGATAAAAAACATGGTAGTGAAGATATATCTTGGATATATGATACGGATTTTGAGTACTTAAAAGATGATGATATTAATCAAATAATTGTTGCGGGTACAAGATATTTAGATATATTAGTAAGACTTGAGTTAGCAGGTATATCTAGTGATAAAATAGTAGGAGTAGAAGATT
>DAOOPL010000007.1:0-22377 GCA_035388245.1 Bacilli bacterium | reverse complement strand
ATAATATATTTTATAAAATATCAAATAGAAGGGCACTGAAATATAGTAAAAAATATAATAATTATAATAAAGAGACTTTAGAAGAAGAGTTTATAAAATTAATTAAGGGGCAAATATGAAACAAGAAAATATAAGAGTATTTAGTATAATAGCACATATAGATCATGGGAAAAGCACACTAGCAGATAGAATACTTGAAAAAACAGGGGCATTAACAGATAGAAATATTAAAGCACAAGTACTTGATTCTATGGATTTAGAAAGAGAAAGAGGCATTACTATTAAACTAAATAATGCATCTTTAAAGTATAAATATAATAATGAAGAATATTTTCTTAATCTAATTGATACCCCAGGGCATGTAGATTTTTCATATGAAGTATCTAGATCACTTGCAGCATGCGATGGTGCAATTCTTTTAATTGATGCAGTACAGGGAATAGAGGCTCAAACATTATCTAATTATTATCTTGCTCTTGAAAACAATTTAACAATAATACCTGTTATTAATAAGATTGACTTACCAAATGCAGATATTGATAGTATTAAGAAAGAGATTATTGATACATTAGGGTTTAAAGAAGAAGATATTATATTAACAAGTGCTAAAACAGGTGAGGGTATTGATAGATTATTAGAAGAAATAATACTTAAAGTACCATATCCTAAAGGTAATATTAATAACAAATTACAAGCATTAATATTTGATAGTTACTTTGACCCATATAAGGGAGTAATACTTCTTATTAGAGTAGTAAATGGTGTTATAAATCAAGGTGATAAGATTAGACTAATGTCTACTAATGCAGTATATGATATTATTGAACTTGGATTGCACACACCTAACATAGAATCCAAACAAAAATTACAAACTGGAGAAATTGGATATATATGTGCAAGTATAAAAAGTATTTCAGATGTAAAAGTAGGGGATACAATTATACATAGTAATGATTCTATCACTAAACCATTAATTAAATTAAAAGAAATTAAACCAATGGTATTTTCAGGTATTTATCCGCTGGAATCTAATAAATATAATGATTTAAAAGATGCTTTAGATAAATTAAAATTAAATGATGCCTCATTAACATTTGAACCAGAAGTATCTACAGCACTTGGTTTTGGATATAGATGTGGATTTCTAGGAATGTTACATATGGATGTAATTGAAGAAAGAATAGAAAGAGAATATAAAATAGATATTATTGCTACATCACCTAATGTTATATACAAACTATTTCTAACAGATAATACAGAGCAGATGATAGAAAATCCTAGTAAAATGCCAGACAGGCAGAAGATTCAAAAAATAGAAGAACCTTATGTTAAAACAAGTATTTTTGTACCAAATATATATATTGGTGATGTTATGAAATTATGTCAGAAAAAAAGAGGCATTTATATAAATATGGATTATATAGATGAAAAAAGAGTAAATATTCATTATGAGATGCCACTTGCAGAAATAGTATATGATTTCTTTGATAAATTAAAATCATTTACAAAAGGTTATGCATCATTTGATTATGAAATTAGTGATTATAAAGTAAGTAATTTAGTAAAATTAGATATTTTATTAAATGGAGAAATAATTGATGCTTTAAGTATGATTATGCATGCTGATTTAGCATATAATAGGGGAAGACAAGTAGTAGAGAATCTTAAAAAATTAATACCAAGACAATTATTTGAAGTACCAGTGCAAGCAGTAATTGGTCAAAGAGTAATAGCAAGAGAAAACATAAAAGCAGTTAGAAAAGATGTACTTGCAAAATGTTATGGTGGAGATATAACTAGAAAAAGAAAATTACTTGAAAAACAAAAAGAAGGAAAAAAGAGAATGAAAAGAGTAGGTAATGTAGATGTACCACAAGAAGCATTCTTGTCTATACTAAATGTTGATGAAAACTAATATAGATGCAGTATATATTCATATACCATTTTGTAATAAAATATGTAATTACTGTGATTTTTCTAAGTTATATTATAATAGTACATATGTTAATAAATATTTAATAGCTTTATCAAAAGAAATAGATAAATATTATAAATATGAGAAAATAAATACTATATATATTGGAGGAGGAACCCCTTCTTGTTTATCAATTATAGAACTAAAGAAACTATTTAAAATAGTTAATAAAATTCATTTATATAAAGATTATGAATACACTTTTGAATGCAACCTAGAAGATATTACTGAAGATAAATTAAAATTATTATATAAAAATAAAGTAAATCGATTAAGTATCGGAGTACAATCATTAAATAAAAATATTCTGAAGAAATTAGGAAGAAGTTTATATTCAAAAAGATATTTAAAACAAAAAATTAAACTTGCAAAATCCATTGGTTTTAAAAATATAAATATTGATTTAATGTTTGGAATTAATAATTGTAATAGTATTTTAAAAGATATTAAATATATTACAAAATTAAATATTAATCATATATCTGTATACTCACTAATAATAGAACCACACACAAAATTTTATAATAATAATGAAAGTAATATTGATCAAGATATTGAGAGTAAATTATATGCTAAAATAGTAGAATTACTGAATAATAATAACTATATACAATATGAAATAAGCAATTTTTGTAAAAAAGGATATGAGTGTAAACATAATATTAAGTATTGGAACAATGATAAGTATTATGGTTTTGGTCTATCATCACATGGATATATATATAATTATAGATATGAAAACACAAAAAGTATAACAAGCTATATTGATGGTAAATATAGATTAAGTAAAACTATAATAAATAAGAAAATAGATATTGAAAATTATATTATGCTTAATTTAAGAAAAATAGAAGGTATTAATATAAATGAGTTTAATAAAAAATATAATATTGATTTTGAAAAGAAATATAATATTGAGTATTTATTAAAAAATAAATATTTAATTAAAGAAAAAGATAACGTAAAAATAAATAAAAAATATCTATATATTTCTAACAAAATACTAGCAGATATTCTTTATAATGAACTTGACAATTAATATATAAAAAAGTAATATAATTAACGCAAGGAGAATTATCATGTATAGAATGGAAGAAGACGAAAATGGAAAAAGAGTACTAACTGTAGAAGAAGGTACTAAATATATTGCAAAAGAACAATTTAAAAATTGTAAAATTTATAAAGTATTTATTAGTGAGGGACTTGAAGGTATTAGAAATTTTGGTCTATATGGCAATCCAATAAAAAAAATTGTATTACCAGAATCTTTAAAATATATTGGATATAGGGCTTTATCAAATACACTTTTAGAAGAAATAGTTATACCTGCAGGAATAGATAACATTAATCCTTCTGCATTTGAAAACTCTCCAATAAATAAAATGGTTTTCTTTGTTACAGATAAGAAGAAATCAAACGATGATTCTGATAGTAGCATTATTAGAAAAGTTAAACTATCTAATCTTGAAAAAGTAAAAAGATTTTATACCTTAAGTAATAATTTAATAATAGTATTATGTTCAAAAAAAATTATATATGTTATGCCTAATGGTGATATAAAAGAAAAAAAGATAAATGAAACAGAAGAAATACCAAGAGCAATTGATTCAATATTATATAATATTACTGAAGTATTTAATATACCAACTACTATGATAAATGATACAGCATATAAAATAGGTGGTAAAAATTAATAGATTATATTAACAATTGTTGCAAATTGTATAAATATATTGTATTATATTCATATACTAGGAGATGTAGATATGAATAATGAAAAAGATATGATTGATGATATATTAGATGAAAGTCTAAGTACCACTTCTAAACCTCAAACTAGTTCTAATTTCCAGATGCCAACTGATATAACTGAGGCATATAATAAGAGCGTAAGTGAGATAACTGAATCAAAAAAACCTTTAGAAAATAATGCTGTACCTCAAAATATAATAGTTGATAATGCAACTAAACAAATAGAACCTACAGCACAAGTTATACAAGCAGAAACAGTTACAGTAACACCACCAGTAGATAATACTAGTGTACAACCTCAAACAACTGTAATAGAGCCAAATCAATCAATCCCAACTGTTGAGATACAACCAGCAGCACTACAACAAACTACTAGCATAGAACAAAATCAAATAACACCACAACCAGTACAACAAGTAGCAGAGCAAACAAGTGTACTACCAGTTGTAGAAAACAGTGTAATCCCAGAAAAACCAATAAAGAAAAAAGGTAAAGTTATGAAAATAATAGTATTATCCATATTACTATTAATTACATTGTCAGCACTAGCAACATATATAATTGGAGTAGATACGATAATTAACTTTATAAAAAGTTTTATATAATAAATTAATAATTTACATAAAAATAGAGAAATATTAAAAATATTTCTTTTTTTAGCACTCAACTATTGACAATGCTAATAACATATATTATAATGTCTTTAGTTCATAAAAAAAGAGGTGATTTAATATTACAGAAAGACAAAAGGAAATACTTCAAATAATTGTTGAAGATTACATAAAAACTGCTAAACCAGTTGGATCTAAATCAATATGTGAAGGTTTAAAATTATCAAGTGCATCTGTAAGATCAGAAATGGCAAGATTAGAAGATTATGGTTTTTTAGAAAAAACGCATACTTCTTCTGGTAGAGTACCAAGTGAATCTGGATATAGATATTATGTTGATAATTTAATGAAACCAAAAGATATGACTGGAGAGGATATGCTTAAACTTCAAACTATATTTAAGAATAATTCTTTAGTACTTAGTGATGTGATACAAAAGAGTATTGAAATTATTTCAGAGATAACCGATTACACAGCATTGTCTCTAGGGAAAAAAGTATTAGATAATTGTTTAAAACAAGTAGAAGTTGTACCAATTAGTGATGATACATTAGTAGCAATAATAATTACTGATACTGGTTATGTAGAAAATAAGAATATTGTTATTAAAGAAAAAATATTGCTTAGTGAAGTTAAAAAAGTAGTCGATGTAATTAATAAATTATTAGTAGGTATTCCTATTAGTGAAATTATAGAAAACTTAGAGTTTAAAGTAAAACCAGTAATTAGTGAATATGTAGAAAAGCATGAAACAATATATCAAGCATTTTATAAAGTATTTAATGAGTTTACTGGTAAGAATAATATGCATCAAGCTGGTAGAATAAATATGTTAAATCAACCAGAGTATAATACGGTTGATAAAGTAAAAGAATTATTTGGAAAGTTTGATGATGAATCAGTTATTGATTCAATAGAAGAAGATTCTAGCGGTATTAAAATATATATTGGAAAAGAAAGTAAGTTTAATGAGGACACAGCAGTTATAAAGACTCATTACAAATTAGGAGAAGAAGAAGGTACTATTGCAATAGTAGGACCAAAAAGAATGGATTATGAAAGAGTAGTTAGTATATTAGAATATATTAAACAACATATAGAGAGGGAATAATATGAAGGAAAAAAAAGAAAAAAGTAATAAAGAATTAGAAGAGTTAAAAGAAAAGCTTTCTATAGCAGAAGAAAAAGTATTAAGATTTCAAGCAGAAATGATTAATTATCGTAAAAGAAAAGATGAAGAAATAATAAAAATCTGTAAGTATGCTAATGAACCTCTTATTTTAGAACTATTACCAATAATTGATAATTTTGAAAGAGCAATTAATATGGATGGTAAAGAATTAGATAATGAATTATCAAAATTCTTAAATGGAATGAAGATGGTACATATATCACTAATTGAACTTTTAAAACAATATGGATTAAAAGAAATAGAGGCATTAAATACTAAATTTGATCCTACATATCATGCAGCAGTCACAACAGATAAAAATGATAAATATGAAAATGATATTATTACTGAAGTATTCCAAAAAGGATATATTTTAGTTGATAAAGTAATTAGACCAGCAATGGTTAAAGTAAATAAATTAGAAGAAGGAGAGATGAAAAATGAGTAAAACAATAGGTATAGATTTAGGAACAACAAATAGTTGTGTAAGTATATTTGAAGGTGGAGAAGCAAGAGTAATTGCTAATAAAGAAGGAGAAAGAACAACTCCATCAGTAGTAGCATTTAAAAATGGAGAAATAATTGTAGGAGCAGCAGCTAAAAGACAAATGATTACTAATCCAGAAACAATTAGTTCTATTAAAAGAAAGATGGGTACTGCTGAAAAGACAAAAGCTGGTGGTAAAGAATATTCACCAGAAGAAGTATCTGCAATGATATTAGGAGATCTTAAGAAGACAGCAGAAGAATATTTAGGGGAAAAAGTTACTAAAGCTGTTATTACCGTTCCAGCATATTTTAATGATGCACAAAGACAAGCAACAAAAAATGCTGGTAAGATAGCTGGTTTAGAAGTAGAAAGAATTATTAATGAACCAACAGCAGCAGCACTTGCTTATGGACTTGATAAACAAAATAAGACTGAACAAATTTTAGTTTATGACTTAGGTGGTGGTACATTTGATGTATCTATTCTTGAAATAGGTGAAGGTGTATTTGAAGTTAAATCAACTAGTGGTAATAATAAACTAGGTGGAGACGACTTTGATCAAAAAGTTATGGATTATTTAGTAGCAGAATTTAAAAAAGAAACTGGTGTTGATGTTTCTAAAGATAAAATGGTTATGCAAAGAATTAAGGATGCAGCAGAAAAAGCTAAGAAGGATTTAAGTGGAGTTACAACAACACAAATATCATTACCATTCTTAACACAAGGTAGTGATGGACCTCTTCATTTAGAACTTTCAATGACTAGAGCTAAGTTTGAAGATTTAATTCGTGATTTGGCTGATTCAACTATAGAACCAGTTAGAAAAGCATTAAAAGATGCAAAATTAAAAGCATCAGATATTGAAAAAGTATTATTAGTTGGTGGATCAACTAGAATACCTTATATACAAGAGTTAGTTAAAAAAGAATTGGGACAAGAACCAAGTAAGAGTGTTAACCCTGATGAAGTAGTAGCAATGGGAGCTGCAATACAAGGAGCAGTATTAACTGGTGATGTTAATGATATAGTACTTCTTGATGTTACACCATTATCACTTGGTATTGAAACACTTGGTAATGTTATGACTGTATTAATAGAAAGAAATACTACTATTCCTACATCAAAATCACAAGTATTTTCAACAGCTGCAGATAATCAACCAGCAGTTGATATACATGTACTTCAAGGTGAAAGACCAATGGCAACCGATAATAAAACACTTGGTAGATTCCAATTAACAAATATACCACCAGCGCCAAGAGGAGTACCTCAAATAGAAGTTACATTTGATATAGATGCTAATGGTATAGTTAATGTTAAAGCTAAAGATTTAGGTACAAATAAAGAACAATCAATTACAATAACTGCATCTACAAATTTAACTGAAGCAGAAATTGATAAGATGGTTAAAGAAGCTGAAGCTAATAAAGAAGCAGATCAAAAGAGAAAAGAAGAAGCAGAAGTTCTAAATGAATCTGAACAAATTATTTTCTCAACAGAAAAAGCAATTAAAGATTTAGGTGATAAGGTTGATGAAAATGATAAAAAAGAAGCAGAAGAATTAATTGTAGAACTTCGTAAAGAATTAGAAACAAAAAATATAGAAAAAATTAAAGAAGTTAAAGATAAATTACAAGAAAAGGCAATGGCTTTAGGTGCTAAGGTATATGAAGAAATAAATAAGAAGGCACAAGAAGAAAATAGTGATACTACAGAAGAAAAAAAAGAAGAGCCAAATGTAGTTGATGCTGAATACGAAGAAAAAGAATAATAATTATAAAGTTCTAGACATCTAGAACTTTATATCATGAAAGGAATACAAGTATGGCAAAAAAAGATTATTATGAAACATTAAACGTATCTAAAAATGCCAGTGAAGCAGAAATAAAAAGTGCTTTCAGAAGACTTGCCAAGAAATATCATCCAGATGTATCAAAAGAAGAAAATGCAGAACAGAAATTTAAAGAAGTTCAAGAAGCATATGATGTATTATCTGATACAAATAAAAGACAACAATATGATCAATTTGGTCATGCTGCATTTGATAATCAAGGTGGAGGATTTTCACAAGGTTTTAGTGGCTTTTCACAAGGATTTGGAGATTTTGAATATTCTGATATATTTAGTAATATCTTTGAATCATTTGGTTTTGGTGGAGGAAGTAAAAGAGGGCATTATGCTCAAAAAGGAGAAGATATTGAAGTAATACTTGAATTATCTTTTGAAGAAGCAGCATTTGGTACTGAAGCTAAAATAAAAGTAGATACTATTGACAATTGTCATGAATGTCATGGTAAAGGTGGATCTGGTGTTAAAACCTGTGAATACTGCCATGGTTCAGGTGTAGTAAATAGAGAACAAAGAAGTATATTAGGTACTTATGTTACAAGAACTACATGCCCTAAATGTAATGGTACTGGTGAAACATATAGTAGAGTATGTAATAGCTGTAATGGTAAAGGTAAAATAAAAACAAAGAAAGATATTGTAATAAACATTCCTAAAGGTGCTGATAATGGTAGCCATTTAAGAGTAGCTGGTAAAGGTATGGCAGGAGAAAATGGTGGGCCTAATGGAGATATATATATTGAACTTAGAGTTAAACCACATCAGATATTCAGTAGAAAAGATAGTGATATTTATTTAACATTACCAATAACAGTTACAGAAGCAGTATTAGGTGTTAAAAAAGAAATACCAACACTATATGGTAATGTAATAATAAATATACCAGCAGGATCACAATCAGGAGATAAACATAGAATAAAAGGTAAGGGATTATCTAATCCTAAAACAAGTTATATTGGTGATATGTATGTAATATTAAAAGTAGTTATACCAAATAGACTTGATAGAAGACAAAAATCATTGTTTGATGAACTTGCAACTACAAATTTAAAAACAAGTGATTTTGATAAAATAGATAAATATATTAAAAGGTCCTAAAAGACCTTTTTTATTATAATAATATGATATAATTATAGAGTAGGAGTATACAGTATGAGTGATATTATAAGATTTGAAACTAATATTGAAACTGGATTAACTAATAAAGATGTAACCCAAAGAGTAGAAAAAGGATTAGTAAATTATGATACCAGTATTAAAACAAAAAGTAAAAAAAATATAATATTTTCAAATATTTTTACATTATTTAATTTACTTAACTTAGGTTTAGGAATATTAATTATAATATCTGGTTCATATAAAAATTTATTATTTTTAGGGACTATTTTTTTAAATACACTTATTAGTATTATTCAAGAAATAAGAACTAAGAATGCTCTTGATAAGATATCTCTAATATTAAGTAATAAAACAAGGGTTTTAAGAAGTTCTACAGAAAGATTAATTGATATAAGTGAAATAGTACTAGATGATATTATAATTGGTAAATTAGGCGATCAAATTGTAGTTGATTCATACTTAGTAGAGGGTACATGTGAGGTAAATGAAGCTTTAGTTACAGGAGAGGCAAATACTATTATTAAGAAAAAAGGAGATTTCTTATTATCTGGTAGTTTTATAGTATCTGGTAATTGCAAAATGAGAGTACACAATATTGGATATGATAATTATACTGCAGTAATATCTAAAGAAGCTAGTGAAATTAAGACTAAGAAGTCAGAGATTATTAAATCATTAAATAGAATTATTAAATGGATATCAATAGCAATATTACCTATAGGAATATTATTATTTATGAATCAATTAAGAATAAATAATAATGATTTTAATATATCAATTGTTAATACAGTAGGAGCATTAATTGGTATGATACCAGAAGGATTAATATTATTAACAAGTACAGTTCTTGCTATTGGTATTGTAAAATTATTTAAATATAATATTCTTGTTAGAAAATTATATAGTATTGAAAATTTAGCTAGAGTAGATACAATATGTATTGATAAAACAGGTACTATTACAACAGCAGATATGACATTAAAAGATGTAATATTAATTGATGGTAAAGGTGATGAAGTAAATGAGATTATGTCAGCATTAAGTACGGTATTAAATGATAATAATGCTACATATAAAGCAATAAATAAAGTATATGGAGATAATTCAAATTGGAAAGCAGATAAATTATTTTCTTTTTCATCAGATAAGAAGTTTTCAGGTGCTATATTTGGTGATACTAGTTATTTCATTGGAGCTCCAGAATATGTATTAAAAGAACATTATGAAACATATATAAAAATAGTTAGTAAATACTCTAATGATAATAGGGTATTAGCACTAGTAAAAGTTGATAAATCGGAAAATATTACTTTACTAGCATTATTATTAGTAAATGATAATATTAGAGATAATGCAGAAGAAGTAATGGATTATTTTAGAAGACAAAATGTTAATGTGGTAATAATATCAGGTGATAGTTTAAATACAATACTAAGAATTACTTCGGATATAAATATGGATATTAAAGATGCTATTGATTTAAGTAGTGAAGATTTAGATTATGATAAAGTTGATAGATATAATATATTTGCTAGAGTAACTCCAGATGTAAAAAGAAAAATAATAATAGCATTAAAAAAACAAGGACATACTGTTGCTATGATAGGTGATGGTGTTAATGATGTACTTGCACTTAAAGAAGCAGATTGTAGTATAGCAATAAATGAGGGTAGTGATGCAGCTAGAAATGTATCTGATTTGGTACTTATGAATTCAGATTTTATATCATTACCAAAAGTAGTAAAAGAAGGAAGAAGAATTATTAATAATATTGAACGTTCTGCATCGTTATTTCTATCAAAAACACTATATTCTATAATACTTGCGATATTATTTATATTTATAAAATATAATTATCCATTTGAACCAATACAGTTTTCAATAATAAACTTAATAGTAATAGGTTTACCTGCATTTATTTTAGCCTTAGAACCTAACAATGATATGATTAAGGGAAAGTTTTTAATGAATATACTAAAAAGAGCAATACCAACAGGTTTAACAATAATATCTTGTGTATTAATTATTAGTATTATAGCTATGATATTTAAAATACCAAGAGAAATATCATCTACAATTGCAGTATTTGCAACTATATATGTAGGTCTTAATTTAATATATAAGATAAGTCAACCATTTAATAAAAGTAGAACAATACTATTTTATTCACTAATATTATTATTTGTACTACTTTACAGTTTCTTTAATGACTTTTTTTCTCTAGAAGTATTAAGTATTGGTTATTCACTATTGTGTGCAGCAATAATAGTTATTGCAACTTATACGTTTAGATATTTAACTAAAATAGTTGATAAAATCAACTTTAATAAGTTATTATATAAGAAGGGAAGAAAAGAAAGAAAAAAAGAAAAAGTTGCTTAGCAACTTTTAATAATCATTTAAATCTACATTTTCCTTTTCTATATATTCTTTAAAGGTAGTAATAAATACTTCCTTTTCTTTTTTGATTACATCAGGATATACGCTTTGACAATTCATAAGAGCTTTATAAAAATGTTTAAATGTAACATATTCACTATTATCAAATTTAGCATAAGAGAATGCTTTAGATAATAATGATAATGAATTATCTGGGTATCTAGAACCCAACTCATATATTCTTTTATATTCTGAAGTCATATTTACAATAAACTTCATAATATTCTCAATTATAAATTTTGAATAGGCAAGTTTAACACCAGTTTGTGCTTCAATCTTTGGATATGATCCCAATAATATTTTTACTGTAGTTTCTTGATTAGGTTCTGAAACTTCAACTTTCTCAAATCTTCTTAAAAAAGCTTTATCTGTTATTAGATATCTACTATATTCATCAGTAGTTGTTGCTCCAACTATTTTTATTGTACCTCTATCAAGACCTGGTTTTAACATATTAATGAAGTCAACACCACCTTCTTTTTTAGAAGCAGTAACTAGTGTATGAATCTCATCAATAAATAAGATAATATTTTCCTTATCTTTTAATTCATTTAATAATAATTGTAATTTTAATTCCTCATTACCATCATTAGTACTAGTACCAAGAAGTGAAGAAGTATTTATCTTAATTATTTCAAAGTTTTTAATAGCTTCAGGAACATCTTTATTTTGTATCTTATAACTAATACCTTCAATAATAGCAGTTTTACCAATACCAGCCTTACCAATTAATATAGCAGATTTTTCTGGCATTAGTAATATAAGTAATGTCTTTTCTATTTCAGTTTCTCTTGCAATCGCAGGATTAGTAATATATTTTTTCTTAGTTAAATTTTCCCCATATAATTCTAACATACTTACTTTTTCTTCATTCATTTTCTCACCCTCAATATAGTATACATTTATTATAACATGTAATAATATTTTTATAAATAATTTTTATTTTATGTTAAAATAACTTTAGGTGATTGTTATGCAAAGATATTTCGCAATAAATAAAAAATTAGAACTTACTAATCAAGATATATTTCATATTACTCGTGTTATGAGAATGAAAAAGGAAGATAGTATTGAAGTTATATTTGATGAAATATTATATAATTGTAAGATTAAAAATATTAAACCTTTTGAATTAGATATTATAAGTAGTGAGAAAATAGAAAATAAAGATATTTCTATAATTCTTGGAATACCGATCTTAAAAGAACAAAAAATGGATTATATATTTCAAAAAGCAACAGAAATAGGAGTAAGTGAATTTCAACTAGTATATACAGATAGAGCATTAATTAAAAATGAAAATAATAATAAAATAAATAGATGGAATATGATATGTAAAGAAGCAAGTGAGCAATCAAAAAGAATAAATATACCAAAAATTAGTAAACCAATTTCTATAAAAGAATTTATAAATATTGAAGCAGATTTAAAATTAATCTGTAGTTTATCAGAAAAAACAGAAAATATTAAAAAAGTACTTCAAAAAAGTAAAACATGTGATAGAATATTAGTTATAACAGGTCCTGAAGGTGGATTTACAGACCAAGAGGAAAAAATATTACTTAATAATGGATTTATACCAATTACTTTTGGTAATATGGTATTAAGAGCAGAAACAGCTCCAATATATATAATGTCAATATTAAAATATGAATTTATGAGGTGATATGATGAATAAACTTTTCGCAGATAGTGCACAAATATTTAATGATTTTTATACTAGTTTAAATTCTAGAGGTCAACTTGTCTTTGTTATTATGTTACTTTTATTAATAATATTACTTGGCCTTTTAGCATTTACATCTATAATTACATATGTTGAGAGAAAAAGAGGAACAATAAAAGCAATTAAAAATATCAAGAAAAAAACTGAAGAAAAGAAAGAAATTATTGTTGAAAAAGAATTAAAACCAGATATACTTACAAATAATATATATGAAGAAATAAGTAAAGCAGTTGAAAGTAAAAAAAATATTAATTTAACTGATTTTGAATTAGAGCAAGAAAGTTCTGCGATAATATCATATAATGAGTTAAAAGATAATATTAATAATATTGAGTTTATTGATGATGAGGCAGTAGAAAATTTATCAGAACAAAAGAAAAAGTTTACTGTTTCACAAGTAATTTCTCCAATATTTGGTACAGTAAAATTTGATCAAAATAAAGCAAAAGATAGTAGTGATTTAGAAAAATCAAATATATAAGCTTATGCTTTTTTATTTTAGGAGATATAATGAATAATTATATAAGAGGAACTTTAAAAAAAATAATATTTAGATCTGTTAATGGATTTTCAGTAATAAATATTAATATAAATGAAATTACATATGATGATTATAAAGACTATAAGGAAATAATTATTGTAGGTAATTTTCATGATGTACTTGAAAATGAAGAATATACTTTTTTTGGAAATTTTGTAGAAAGTACAAAGTATGGAATACAATATAAGGTAGAAAAGTATGAGAAAATATTACCAAGTAGTGAAGAAGGACTAATATTATTTTTATCTAGTGGTATATTTAATAAAGTTGGTGAAAAAACAGCTAAATCAATAGTAAATATTTTAGGTACTAATTGTTTAGATATAATTATTAATGATTATGAAAAGCTTCTTTTAGTACCTAAAATGACTATTAGTAAAGCAATGAATATTAAAGAAAGTTTATTAAAATATAATGAGAGTTATAATACAGTTATATATTTAGTTAATAAAGGTTTTAGTATGAATGATGCTTTAAAAATATATGAGGTTTATAAAGAAGAAACTACTAAGGTAATAAATGAAAATGTATATCAAATTATAGATGATGTAATGAATATTAGTTTTAAAAAAGTAGATTGTTTAAAAGAAAGTTTTAATATTGATATTTATGATGAGAAAAGATTACTTGCATTATTAATTTATATTCAAAAGGAACTTACATTTAGAAGTGGAGATACTTATTTATATAAAGAAGAAGTATACAAATATTTTATTATAGAATTGAATAGTGAAATTAGTTATGAATATTTTGAAGAACTATTATTAAAATTAAATAATAAAATAATACTAGATAATGATAGATGTATATTATTTGATTACTATTATGCAGAAAATAATGTTGCTGATTATATTTATAGTTTAATAAATAAAAAAGATAATAAAGTAAGTAATATTAATCAAAAGATATTAAAATTAGAATATGATAATAATATTATTTATAATGATAGGCAAAAAGAAGCTATTAAAAATAGTGTAATTAAAAATTTTTCAATAATAACAGGTGGACCTGGTACTGGAAAAACTAAAATAATTGATGCAATAATTAGTCTAAATAAAGATAAATATAATATTAGTGAATTAGTTCTATTAGCACCAACAGGAAGGGCATCTAAGAAAATGACTGAAGCATGTGCATATCCTGCATCAACCATACATAGATATTTAAAATGGGATAAGGATACAAATATATTTGGATTCGATAAACATAATAAGGTAGATGCTAAATTTATTATTATTGATGAAGTTAGTATGATTGATGCAGTATTATTTAGTAAATTAATTGATGCATTAAAAAAGGATGTAAAAATAGTATTAATTGGAGATATTGATCAATTAGAGAGTGTATCTCCTGGTTCTGTATTAAAAGATTTAATAGAAAGTGAGCTATTTCAAGTAACTTATTTAAAAGAAATATATAGACAAAAGGAAGATTCATTTATTTTGGATTTGGCTTATTATATTAGAAATAGTGATGTAGATATTGATTTAAAAAGTAAAAAAGAAGACTATATGTTTATTGAATCTAATAGTATTATTTTAAAAGAATATTTAAAGAAAGTAATAATTAAAAATAAAGATATTAATATAAAAGATATGCAAGTTATTATACCTCAATATAGAGGTAATAATGGTATAGATGAGGTAAATAAGTTAATGCAATCATTACTTAATAATAGTAATAATAATAGAAATGAAATAAAAAATGGAAGTATTATTTTTAGAGAAAAAGATAAAATATTACAATTAGAAAACATGCCAGATAGTAATGTGTTTAATGGGGATATCGGTATAATTAGTAAGATTAATGGTAGTGAAATTACTGTTGACTTTGATAGTAATATTGTAAAATATAAACCAAGTGATTATAAAGCAATTACACATGGTTATGCAATTAGTGCTCATAAAGCACAGGGCAGTGAATTTAAAGTAGTAATATTACCAATTTTATATGACTATAGGGGTATGTTATATAAGAAAATTATATATACATCAGTTACTAGAGCTAAAGATATGTTGTATATAATTGGAGATATTAATGCATTTAATTATGGTATTCATAATAACAATTATTATGTTAGAAAAACTAGACTAAAAGAAGTATTACTAAATATTTTTATGTAAATAATTTTTAAATAAATTGATAATTAATGCCAATATTGATATAATAAAATAGAGGTGCAACATGAATAAACTAGATTATAAAAAGATTAATGAATTATTAAAATTAGGAAATAAAATATTAAAAATATTATATTTATTAATATTAATTTTAGGTATTTGGTTAATCTCAAAAACATGGGAATTATGGGGAGTATCTAAATTTTTATTAACTATCACAAAATTATTATCTCCATTTTGTATTGGTTTTGTTATTGCATATATTTTTAATCCTATTGTTAGTAAATTTGAAAGAAAAGGAATTAATAGATTAGCAACATCTACAATTATATATATAATATTAATAGGAATAATATTTATAATTATTAAATATTTCTTTCCTTTATTTGTATCTGAATTAAGTAATTTGATAAAAATATTTCCAAACATAGGGAATAATCTTAAAGAAATAATTAACAGTTGTTTAAATATATTTAAAGATACTGGTATTGATACTGTTAGTATGAAAAAAGATATATTTAATACTATTGGTAATTATTTTATTAATTCAAATAATAATTTATATATTAATTTTATTACATTTACTACAAAAATATTTTCTGGAATAGGAATATTAGTTGTTGGTATATTTATTGGATTTTATTTATTAGTAGACTTTAAAAACTCTGTTAAATTAATTAAGAATTTTGTACCAAGAAGGTATAGAAAAGATGTATTTGAAGTACTAGGTAGAATAAATAAATTTATGTTTTCTTATATTAATACTACATTATTAATATTTATTATGGTACTTATAATTAGTATAATTGCATTTATATGTATTAAATTAGATGGGGCAGTTGTACTTGGATTATTTTATTCATTATTAAGTACAATACCATATATTGGTTCATATATAGCAGGAATACCAATATTATTAATAGGTTTCTCATATGGCTTTCAAACTGGTATTTTAACATTAGTATGTATTATTGCAATACAAGTTCTAATTACATATGCGATATGTCCTGTAATAATGTGTAAATCAAAGAAGGTTCATCCAGTTGCTATAATATTTGGTGTAATTATACTTGGTTATTTTTTTGGAATACTAGGAGTTTTGTTTGCAACAATAGTTATGAATATAATTAAAATATTAATTGAATATTTTGATGAAAATTATGAAATAAAGAATTATAATATAGAGAGTAAAGAAAAATAAGGAGATATTATGGATAAACTATCAAGTAGTGAAATTAGAAGAATATTTATTGATTATTTTGTTAATAAAGATCATATGTATATTGAAAGTGCATCACTTGTACCATCTGATGATAAATCTTTATTATGGAATAATGCTGGAATAACTCCTTTAAAGAAATATTTTGATGGAACATTAAAACCACCATATAAAAGATTAGTAAATTGTCAAAAATGCATTAGAACAAATGATATAGAAAATGTGGGCAAGACATCTAGACATCAAACATTTTTTGAAATGCTTGGTAATTTTTCTATTGGAGACTATTTTAAGAAAGATGCTATTGCAATGGCATATGAACTATTAACTAGTAATAAATATTACAATTTAGATAAAGAGAAGTTATATATAACTATACATACTAAAGATTTAGAAAGTAAAAAAGAGTGGATAAATCAAGGAATAAATGAAGATAAAATAATAATGTTAGATAGTAATTTTTGGCAAATAGGTAAGGGTCCAAGCGGTTTTGATTCAGAAATTTTTTATGATAAAGGATCTAAATATGACAAAGATAATTTAGGTATAGAACTATTAAAAAAAGAAATAGACAATGATAGATATATTGAAATATGGAATATAGTATTTAGTGAATATAATTATGAAGAAGGGGTAGACATTTCAAAATTAGAGGTATTACCAAATAAAAATATTGATACTGGTTTAGGTTTAGAAAGACTTGTTTCAATAATTCAAGATACAGAAACTAATTATGAAACAGACTTATTTATGCCCATAATTGAAGAAATAGAGAAGATTACTAATAAAAAATATATTGATAATAAATTTAATTTTAGAGTAATAGCAGATCATATTAGAACTATAGTTTTTGCATTATCAGACAATGCTAATTTTTCTAATGAAGGTAGAGGTTATGTACTTAGAAGACTACTTAGAAGAGCAAGTAGAAGTTCTATGAAATTGGGTTGTACAAAACCAATGTTATTTAATTTAGTAGAAGTAGTAATAAATACTATGAAAAATGTATATCCAAATATAATTAATAATATTGACAAAAGTAAGGGATTAATAAAAAAAGAAGAAGAAATGTTTTTAAAAACATTATCAAGTGGTGAAAAGAAATTAAAACAGTTTATAGATAATAGGAACATAACTGGAGAAGATGTATTTAAATTATATGATACATATGGATTCCCATATGAACTTACTGAAGAAATATTAATGGAGAATAATATTTCTATTAATAGAGAAGATTTTGATAAATGTATGAGAAAACAAAAAGAGTTGTCAAAGAAAAATATAAATAATTTAAGTAGTATGACTTCTCAAGGTGAGATAATTAATTTCAAGGACTCTAGTAAATTTATATATGACAAATATAAATTAAAAACTAAAGTTATTGGTTTAATAAAAGATAATAAAATGGTTGAATATTTAGATACTGATGGATATGTAATATTAGAAGAAACCCCATTTTATGCGAGTTTAGGAGGACAAACATGTGATACCGGTATTATCAATAAACTTGGATTAAATGCTAATGTAGTTGATGTACAAAAATCATTAAATGACCAAAATATTCATAAAGTATTAATAACTAAAGGAAAAATAAAACTTGGTGATATAATAACAGCAAAAATTGATATAGAAAGAAGAAATAGTATCAGTAAAAATCATACAGCAACACACATATTACAAAAATGTCTTCAGATAGTACTTGGTAATGAAGTAAAGCAATCAGGTAGTAGTGTAGATGATAATAAGCTTAGATTTGATTTTTATTATTCAAAATCAATTGATGATAATAAACTAATTGAAGTAGAAGATTTGGTAAATAAATATATTAAAGAAGGATATAAAACCAATATTAAAACAATGTCACTTGATAAAGCTAAATCACTAGGAGCTCAAGCATTATTTACTGAAAAATATAAAGATGAAGTAAGAGTAGTAACAATAAATGATTCAATAGAATTATGTGGTGGTACTCATGTTAGTAATACGAATAGTATTAATAAATTTGTTATTTTAAATTGTGAATCAAAAGGATTAAATATTTATAGAATAGAAGCAGCAACTGATAAAAATGTATATAAAGAAGCATTTTTAGCTATTAAACCTTATAATGATGATATGAAGTTGTTATTATTAAAGGTTAAAAAAATAATTACTCAGGCGTCTAAAAAAGGCATTAAATTAGATGTTAATATAAACATATCTAATGAAAGACCAGATAGTTACAAAGATATAGTAGAAAATAAAATGGAATTAATAAAGATAAAAGCAGAAGTACAGGATTTAGATAAAAGATATATAGATAAACTTACTAATTATGAAATTAATAATGCTAAAAAATTATTAGATAAAGTAGTAGAAAATAAAAATGGTAAAGTTTTAGTAACTAAAACCAGTGATGTTGAAACAGATATATTAAAATCAGTTGTACAAAGTCTATTAAATAATATGGGTACTGGCGTAGTATTTATTATTAATATATTAGATAATAATATAAATATTATTGGTAAGAAAAGTGAAGATTATAATAAAGATATAAATATTGGTGAAGTTATAAAAGAAGCATCTAACATGATTAGTGGTAACGGTGGTGGTAATGCTTTATTTGGTCAAGGTGGAGGAACTAATATAAATAAAGTAGATGAAGTAATTAAATATATTAATGAGAGTATAGAGTAAAGGGGTAAATATGATAGTAAAAGAGAAAAGAAAATTAAAAAAAAGTATAAAGATAGTATTAATAATATTTTCAATATTATTATTAGGTGTAATTGGTATTATAACAACATATCAAATATTATTAATGCCTATAAGTAGTAATAGTAAGATTATTAATTTTGAAGTTGAAAAGGGTAGTACTGTATATGGTATTGCAAATAAACTAAAAAAAGAAAACTTAATAAGAAGTATTTTAGCTTATAAAATATATGTTAAATTACATAGTATTAATGATTTAAAGTATGGTAGTTTTTCTTTAAGTAAAAATATGAGTACTAAAAATATTATTAAAGTATTAAGTAAATATGGTAAGTCTAAGGATATAGTAATTACATTCTATGAAGGTAAAAACATGAGACAAATTGCTAAAATTATAGAAGGTAAAACTAATAATAGCAGTGAAGATGTAATTAAATTAGTTACTGATAAACAATATATTACTAGTTTAATGAAAAAATATTGGTTTTTAGATGATGTTGTTTTAAATAAAAATATATATTATCCACTTGAAGGATATTTATTTCCAAATACATATAATTTTGCTAATAAAGATGTTAGTATAAATACAATATTAGAAACTATGTTATCACAGACTGAAGTAATATTAGATAAATATAAGACAGATATCAAGTCAAATAAGTATAGTGTTCATGAAATATTAACTTTAGCATCAGTTGTAGAAATGGAAGGAGTAACACTAGAAGATAGAAAATCAATAGCAAGTGTATTTCTTAACAGATTAAATATTGGTATGCCTTTAGGAAGTTGTGCTACTACATATTATGCTGCAAAAGTAGATATGTCAGAAAGAGATTTATATTTAAGAGAAATAAATATGAATAATCCATATAATACAAGAAGTAATAATATGAGTTACAAACTACCAATAGGTCCAATATGTAATCCTAGTGAAAATTCAATAAAAGCAGTATTGTATCCAAATACTACTAATTATTATTACTTTGTATCAGATAAAAATAGAAAAACATATTTTGCAAAAACATATAATGAACACACAAGAATTATTAATGATTTACAGAAAAGTGGTAATTGGTATGAGTGGTAGTTATATTGATTTTTAATTATTATAGTGTTAAAATGAAAATAGTAAGAGAGGTGATAATATGCCATCAGCAACTTATTTATTTAACATAGATAATATTAGTGATGCTTATGCATTAGAGATATTTAAAGATGTATATAAAATACTGGAAGAAAGAGGATATAATCCAGTTAATCAATTAGTTGGTTATTTAATGAGTGGTGATCCTGGATATATATCAAATTATAAAGAAGCTAGAAATAAAATAGTTAAAATAGATAGAAGTAAGATTTTAGAAATTCTTATTAAAGAGTATATGAAAATATGAGAATATTAGGATTGGATTATGGTACAAAAACACTAGGTATAGCAGTTAGTGATTTAACTAATACTATAGCAACAAGCTTATACACATTTAGATATGAAAGTATTGAAGAAATATTTGATAAAACTAGTTCTTTAATTAATGAATATAATATAGATAAAATAGTACTGGGTTATCCTAAAAACATGAATAATTCATTAGGAGAAAGCGCTAATAAAGCAATTGAATTAAAAAAATTATTAGAAGAAAAGTTAAATATTGAAGTTTGTTTACAGGATGAAAGATTAACATCTGTAACAGCAAATAGAGTATTAATTGATGCTAATATTTCAAGAAAAAAAAGAAAAGGTGTTGTTGATAAATTAGCAGCAACAATAATATTACAAAATTATTTAGATATAAATAAGAGAAAGGAATAAATAATGGAAAAAGAAGATACAAAATTTAAGGTAGTAGATGATTCAGGAATTGAGAAAGAATATGAAAAATTATTTTCTTTTGAATCTGATAAAACAAATAAGAATTATATTGTATATACAGATAATGAATTAGATGAAGAAGGTAATACAAAAGTATATGCATCTATTTATGACCCAAGTAAAGAAACACAAACACTTCAAGCAATTGAAACTGATGAAGAATGGAAAATAATAGAAGGTATATTAAAGTCATTAACAGATGATAAATAATTGTATTTGATTTTCATATATAAATGTATATAATACTAATAGAAAAAGGTGTATTATGTTTAGAAGTATTGTTTTAAGTGATATTGAAAATTATGCTGATAAAAAAGGTATTCCAATTATGGAAAAAGAAGGCATACTTTTTTTAAAAGAATTTATTAAGTTAAATAATATAAAGAATATATTAGAAATAGGAAGTGCTATTGGTTATTCTGCAATAAACATGGCACTTGTTAATAGTGATATTAACATTGTTACTATAGAAAAAGATAATATTAGATATTTAGAGGCACTTAAGAATATTAAAAAAATGAATTTAGATAAACAAATTTCATTAGTACTTTCAGATGCATTAAATTTTAATACTAGTGATAAATATGACTTAATATTTATAGATGCATCAAAAACTAAATATATAGAATTTTTTAATAAGTTTTCAAAGAATTTAGAACCAAAAGGTTTTATTGTCACAGATAATATTAAATTTCATAATTTAGTACATACTGACAAAAGCCAGATGAGTAAGAATGTAAAAGGATTAGTAAATGGTATTGAAAGATATATAGAATTTTTAAAGGAAAATAAAGAGTTTAAGACA
>DAOOPL010000006.1:0-22837 GCA_035388245.1 Bacilli bacterium | reverse complement strand
AACGCTCGCTCCCTACGTATTACCGCGGCTGCTGGCACGTAGTTAGCCGGAGCTTTCTCGAATGGTACCGTCAAACCAAATTCATTTCCTAATTTGGCTATTCTTCCCATACAACAGAGTTTTACAATCCAAAGATCTTCATCACTCACGCGGCATTGCTCGTTCAGGGTTTCCCCCATTGACGAATATTCCTAACTGCTGTCTCCCGTAGGAGTCTGGACCGTGTCTCAGTTCCAGTGTGGCCGATCAACCTCTCAGTTCGGCTACGCATCATTGCCTTGGTAGGCCATTACCCCACCAACAAGCTAATACGCCATAGGCTCATCTAAAGGTGGTGCTTGAAAGCACCTTTTAATATAGAAACGAATCTATATATCATCCGGTATTAGCTATCGTTTCCAATAGTTATCCCAGTCCAAAAGGTAGATCACCCATGTATTACTCACCCGTCCGCCACTAGGGGAAAATCCAAATCTAACTATTTCCATTTCTTGTGCAAGCACTCAAAATTTCCATAGCCGTCAATGGGTCCCCTCGTACGACTTGCATGTCTTAGGCATGCCGCCAGCGTTCATCCTGAGCCAGGATCAAACTCTCAAAAAAATTGATTTTTTTTAGTTTTAAGTTTTCCTGACTAAAATAAGTTCTTGACGTTTTGCTCAGTTTTCAAAGATCAGTGTTTCTCTTTGATTATCAAAGAAAAACAGCACTTTTTTGATGTGCGTATTAAATATACCATAGCAACCTTAGAAATGTCAACAACTTTTTTGATTTTTTTAAAGAAATTGTAAATATTCCGCTTTTTTTAATAAAAATAAGGCTTTAAGCCCCGTCTTTATTAATTATTTCTAAATATTTTTTATAGTACTTTTCTACATTCCCTTGATTAAATGGTCCTTGCTTGTTATTAACAAGTTCTATTAAATCATTTAATTCACTATGAACAATAATATCAATCTCTTCTGGATAGTTCATAAGTTTCCTATGATATTCATATTCTGACTCATCTAGTATCTTGTATTTGCCATCTGGGAATACTCTTAGATCTAAATCGTAATCAATATATTTAATATATTTACCCTCTAATACTGTAGGCGTTGCTATATTACAATAGTAACATAATCCATCTTCTTTTAACTGCCCTATTATATTAAACCACTTATCTTTATAATAATATAATATTGCAGGCTCTTTTGTATACCAAACTTTACCTTCTGAATTTACTACTCTTGATTTACTATTTGCAAATACTAAGAAATCTTTATTTGATTCAAGTAAAATAGTCTCATCCCAAGATCTGTGAACACTTCCATCATGTTTGTAAGAATGTATATTGTATTTTTTACCTATTTCTAAATTCTTCATATTAATCCTTACTTAACTCTTCTATTGCTTTTTTAAGTTGTGTATCATTCTCAAACACTTGGGATTTTGCATACTTACTAGATTGTTTGACTTCTATTGTGGGAGTAACACCTATTTTATTAATCCAATTACCCTTTGGTGATAACCATTTTTGTATTGTATATTTTATCATTGCTCCATCAGAAAAATCATATGTAGCTTGTACAGTGCCTTTTCCATAAGATGTAGCTCCTATTATTTTAGCATTATATGCTTCTTTAAAAGCAACTGCTAATATTTCAGATGCAGATGCACTTGATTCATTAATTAATACTGCTATTTCATATGTTCTATTTTCACTGGTTGAATCTTTGAATTTAGTAGTTACTGTTTTATCTGCAATTTGATAAACTACTTCCCCTTTTTTAAAAAACATATTTAACATATCAGTTACTGAATATAAATATCCACCACTATTATTTCTAACATCTATTATTAATGAATCAATATTTTTTTCTTCTAATTCTTCTACTGCTGATTTAAATTGACTATATGTATTATCTGCAAATATGTTAACACTTACATATCCAATTTTTTTGTTGTTTGATTTATAAATATTTGATTCAACAGAATCAAGAGTAATTATTTCTTTTACTATATCAAATTCTAATTCTTTACTATCTCTTCTAATTTTAATTAATGCATTTTCTTTATCTGGATCTTTTATTAATGTTACTGCCTCACTAGGTGTTTTACCTTTAATGCTTACACCATTTACTTCTAAAATAACATCATTTGTTTGTAATCCAATTTTTGCCCCAGGAGAGTTTTTAAATACAGATAATACTATTACTTCATTATCGTTATTTTCAGATATCTCTGCTCCTATTCCTTTATATGATCCATTCATAACATCATAAAACTGATCTTTGCTTTCTCTACTAAAATATGATGTATGTGGATCATTAAGAGTTTCTAAAAGCCCATTTATTGCTCCATCAATACCCTTATCTAAGTCAACATCTTTATAATATCCATCTTTAATAATATTATAAGCTTTAACGAACTTATATGATGCTTCATCTAATTTATTTGATTTAATAACGTTAATATTATTAGTATTACCCCTTGAAACAAATAATACGGTTGTAAATACTGAAATAAGTATTATAAAAATAAATATTAATACTAATTTATATAACTTAATACTTATTTGCTCTTTCATTTTATTTTTCATAAATTCCTCCATACTAAATAGTATATCATAAAGTTTTTTGTCTTTATTATTAAATTAATAAAATAATAAAAAAAGTATTATTTTAATTAATACTTTACGGTTTTTTCTTTACTAAGCTGTTTTTATATATAATTTCTTCAAAATGAATTTGATGATATTCTGGATTATAATCTATTAATTCATTATGCATTTTCATAAATACAACATTATAAGGACAATATCTACTTCCACTATTTCTAAACCTTACTGAGTAAGTTTGATACATATTCTCTTCTTTACTTTTCTCAATAGTAACCACAAATACATCTTCTTTTTTTACTATTCTTACAACACTAGCATCTTCATAGAATAAAATATCATATTTATCTGCTTTATAAATATTACATTTTTTTACATCTTCATATAATCTTTCAAATAATAAGTATAAATAATAATTTTCTTTAGTTATTGTAAATGATTTAGACTCAGGTTGATCCAGTAAACTTCCTTTATATAAATTAGTCCAATATAAATCAAGGTTACCTTCAAAACTTATTTTAAAACTTCCATCTTCAGTTGTAATAATAAGACTATAACCCCTTTCTCCTTTACTTTTTTCAATTTCTAACATATATTATCCCCCTAATACTATTAATTATAACATATTAATAATATTTACTGTTCACAACTATTATTGCGAATGTTTTCATCATAATTTGTTGTTTCTTTATCTACTGTAATATTACTATTTTCATATTTACCACAGCTTAAAAATGGTGTTATTACTAAATCATTACTATCATTTAGCATTGTAACATAACCATCACATACATAATCTTCTTTATTATTATAGTGTTTTAAGTAATTTGTTGTGCCTTCAGTTACGTATTCTTTAATATATTTTTGACTAATAAGATAGTTTATTGTTAAACACTTATCATATGATCCTGTTGCTGTATATGTATCATCACTATTAACATATTCCTCTGCTATTGATTTTAAATTATTTTCATATGTAGTAAATGCCTTATCATTTGAATAATTTAAATATTGACTTACTCCTGCATATGCTATAAAAAATAATATTGATAATATAACAATAACTGCTAGTAATTCAACTAAAGTATATCCCTTTTTCATATTAATTACCCTTTCTTCTTTGTATATTATAATTTATTTTTAATAATAATTTTATGGGTATAAATTTTGATAAAAATACTACTAGTCTAATGTTAAAACCGGGTATTATTATAAGTTTATTTTTAAACACCTTTTTTATTGTATATTTTGCAACATATTTACTATCTAAACCTTTTATTGAAAATGATACATCTGCTACATTATTAAAATTTGTTTTTACTGGTCCAGGACATAGTACAGATATTTTTACATTTGATTTTTTTACCTTTAATTCTTGATATATTGCTAGACTTAATTTATATAAATATGATTTAGTTGCATAATATGTCGCCATTAGTGGCCCTGGTAGAAATGCAGCACTTGATGCTACATTTAGTATACTACCACTGTCTTTTTTTATCATATCTTTTAAAAATAGCTTTGTAAGTACGTGTGGTGTGATTAAATTAACATTAATCATATCTATTTCCTTATCTAAATCAATGTCATTAAACTCTCCAAATTTACCAAAACCAGCATTATTTACTAATATATCTATGTCTTCATTTTTTAAATCAGTATATAATTTTATACAATTATCTTTTATTGATAAATCAGTAGCTATTACTCTTGCCTTTGTCTTTATTTCTTCTTTAACTTTAGTCAGTTTTCCCAAATCTTTTGATACAAGTATTAAATCATATCCTAAGTTAGATAATTCAATTGCTATATCTTTACCTATACCACTACTTGCTCCTGTAATTAATGCCTTCATATTATCACCAAAATTATTATATCATATAATTAAAAAAAGAAGATACTTCTTCTTCTAAACTAGTTCTAATATTACTATTAAAGCATCGTCACCTTTTCTTTCGGCTAACTTTAATATTCTAGTATATCCACCATTTCTACTTTCATATCTTTTTGCTAAATCATTAAATACTTTTTGTACTGCTTTATTATCATTATATAGAAAAGCTAGCGCATTTCTTCTTGATACTAATGTGCCTCTTTTACCATATGTAACCATTCTATCAAATGCTTTTCTTACTTCTTTTGCTCTTGTTTCTGTAGTTTTAATTTTCTCGTTCATAATTAAATCTATAGTCATATTTGCAAGTAAAGCACGACGATGTTTATTATCTACTCCTAATTTTCTATATGCCATAATATCCTCCTATTAATCTTCGTTTTTAAATGAGAATCCCATTTCTTTTACTTTATCTATTACTTCTTTTAATGATTTCTTACCAAGATTACGTATTTTCATCATATCACTTTCTGATTTTGATATTAAATCTTGTAATGAATTAATATTTGCTCTTTTTAAGCAGTTATATGCTCTTACAGAGAATTCTAATTCATCTATAGACATTTCTAACACTTTTGACTTAGTATCATCTACATTTTGTCTCATTATTCCAGTTGTATCTGCTACTTCATCTAATTCAGTTAATATTTTAAAGTGTTCTATTAAAATAGATGATGATAATGCTATTGCTTCTTCTGGTTTCATAGCACCATTAGTCCATATTTCTAATACTAACTTATCATATGTTGCATCTTGACCAACACGAGCTGATTCTACATCATAATTAACTCTATCTATTGGTGAAAACTTAGAATCAATTGCTATTGTGTTTAATTTATTATTAGCAAGTGATTTCTTATTTTGATCTGCTACTACTGCTCCTCTACCATTACCAACAGTAATTTCCATTGATAACTTACCACCTTTTACCAAAGTAGCTATTTCTTGATTAGGATTAATTATCTCTATATCAGAATCTTTATCAATATCTCCTGCAGTAACTATTCCTTCTTTATTAGCATTTAATCTAATTGTTTTTACTTCATTTGAATGATTTTTAACAACTACACTTTTTAAATTAAGTACAATTTGTGTTACGTCTTCAATAACACCATCAATAGTTTGAAATTCATGAAGAACTCCATCAATATTAACACTTGTTATAGCATCTCCTGGTAATGAAGATAACATAACTCTTCTTAATGCATTACCTAATGTTGTACCAAATCCTCTTTCTAGAGGTTCTACTTCAAACTTTCCATAGAATTTATCTTCTACATAATTTACAACCTTAAATTGTGGTTTTTCAAATACTACCATTTTAATCCTTCTTTCTTAATAAATTATCCACGTGGACGCTTTGGTGGTCTACAACCATTATGTGGTACTGGTGTAACATCTGTGATCGCTGTTATCTCTAGACCTGATACTTGTATTGAACGAATTGCAGTTTCTCTACCAGAACCCATCCCTTTTACAAATACTTCTACTTTTCTCATACCAGCATCATATGCTGCTTTACCTGCTGCTTCTGCAGACATTCCTGCTGCAAAAGGAGTCTTCTTTTTACTACCTTTAAATCCTAATGTACCTGCTGATGCCCAACTTACAACATTACCATCATTATCAGTTATTGTTACAATTGTATTATTGAATGTTGAATGGATATGTGCTTTACCTTCAGGAATATTCTTTTTAACTTTTCTTTTTCTTGATTTATATGCCATAATACCCTCCTATCTTACTTCTTCTTATTAGCAATAGTCTTACCTTTACCCTTACGAGTTCTAGCATTTCTACTTGTTCTTTGACCTCTTACTGGTAATCCTTTTTTATGACGAATTCCTTGGTAAGAACCAATTTCCATTTTATTTTTAATATTTAATGATACTTCTTTTCTTAAATCTCCTTCAACTAAATAATTATCAAGCTCATTACGAATTGCAGTAACTTCTTCAGCTGTTAGATCTTTAGCTTTTTTATTAATATCAACATTCACCTTGGTTAAAACTATCTTTGATAACTTTTTACCTACTCCATGAATATAAGTAAGCGCTATCTCAATTCTTTTATCTCCTGGTAAATCTATATTCTTAATACGTGTCATATTTTCCTCCTTAACCTTGTCTTTGCTTATGCTTTGGATTTTCGCATATTACAAAGATTTTTCCATTACGTCTTATTATTTTACATTTTTCACATATTTTTTTAACTGATGCTTTTACTTTCATATTATTCCCTCCATATTACTTCCTATATATTATTCTGCCGCGTGTTAAATCGTATGGTGATATTTCCATTACAACTGTATCACCTGGTAAGATACGAATCATATTCATTCGCATTTTACCAGAAACGCAGGCCTCTATTTTATGTTTATTATCTGAAAGATCTATTTCTACTATAAAATGACCTCCCTTTAATATCTCTTGTACTTTACCTTCAAGTACTATAACCTCTTCTTTATCCATTTAATCACTCTCCTGTTAATATATCGCATCCATCTTTTGTTACACATACTGTGTGTTCAAAATGTGCTGATGCTTTACTATCATATGTTTTAATAGTCCAATCATTATCTTCTATATATATATTTCTTGTCCCTAGATTTAACATTGGTTCTATTGCAATTGTCATTCCTTCTTTTAACTCTAATTTATCATTTGTATTATAATTTGGAATATCTGGTTGTTCATGCAAATTCTTTCCTATACCATGACCAACTAACTCTCTTATTACACCTAATTTCTTTGATTTTGCATATTCTTCTATTGCTTTAGAAATATCACTTATTGTGTTTCCTTCTTTTACTCTTGATATTCCCTCATATAATGCTTGCTTAGTATGTTTTAATAAATATAATGTTTCTTCACTTACTTTCCCTACTGGATAAGACCAAGCAGAATCTCCATGATATCCCTTATAGCAAGCTCCTATATCTATTGAAACTAGATCACCTTCTTTTAATTTTCTATCACTTGGTATTCCATGTACAACTTCATCATTTATTGATACACATATTGCATTTGGAAATCCTTGATATCCTTTAAATGATGGTTCTGCATCATTTTCTCTAATATAGTTTTCTGCTAAAGAATCTAATTCTAATGTTGTAACTCCAGGTTTAATATATTCCTTTAAATACTGATGTGTTTTGTAGACTATATTACCTGCTTTTTTCATTATTGCTATTTCTTCTTTAGATTTTATGCCAACCATTATTCTCTTCCTAGAATCTTAGCAACTTCGCTAAATGTATATTCCTTGCTTATACTTGCATCTACTACATGTAATATATTTTTGTTTTTATAATACTCTATAGCCTCTGTTGTTTGAGTTAAATATACATTATATCCCGCATTAAATGATTCTTCATTATCATCATTACGTTTAAATAATTCTCCATTACATTTATTACATTTTCCTTTTTCTTTAAATGTATCATAAAATTCATTATAAATTTCTCCACATTCCTTACATGTAACACGACCTATTGTCCTTTTTAATGACATTTCTCTTGGAACATCTAACATGATAACACACTCTACTTCTCTATTTGTTCCAGCTGTTGCTTCTTCAAGAAGCTTTGCCTGTTCAAGAGATCTTGGAAACCCATCTAAAACATATCCATTATCACAATCAGGTTGATTTAATCTATCCATTAACACTTTCATAGTTGTCTCATTTTCAACTAAAATACGTTTTGATTGTAAATAATCTATATGTTTACCTAATTCACTACCAGATCTTGCTACTTCTCTTAAAAGTTCTCCTACTGATATGTTAGGTAATCCATATCTTTCTTTCATAAACTTTGCTTGTGTTCCTTTACCTGCTGCTAGTGGTGCAATTAATACTATATTTTTAATCATATTCTTCTATATCCCTTTCCATATTGATTAGCTGAGATTGTACTTTCTATTTGTCTATATGTTTCAAGTGAAACACCTACAACAATTAATAATCCAGTTCCTCCTAATGTAATACTTGATGGTAATGCACTAAAATTAGATATAAATATTGGTAATCCAGCAATTACTACTAAAAATACTGCTCCAACAAATGTTATTTTTGCTAATATATCTTTAATATAAACCTTTGTTTCTGTACCTGGTCTTATACCTGGTATATATCCACCATCTTTATTTAATTTTTCAGATAACTCTTTTGGATTTAATTGAGCAAATGTATATATATATGTGAATAAAAATATTAATACTACATATAATATAAATCCTGATACTGAGCTATATGTTAAATATTTATTAACAAATAGTGCAAAGGCATTGCTTTTTATTATTTTTGTCAGAAATACTATTATTGATACTATACTTGATGCAAATATTACTGGCATTACATTTGCAGAGTTTAATCTAAATGGAATATATGTTTGTTGTGCTCCATAAGAACTTGTTGTTCTATTTGAATATTGAATTGGTATTCTTCTTTCAGATTCTTGTACAAATACAACACCCACTATTATTGCAACATAGAATAATAAGAATATTATAAATTTTACTACTCCTAAACTTGTACTTTGTGCAGTACCAATTTCTACAAATGTATTAAATGCATCAACTACCATATTTGGTAATCTTGATACAATACCTGTCATAATTATTAATGATATACCATTACCAATACCTTTTTGTGTAATTCTATCTCCTAACCATAATAAGAATGCTGTACCTGCTGTTAATATTAATGATATCTTAATATGATCAAACATAGATATATCATTACCTAAAAACATATATGAATATGTTATTGCATATACAAATGCAAATGCTATTCCTACATATCTAGTAATCTTATTTATTTTTTGTCTTCCTGTATTCCCTTCTTTAGCTAAATTAGAGAAATAAGGTAATATATCCATAGATAATATTTGTATTATTATTGATACATTAATATAAGGCATAACACCTAGAGCAAATACAGAGAACTTCTTCAATGCTCCACCACCTAGTACATTTAATAACTCTAAAAATCCTAAATCTGAAGTTATACTTTCTGTACCAGGTACTCTTATGTCTGTACCTATTCTAAAAATAAACAAAATTATAAGAGTAAACAATATCTTTTGTCTTAATTGTTTATTCTTTGGTGTAAAAATCTGTTTAAGATTCTTAAACATATTAGATCACCTCTACTTTTCCACCGACTTCTTCTATCTTTTCTTTTGCTATTTTTGAAAATTTATGTGCACTTACAGTAACTTTCTTAGTAAGTGTACCATTACCTAAAACTTTTATACCTGCTAATTGATTCTTAACAATACCCATATCTTTTAATAATTCTGGTGTTATTTTTGCATTATCTTCAAATGCATTAAAATCTTCTATATTAACAACTGCATAAACTGTTTTAAACTTTGCATTAGTAAATCCTTTTTTTGGAATACGACGATATAATGGAGATTGTCCACCTTCGAATATTGGGCTTATTCCTCCACCACTTCTAGCTTTTTGACCTTTATGTCCTTTACCACTAGTTTTACCAGTACCACTACTAGAACCACGTCCTAATCTTTTTACTGCTTGCCTTGATTTTTCATTATGCTTCAATTCATGTAATTTCATTATTCTAAAATCTCCTCTACTGTTTTTCCTCTAAGTTCAGAAATTTTTTCTACTGTTCTTTGCATTTTTAATGCTTCTACTGTTGCTCTTGCAACATTTAATTGTGTATTTGAACCTAGTGATTTAGATATTATATCTTTTACACCTGCAAGTTCAAGTACTGCACGTACTGGCCCTCCTGCAATTATACCAGTACCAGCTATTGCTGGTTTAATTAATACTCTTGCAGATCCCACTTCACCAATTGCTTCATGTGAAACAGTACGATTATCAATTATTGAAACATTAATTATTTTATTAGTAGCATCTTGTGTTGCTTTTTTTATTGCTTCTTGAACTTCATTTGCTTTACCAGTACCAAGACCAACTTTTCCATTTCTATTACCTACTGCAACTGTAGCAGAAAAACGTAATTTTCTTCCACCTTTAGTTACTTTAGTAATACGATTTATTGCAATAACTGCATCATCATACTCTTTTTTTCTTTGATCACTAAATTTTCTTTCCATACGTTTCCCTCCTTAGATATTTAATCCGTTTTCTCTTGCAGCATCTGCTAAAGCTTTTACTCTTCCATGATATAAATAACCACTTCTATCAAATACTACTTTATTAATTTTAACTTTTTTAGCTTTCTTAGCAATTTCTGCTCCTACTATTTTAGCTGCTTCAATATTGCCACCATTTTTAATCTTTAAATCTTTATCAATTGATGATGCACTTACTAATGTAATACCTTTTTCATCATCAATTATTTGAACACTAATATTATTTAAAGATTTAAATACACTTAATCTTGGTATAGCACTAGTTCCACTTATTTTTCTTCTAATACGTTCATGTCTACTTACTCTTGCTTCATTACGTGATATTTTTTTAATCATTATAAATATCTCCCTTTCTTACTTACTAGCCTTTTTACCTTCTTTACGACGAATGTGTTCACCTTTATAGTGAATACCTTTGCCCTTATAAGGTTCTGGTTTCTTAACTTTACGAATTTGTGCTGCAAATTCTCCTACTTTTTCTTTATTAATTCCTTTTACTACAATTTCAGTATTACTTATTACTTCTAATACTAAATCATCTGGTATTAATAACTCTACTTGATGTGAATATCCAGCACTTATTACTAGTTGTTTACCTTTTACATTAAAACGATAACCAACACCTGATATTTCTAATGCTTTCTCAAAACCATGTTTAACTCCCTCAATCATGTTTGAAATAATTGCATTTGTTGTTCCATGTAATTGCTTTGATTTCTTTAATTCATTACTTCTTGTAACTGTAACTTCATTTTCATCAATTTCAACTTTAATAGTTTTATCAACATTAAATGATAATTCTCCCTTAGGACCTTTAACAGTTACTACATTATTTATGTTTTCAACACTAACACCATCTGGTATTAATAATGTTCTATTTCCAATACGACTCATAAGGCACCTCCTTTAAATTACCATATGTATGCTAAAACTTCTCCACCAATATTTTCTTTACGTGCTTTCTTATTTGTCATTATTCCTTTTGGAGTAGACAAAATAGCAATTCCTAATCCATTTAATACTGTTGGAATTTCATCTGCTTTCGCATAAACACGTAATCCTGGCTTTGATATTCTTTTTAACCCTGATATTACTCTTTCTTTTTTACTACCATATTTTAATGTTACTAAAATATTATCTTGAACTTCTTGCTTAACTACTTTATAGTCTTCAATAAATCCTTCTTCTTTTAGTATTTTTACTACTTCTATCTTTATGTTTGAAGCTGGTGCTTCAACTTCTTTATATCTCATTTGGTTTGCATTACGAATTCTTGTAAGCAAATCTGCAATTGGATCTGATACTACTGACATATATATCCTCCTTTTCCTCTACCAACTTGATTTCTTAACACCAGGAATTTCTCCCTTATATGCTAATTCTCTAAAACAAATACGGCAGATTCCAAATTTTCTAATTACTGCATGTGGTCTTCCGCATCTTACACAACGTGTATATTCTCTAACTTTGTACTTCTTAGGTCTCTCACTTCTAACTACAATACTTCTTTTTGCCATTATATTCCTCCATTATTTCCTAAATGGTATTCCCATTTGTTTTAATAACTCAAGTGCTTCTTCATTTGATTTTGCTGTTGTAACAAATACTATATCCATACCTCTTATCTTTTGTACTTCATCATATACAATCTCTGGGAATATTATTTGTTCTTTTATACCTAATGTATAGTTCCCTCTACCATCAAATGCTTTAGAAGATACTCCCCTAAAATCACGAACACGAGGAAGAGTTATATTAATAAGCTTTTCTAAGAAAGTATACATATTATCACCACGTAGTGTAACTTTGCAACCTATTTCTTGACCTTCTCTTAACTTAAAACCTGCTATTGACTTCTTTGCTCTTGTAATAACTGGTTTTAAATCAGTAATTGCTTCTAATTCTTTAACTGATTGTTCTAAAAGTTTTGAATTTGTTGTTGCATCTCCAACACCTATATTTACTACTATCTTTTCTATTTTAGGTACTGCCATGATACTTTTATAATTAAATTTTGCTATTAAATCTGGAACTATTTCTTTTTTATATTTTTCTTTTAATGTGCTCATAGTTACCTCCTTTACTAATCAATCTTTTCTTTTGATTTAACTGATATTCTTATTTTTTTATTATCTTTATTTGTTGTATGTGCAATTCTTGTTCTTTTTTTAGTTTTAGGATCAATAATCATTACATTTGATGCATGAATTGGTGCTTCTTTTGAAATTATTCCACCTGTTTGATCCTTACCAGAAGGTTTTTGATGCTTCTTAATTATATTAATACCTTCTACTACTACCTTATTATCTGATTTTAATGTAGTAATAATTTTGCCTTCTTTTCCTTTATCCTTACCAGCAATTACAACTACTTTATCTCCTACTTTTAATTTCATATATTCCTCCTAAAAGTTACAATACTTCTTTTGCTAAAGATATTATTTTCATAAAATCTTTATCACGCAATTCACGTGCTACTGGTCCTAAAACTCTAGTACCAACTGGAGTTTTATCATCTTTAATTATTACACATGCATTATCTTCAAATTTAATATAAGATCCATCTTCTCTACGCATACCAAATTTACTTCTGATAACAACTGCTTTTACTACTTTACCATTTTGTATAGTACCATTTGGTGTTGCTTTTTTAACAGCTCCAACTATTATATCTCCAATATTACCTGTTTTTACCTTACTTCCGCCTAGTACTCTAATTACCATTAGTTCTCTAGCTCCAGAATTATCAGCAACTTTTAATCTACTTTGTTGTTGAATCATAATTATTTCCTCCTCTTTAGAAAAACTATAATATTACAGCTTTTTCTACTATTTCAGCTAATACAAATTTCTTTGTTTTTGATAAAGGTCTAGTTTCAACAACACGAACTATATCACCAATCTTAGCTTCATTTTTTTCATCATGAACACAATACTTTTTAGTATGTCTAACTCTTTTTCCATATAAAGGATGTTTTCTATAAGTTTCAACTAAAATTGTAATAGTTTTGTCATTTTTATCACTAACTACTTTACCTACTAATTCTTTAGTATTTTTCTCTTTCATATACTCTCCTTTATCCTTGTTTTCTTTCTACTAAAATTGTTTTCATTCTAGCAACTGTCTTACGTAAATCATTTATCTTTGAAGGCTTTTCTAAATTGCCTGCTGCTTGTGCCATACGTAAATTAAAAATTTCTTTTTTCATTTCATCTACTTTATTTAATATATCTTCTGTAGATAATTCTCTTATTTCTTTAGCCTTCATTTACTTCACCACCAATTTCTTTTGCTACATATTTACATTTAATTGGTAACTTGTGTGCTGCTAATCTTAGTGCTTCACGCGCTGTTGTTTCATCTACTCCAGAAATTTCAAACATTATTTTTCCTTCTTTAACAACTGCAACCCATACTGCTGGTGCACCTTTACCTTTACCTTGACGAGTTTCAAGTGGTTTTTTTGTTAAAGATAGATGTGGGAATATATTTATCCACACTCTTCCACCACGTTTCATTTCTCTTGTAATAGCAATACGTGCTGCTTCTATTTGATTTGTTGTAATCCAAGCACCTTCTTTTGCCATTAATCCATATTCACCAAATTGTAATGTAGTATTTCCTCTTGCTTTTCCTTCATAATATATTCTATGAGGTTTACGATATTTAGTTCTCTTGGGCATTAACATCTTTATTACCCCCTTTATTTCTAGTTGGAAGTATTTCTCCCTTGTATATCCATACTTTAATACCTATTTTTCCATAAGTTGTATCTGCTTCTGCTGTTGCGTAATCTATATCTGCTCTTAAAGTATGTAATGGTATTGTGCCTTCACTATATCCTTCACTACGTGCTATTTCAGCTCCATTTAAACGACCTGATGCAAGAGTTTTAATTCCTTTTGCTCCAGCTTTCATAGTATTACGTATAGCCTTTTTCTGTGCCATACGGAAAGACATTCTATTTTCAATTTGTTGAGCTATCATGCTAGCTACTAATTTTGCAGATAAATCTGCTACTTTTACTTCTATAACTGATACTTGTATATTTTCATTAACAAGATTAGATAATTGCTTTTTAAGTTTTTCTATTTCTTCTCCACCATGACCAATAATTACACCTGGTTTAGCTGTATGAACAATTACATCAGTAACTTTACTATTTCTTTGAATTAATATAGTTGATACTGCTGCACTTTTAAACTTCTTTTCTAAAAACTTACGTATCTTAATGTCATTTGCTAAATATTTAGCAAAATCTTTATTTGATGAAAACCAATTAGCTTTCCAATCTTTATTAATACCAAGTCTAAGTCCTACTGGACTAACTTTTTGACCCATTATATTTCCTCCCTTGCAACTATCTTTCAGCTACTACAATTGTTATATGACTTGTACGATGATCATTTCTAGCTATTCTTCCTCTTGAATCAGGAACACTTCTTTTAATGAACTTACCATCATTTATATAGCCTTCTTTTATATATAACTTTTTTCTATCCATTTTATTATTATTTTCTGCATTTGCTATTGCTGAATTTAATACTTTTTTTATTACTCTAGATGCTTTATTGTTAAATCCTGCGATTATTGTAAGCGCTTCATCTACATTCTTACCACTGATTAGTTTCATAACTAAACGTGACTTTAATGCAGAAATACGCACTGTCTTTGCTATTGCTTTTGCTTCCATTATTATTTTCCCTTCTAATTATTATTTTTGTTTTTCGCCGCTGTGACCAGTAAACTTACGTGTTAATGAAAATTCACCCAACTTGTGTCCTACCATATCCTCAGTAACATAAACAGGAATAAACTCTTTTCCATTATGTACTGCAAAAGTATGACCAATAAAATCAGGATATATTGTAGAACGGCGTGACCATGTCTTAATTACCTCTTTTTTTTGTGTCTTATTTAATTCTTTAACTTTTTTTAATAATCTTTCAAATACATAAGGACCTTTTTTTAAACTTCTTGCCATTATATTCTTCCTCTCTACTATTTCTTACGACGACTAATAATTAGTTTAGTTGATGCGTTCTTTTTCTTTCTTGTCTTATATCCTAATGCTGGTTTACCCCAAGGTGTTAATGGTTGTTTACGACCTACTGGAGCTCTACCTTCACCACCACCATGTGGATGGTCATTAGGATTCATAACTGAACCTCTTACTGTTGGTTTAATACCCATGTGACGTGTACGACCAGCTTTTCCTAAATTAATTAACTCATAATCTAAGTTACCAACCTCTCCTACTGTTGCCATACATGTACCAAATACTTTTCTTGTTTCACCACTTTTTAATCTTATTAATACATATTTATCTTCTCTACCAAGAATTTGTGCACTTGCTCCAGCACTTCTAACTAGTTGTGCTCCTTTTCCTGGTTTTAACTCTATATTATGTATTACAGTACCCATTGGCATACTATTTAATTGCATAGCATTACCTACTTTTACATCAACATTTATACCACTTACTATAATATCTCCAACATTTAAATTATTAGGTGCAATTATATATCTTTTTTCTCCATCTTTATAGTTAATTAAAGCTATATTTGCATTCCTATTTGGATCATATTCTATTGAAGCAACTTTACCAGTAACATCAAATTTATTTCTCTTGAAATCAATTATTCTATACTTTCTTTTTGCTCCTCCACCTTTATGTCTTACTGTTATTTTTCCAGTATTATTACGACCACTAGTCTTATTAAGTTTAGCTAATAGACTCTTTTCAGGAGCTTTTTTAGATAAATCTGTATTAACAAGTGTAGTCATTCCCCTTCTACCTGGTGTAGTAGGTTTAAATTTCTTAATTGCCATTTAAAACTCCTCCTTAACTTAAGTCTAACTTACTTCCTTCTTGTAATGTAATTATTGCTTTTTTATATTGGCTAGTTGTTCCAGTATAACGACCTACTCTTTTTTTCTTTGGTCTTACTGTTACAGTATTTATACTTTTAATTTTTACATTAAATGCATTTTCTACTGCTTGTCTTATTTCTATCTTGTTTGCATCTTTTGCAACCTTTAGTACAAGCTTTCTGCCATCTGCAGTTATTGTTGCACTCTTTTCAGTTACAACTGGTGATTTAATTATTCTTCCGTAATCTGTCATTACTTAAGCACCTCCTCTATATATCCTAGTGCTTTTTCAGTTACTAATAAATTATTATAATTAGCAATATCTAAAGTGTTTATTTCATTAGCAAGAACAACTTTAATTTCTTTTAAATTTCTAGTTGCTAATATTAAATTATCACTTAACTCATCGCATACTAATAATACTTTATTAGTAATATTTAATTTTTCTAAATACTTTTTAAATTCCTTAGTCTTTAATGAATCTAAAACTATACTTTCAATAACTTTTAAGTTATTCTCTTTAACTTTATATGTTAATGCAGTTTTTAGTGCAAGACGACGTTCTTTCTTATTCATCTTTTTACTATAACTACGTGGTGTAGGCCCAAATACTACGCCTCCACCTGTCCATTGAGGTGCTCTTATTGAACCCTGTCTGGCATTACCAGTACCTTTTTGTTTCCAAGGTTTTCTTCCACCACCACGAACTTCACTACGAGTCTTTGTTTTACTTGTTCCTTGTCTTGAAGAAGCTGAAGCAAGTACAACTGACTCATATAAAACTTGATCATTTGGTTTAATATCCCAAATGCTATCTTCTAATTTAATGTCTTTTACTTTTTTGCCTTCTAAATCTAAAAGCTCTACCTTTGGCATTATAGTTCCTCCTTTTATTATGAGTGTTATTCACTAACCTCTTCTTGTTTTTCTTCTTCTATTTTTGTTTCTTCTACTTCTTGTACAGGTTCTTCTGTTTCAACAACTTCATCAACTTGTTCTTCTACAGGTGTTTCCTCTACAACTTCATTTATTTGTTCTTCTTCAGTAGGAGTCTCCTCCACAATTTCTTCTACATATGTTACTAATTCCTTTTGTCCTTTATTTACTTTAGGATTTTTTACTGATGATTTAATAACTACCATAGAATTTTTTACTCCAGGAACATTTCCTTTAATAAGTACTAAATTATTTTCTAAATCAATACTTACTATTTCAAGATTTTGAGCAGTAACTAATTCACTACCCATATGTCCTGGTAATTTCTTACCCTTAAATACTCTCATTGGTCTCATTGTACCAAGTGAACCAACACCTCTGTGATATTGTGAACCATGACTCATTGGTCCTCTTGTTTGATTATAACGTTTAATTACACCTTGATATCCTTTACCTTTAGAGATTCCTGTTACATCAACTAATTGTCCTTCAATAAAAATATCTGCTTTTACTTCTTGACCAACTTCATAAATACCAAGATTTACATCTCTAATTTCTTTTAAGAAGCGCTTAGGTGTTGTGTTTGCCTTACTAAAATGTCCTACTTCAGGTTTATTACTATTCTTTTCTTTTTTATTAACATATCCTAATTGAATAGCTTCATAACCTTCTTTTTCTAACGTCTTAACTTGTGTGACAACATTTGGTTCTACTTCAACAACTGTAACTGGTATTAATACACCTTTTTTAGTAAATACTTGTGTCATTCCAAGTTTACGTCCTAAGATTCCTATCCTTTTCATATTTCCTCCAATTTATTTATTAATTTTTAATATCTATTTCAACTCCACTTGGTAAATCTAAGTGGGTTAAACTGTCTATTGTCTCTTTACTAGGATTAATAATATCTATTAATCTTTTATGAGTACGCATTTCAAATTGTTCACGTGAATCTTTATATTTATGAACTGCTCTAAGTATTGTATACTTTTGAATTTCAGTTGGTAATGGAACAGGTCCACTAACCTCTCCTCCAGTTCTTTTTACTGTCTCTACGATCTTAGCTGCTGCAAGATCTAAAGAGCGATGATCATACGCTTTTAATTTAATACGAATTTTATTTGCCATCCTTTGTCCTCCCTTCGCCTATATCATGTACAGACATGCTCCACGTAAATAACCTAACAATCAAGTTTTATAAAAGCAACTTAACCTGGTGTGTCAGCAACCTCACGCATCAACGCAAATACACGCGATTACAATTATAACAAATGTTTTTAATAAAAACAAGAGAAAATTTACTATTTTATAAAGAAAAAGTAAAAATTTCTTTTTACTTTAGTTTTTAAATCATAAATAATACTTTTTTTTAATAATTAAATTAGCATCAAACTCATAAATATATGGTTTTCCAGTAGGAATTTCAATATTCATAATCTCGTCATCACTAATGCTTTCTAAATATTTAATTAATGCCCTTAAGCTATTACCATGAGCAACAATTAATACATTTTTATTTTCTAGAAGTTTAAATTTTATTTTGTTTTCATAATAATCTATTACTCTTTGCATTGTATCATATAAACTTTCTGTTAGTGGTAGTTCTTCTTTGCTTAAATCTTTGTACAAAACATCATTACCAGGATATCTTTCATCAGTTATTGATAATGTAGGAGGGTGTACTAAGAAACTTCTTCTCCACTCTTGTACTTTTTTCTCTCCATATTTTTCTTTAGTCTCTTCTTTATTTAATCCCTGCAATGCTCCATAATGTCGCTCATTTAATTTCCAACTATATTCAACAGGTATATTTCTTGCATTTAATTCATCTAATACATAATATAAAGTATCTTTAGATCTTTTTAATACTGAAGTAAAAGCAATATCAAAATTAAAGTTATTATTTTTTAAAAGAATACCAGCTTCTTTTGCTTCTTCAATACCTTTTTCAGATAAATCAACATCAGTCCAACCTGTAAATTTATTTTCTTTATTCCAAACACTTTCACCATGTCTTAATAGTACTAAATACATTAATCTCTTCCCCTTCCAAATAAAGAAAGTAATCTAATAAATATATTTATAAAATCTAAATATAATTCTAATGCACCATATATTGCAATATTAGTTTTATCACTATTATTTTCCATATAATATATATCTTTTAATCTTTGTATATCATATGCTGTAAGACCAAGAAATATTAATATTATTATTATTGATAATATTATTTCTAAACCAGATACATTTAAGAAAAAGTTTATTATGCTAACTAATATCACCGTTATTAACCCTATAAACATTATAATCCCAAACTTTGTTAGATCTTGCTTTGTAAAATATCCATATAATGCTAATAATATAAAAAATATTGATGTTGAAAGAAGTACAACAAGAATACTTCCTAGTTTATAAGCTGCAAATATACCTGAAAATGTAATACCATTTAATAAAGCATATATTATAAACATAATTATTGCAGTAGTTGGTTTTACCTTGTTTACTACTGATGCAAATGCAATTACCATAATTATTTCTGCAATAATAAAGAAATAAAATCCCTTAAGAAATATACTTAATAATAATATATCTCTTGATATAAAATATCCTGTTACCCCTGTAATTAATAATCCTATAAACATCCAAAAAAATATTTTATTAAAATATGTATTAATACTATTTCCCATATAATCACCCATTATTATTATATCATTTATTACTATTATTACTATTTAAATATTCATATAGTGTAAATAAAAACTGCTTATTTGTAGGTTTTGCTTTATTATAATCTACTGTATATCCAAATATCTTTTCATAATATAAAGTATCTCCTTTTTTACTTCCTACTTCAATTGCATTTCTAATTGCTCTTTCAATATTAAAATAATTTGTATTATTAGTTTCAGATAACTTTTTATATATATCTTTTATAAAGATACTACTATCCTCATTAATATAACTAACTGATTCTTCTATATATTTATATCCTTTTAGATTCCTAGATATACCAAATTTGTGTAATACATCATAAATATTATAAGTATTATTATCATTATATATTTCTAATATCTTTTTTTCTAAATAATCTAATGTATATGGTTTTATTAATATTGAACTAATATTATATTTATTTAAACTTAGTAACATGTTATTACAATTATATGATGTACTTACTATTATTTTACTTTTATTATTTAAACTATTAAGTAGGTATATACCATCATACTTTGGTAAAACTAAATCTAATATTATTAAATCATACTTATTATTTTTAATAATATTTAATACTTCTTTGCCATCATATACACAATCAATATGTTTAATATTCTTATTATGCATAAGATATTTTACTGCTAAGTCAACAAACTCCTTGTTATCATCAATAAACAGTATTTTCATATTTCCCTTTCTAAATAAAAAAGTGTAGTTTTTACTACACTTTTATTCTTTACTTTCTGTTATAAACTGGTTTGGTTCTGGTTGACTTTTTCCAGCTGGTCCAATTAGAACTTTTGATTGTCCCATTGCTTCTCCGCTGCTTTCTATAACTTTTTCTTCTGGAAGTATTTCCTCTGAAAGTTCATCTATTGCTTCATTTACTTTTGGGTCATCACCTTTTGAATTATCAAGTACCTCCTTCATGGAATTTCTACTAATTGTTTTTTTACCATTTCTAAGCATATTCATAAGAGCTTCTTTAATACGCCTTAGTACTCCCAAAAATTTTGAAACATAACTCATCAATATCACCTCTAATATACACTTTTATATTAGCACATTTGAATATTAAAAATTTATTTATTTAATTTTTCTCTATATATTTTACACTTTTATACATTTTTTGTTATAGTTTCACAAAGTTTTTCCGTGTCTAAACAGAAAGACCCGATTAGAACACCATCAATATTATCAATATTTATTATTTTGCAATAATTTTCTTTATTAATGCTACCACCGTATATTACTTTATAATTATTACTATTACTTATTGTACTTACAACATCACTAATATATTTACTTACTTCTTTAATTTCGCTTATTGTTGGGGTTATACCACTACCTATTGCCCATATTGGTTCATAGGCAATAATTACTTCATCTATTTCTTCATCACTAAGATTACTTAGTAATATTGTTAGTTTCTTCTTTAATACCTCTGCTGTTTTATTCAAATCTTTTTCTATTTTAGTTTCACCAATACATACTATTGGAGTCATTGCAATATTTAATACTGACTTTATTTTTTTTGATATTATTTCAAGTGTTTCAATATCTCTTCTATCGGAATGACCAAGGATTACATTTGATACTCCAGAATATTTTAAGTGATATGGTGATATTTCTCCAGTAAATTGTCCTTTTTCTTCATAATGACAATTTTGAGCACCAGTATTGTATTCTTTACTAAATACATCAATATTTAAATATGTTGGACATATTATTAGATTAATATTATTAAAGTCATATTTATCCATAATACTTTTTGCTAGTATTGCCTCATCTTTTGAAAAATTCATTTTATGATTTAAAACTACTATCTTTTTCAAAATATCACTTACTTTCTTTTAAATATTTTTTTAATTTTTTCAATAATGCTTTTAGATTTATAACCACTTATTGCTATCTTATATACCTCTGTTGCACTTCTTGCATATGCTTCAATACCAAATCTATTTGATGTTAAAACAGCTTGAATTGATATTCTTTCTCTAAATTCCTTATCTTTATATAGTTTTAATATATTATGTTCATATTCTTTTTCATTATCAAAGAATAATCCATCCTGACCATCAGTAATTACTAGCTTAAAACTTTCATCATTAGCACATACCACTGGTTTACTTGCTGACATTGCTTCAATAACTGTTAACCCTTGTGTTTCAGTAGTTGATGCTGTAACAAAAATATCTGCAATATGACAGTAATTTGGTATTTGTGTATACTGAACTCTACCAGTAAATATTACATCATTTTCAATATTTTCTTTATCTATAATTTCTTTTAATGTATCTAGATAAGGCCCTGCTCCTACAATTACAAACTTTAATGTTGGTATTTGTTTTTTTAAATTCTTAAAATTATTTAATATAAAATCAATATTTTTTTCTTTACCTAATCTACCAATAAATAGTAGTACAAAATCTGATTTCTTTAAACCTAATTCATTTTTAATTGTTTCAACATCTTTAATATTAATATTTTCTTTATGAAATCTATCTACATCTATTCCTGTAGGTATTATATGAACTGTTCTTTGAATATTATATTTTTCTTTAAATAGATCATATGTTTTTCTTGTGGGCACTATTAATTCTTTTACTGTTTTATCACAATAAAACATTGTTAAGTATTGAGCAAATTTTCTGCTTGCTGTATCAAAATGACCCTTTGTAATATAATG
>DAOOPL010000005.1:0-23479 GCA_035388245.1 Bacilli bacterium | reverse complement strand
GGATATAAGTTTTCTACATATGCTACATGGTGGATTAGACAAGCAATAACAAGAGGGATAGCAGATAAAGGTAGAAATATAAGAATTCCAGTACATACATTTGATGCATTAAAAAAATATAATGCAATAGAAAAAAGATTATCTCTAGAGTTAGATAGATCACCAACTACTCAAGAAATGGCAGAAGAAATGGGTATTAGCGAAGAAAAAGTAATGGCAATTGCAGGTATTAAAGAAGATACAACAAGTCTTAACACAATAATTGGAGATGAGTTTGATACAGAGATTCAAGACTTTATAGAGGATTTTGATGCAACTGATCCGCAGAATGAATTAGATAATGGTTTATTGAGAGAAAAAATAGAAGAAATATTCGATGGAGGGCCTCTTACCGCTAGAGAAAAAGATGTCTTATGTAAAAGAATGGGATGGGATGGTACCAGGGAAGAAACTCTTGAAGAAATTGCACAAAAGTATGGCTTAACTAGAGAAAGAATAAGACAAATAGAGGCAAAAGCGCTAAGAAAATTAAGACACCCTTCAACATCAAAAAAATTAAAAGGATATATTGAAAATTAAAAAATAATGAGGTAAAGGAAGTAAATCAACAAAATGATTTACTTTTTGTATGATATAATAATCATTGATTGGAAGTGATGTTATGTTCAACTTAATTAGTAAATATAAACCAAGTGGAGATCAACCTAAGGCAATAGAAAAGCTTGTAAATGGTATTAAAAGTAATGAAAAATATCAAGTATTACTTGGAGCAACAGGGACTGGTAAAACATTTACTATTGCTAATGTTATTCAAGAAGTAAAAAAGCCAACTTTAGTACTTGCTCATAATAAAACTCTAGCTGGTCAATTATATTCAGAGTTTAAAGAATTATTTCCTAATAATCGTGTTGAATATTTTGTATCTTATTACGATTATTATCAGCCAGAAGCATATGTGCCTTCTACTGATACATATATAGAAAAAGATTCTTCAATAAATGATGAAATAGATGAATTAAGGCACTCAGCAACATCTGCTTTAGTAAATAATGAGGATGTAATAGTAGTATCCTCTGTTTCTTGTATATATGGAATTGGTGAAAAAGAAGAATATATTAATAAAATACTCACAGTATCAATTAATCAAGAAATTAAAAGAGAAAAAATATTAGAAAAATTAGTGGATATGTTATATGAAAGAAATGATATTGATTTTGTTAGGGGTACATTTAGAAGTAAAGGAGACACTATTGAAGTAATACCTGCATATGAGAGAAAGCATGGAATAAGAATAGAACTTTTTGGTGATACAATCGATAGAATAAGTGAATTTGATGTACTTACAGGAGTAATAATAAATGATAAGAAAACAGTATCAATATTTCCTGCAAGTTATTATGTTACAAATGAAGATAAATTAAAAATATCTATAGAAAATATTAAAAAAGAATTAGAAGAAAGATTAAAGTATTTTAAAGATAATAATATGTTACTTGAGGCTCAAAGATTAGAGCAAAGATGTAATTATGATTTAGAGATGTTACAAGAAACAGGTTTTTGTTCAGGAATAGAGAATTATTCTAGACATTTAGCATTAAAAAAAGAGGGTGAAACTCCTACTTGTTTATTAGACTTTTTTCCTAAAGATTTTTTACTTGTTGTAGATGAATCACATGTTACTCTTCCTCAAGTTAAGGCTATGTATAATGGTGACAGAGCAAGAAAAACAGTGCTTGTAGATTATGGATTTAGACTGCCAAGTGCTCTTGATAATAGACCACTTAAATATACTGAATTTGAAAATAAAATTAATAATGTTATCTATGTATCAGCAACACCTGGTGATGAAGAATTAGAAAAAGTAAATAATAATGTTGTTGAACAAATTATAAGACCAACGGGACTTTTAGATCCTATAGTAGAAGTCAGAAGTTCAGAAAATCAAATGGATAATTTAATTAATGAAATATATAAACAAATAGAAAAAAATGAAAGGACTCTAATTACAACACTTACAATAAGAATGTCAGAAGAGTTAACTAATTATTTAAAAGAAAAGGAATTAAAAGTTGCTTATCTTCATAGTGAAATAAAAACATTAGAGAGATTAAAAATAATAAGAGATTTAAGATTAGGGAAATATGATGTTATAGTAGGTATAAATCTATTAAGAGAAGGCCTTGATATACCAGAGGTTAGTTTAGTAGCTATTCTTGATGCTGATAAACAAGGGTTCTTAAGAAGTGAAAGAAGTTTAATACAAACAATTGGTAGATGTGCAAGAAATGAAAATGGGAGAGTAATAATGTATGCATCCCAAATAAGTGAATCTATGGAAAAAGCAATAAAAGAAACAACAAGAAGAAGAAGTATACAGGAAAAATATAATATAGATAACGATATTAAACCAGTTACAATTGTAAAAGAAATAAGAGAGTTAATTAGTTCAAAAGTTGAAGAAAAAATAGATAAGAAAAAAGGTAAGACAAATAAGGAAATAAATGATATAATAAGTCAGCTAGAAAAAGAAATGAATGATGCATCTAATAATCTTGATTTTGAAAGAGCAATTGAATTAAGAGATATTTTATTGGAAATAAAAAGTGATAGTAGGTGAGTATATGGATAAGATTATAGTAAAAGGAGCCAGAGAGAATAATTTAAAAAACATAGATATTGAATTACCAAAGAATAAATTAATAGTAATGACTGGCGTTTCAGGGAGTGGAAAATCTTCTCTTGCTTTTGATACTATTTATGCAGAAGGACAAAGAAGATATATAGAAAGCATTAATACGTATGCAAGACAATTTCTTGGTAATATTGATAAACCAGATGTTGATTCAATTGAGGGTTTAAGTCCATCAATAAGTATTGATCAAAAAACTACTAGTAAAAATCCAAGATCTACAATTGGTACAGTAACAGAAATATATGATCATTTAAGATTATTATATTCTAGAATAGGAATACCACATTGTATAAATCATAATATACCAATAATAAGTCAGAGTATTGAAGAGATGACAGAGCAAATATTAAAACATGATGAAGGTGCAAAACTAGTTGTATTATCTCCATTAGTAAAAAATGGAAAAGGAGAGCATAAAGATTTAATTAGCAGCCTAAAAAAAGATGGATACTCTAGGATACGTGTTAATAAGAAGATATATGATTTAAGTGAAGATATAGAAATTGATAAAAATAAGAAAAATAATATAGAAGTTGTTATTGATAGATTAATTATCAAAGAGGATGTAAGAAGCAGACTATATGAAGCTATTGAAACAGCAACTAAATTATCAAAAGGTAAAGTAATAGTAGATGTAATTGGTGAAAAAGAAATAGTCATGAGTGAAAATTTTGCTTGTCCTTTATGTGATTTTTCTTTAGAAGAACTTGAACCAAGAATATTTAGTTTTAATGCACCAATGGGAGCATGTGATGATTGTAAAGGATTGGGATTTAAATTACAGATTGATGAAAATTTAATTGTACCAGATTCTAATAAAAGCATTAATGAAGGTGCAATTGAACCTCTATCAAATATGGATGATATAAATATTTATAGACAAAAATTAGAAATAGTATGTGAAAAATATAATATTGAGTTAAATAAGAAATTTAAAGATCTAACTGAGAAAGAAAAACAAATAGTACTTAGAGGTACTGATGAAATAATTGAATTTAAATTTAGTTCTAGAAGTGGTAATATTTATAATAGTAAAGATAAGTATGAAGGAATAGTAAATAATCTTGAAAGAAGATATATGGAAACAAACAGTGAATTTATTAGAGACTGGATTGGTAAATATATGATCCAAAAGACATGTGAAACATGCCAAGGTAAAAGATTAAAAAAGAGTGTATTATCAATATTAATAAATAAAAAAAATATTATTGATTTAACTGATATGGATATTAGTAAACTATATGATTTTTTTATTACGTTAAAATTAAATAAGGAACAAGAAGAAATATCAAGATTATTAATAAAAGAAATAATGGTTAGACTTAATTTCTTAATTAATGTTGGACTTGGTTATTTAACACTTAGTAGAAGTGCAGCAACATTATCTGGTGGAGAAGCACAAAGAATAAGACTAGCAACTCAAATAGGTTCTAAGTTAACTGGGGTCCTATATGTTCTTGATGAACCATCAATTGGACTTCATCAAAGGGATAATCAAAAACTAATTAATTCATTAAAAGAGATGAGAGATTTAGGAAATACTCTTATTGTAGTAGAACATGATATAGAAACAATGTTACAAGCTGACTATTTAGTAGATATTGGTCCTGGAGCAGGAGATCATGGTGGAGAAGTAGTAGCACAAGGCACACCAGATGAAGTAATGAAAAACAAAGTTGGTATTACATCTGAATATTTAAATGGTACTATGAAAATTGATACACCAGATAAAAGAAGAAGTGGTAATGGAGAATTTATTAAAGTAATTGGAGCATCTGAAAATAACTTAAAAAGTATTGATGTTGAATTTCCATTAGGCAAATTTATAGTGGTAACAGGGGTATCTGGAAGTGGGAAAAGCTCATTAATAAATGAAGTTTTATATAAAAATCTAGCAAGCAGTTTATATTCATATAAAGAACAAGTTGGTAAATGTAAAAAAATAGAGGGTATAGAAAAAATAGATAAGATTGTTGACATATCTCAAACTCCAATAGGTAGAACTCCTAGAAGTAATCCTGCAACATATACCGGGGTATTTGATGATATTAGAGATGTATTTGCAGCAACTAAAGAAGCAAAAATAAGGGGATATAGTAAAGGAAGATTTTCATTTAATGTTAAAGGTGGTAGATGTGAGGCTTGTTATGGAGATGGGGTAAAAAGAATATCTATGCATTTTTTACCAGATGTATATGTTCCTTGTGAAGTGTGTAATGGTACTAGATATAATAAAGAGACACTTGCAATAAAATATAAAGATAAAAATATAGCAGAAGTACTTGATATGAGAGTAGAAGAGGCATATAAATTTTTTGAAAACATACCAAAAATAAAGCATAAAACAAAAGTATTAATGGATGTAGGATTAGGATATGTTAAACTTGGTCAAAGTGCACCAACATTATCTGGTGGAGAAGCATCTAGAGTTAAACTCTCAAAAGAATTACAAAAGAAACCTACTGGTAAGAGTTTATTTATTCTTGATGAACCAACAACAGGATTACATTCTGATGATATAAAGAAACTACTTAAAATATTAAATAAAATAGTAGATAATGGTGACACAGTTATAGTTATTGAACATAATTTAGATGTAATAAAAGTAGCGGATTATATTATTGATTTAGGTAAAGAAGGTGGAGATGCCGGAGGTGAAATACTTTTTGCAGGAACTCCAGAAGATATAGTTAAGTGTAAGAATTCATATACTGGAGAGTATTTAAAAAAATATTTAGAAGGATAGTAAATAGATATATCAAATAATAAATATAGAAATAAGATTAGTTTAATCTTATTTTTTTATTAGTTTCTAAATATATAAACAATACTTTTTAAAATATTATTAATGATAAACTTATAATAACATGCAGGAGAAAATATGGAACATATTGATAGTAAATCTTGGAATAAGATAAAAAATAATATCATAAGTATTTTAAAAAAGTATGATTATTTTATGCTATCAATTTGTGATGATTTTTTTGTTGATAATGATTATAACTTTAAGATATTGAGTATTAATGATATAGATAGTAATTTAATTAAACTTGATGAAAAAGAAATAATTAAAAAGTTAGAATATATTAATTATGTCAGATCTGCATACAACAGATTATCAACTCTTGAAAAAAAGATAATATTTTGGACATATCTTGATAAAAAAAATAATTATGATGATTGTTATATAGCAAATGAACTTGGTTTTTCTTTAGGATATTATTATGTTAAGAAAAAAGAAACACTAATTAGATATGCATATGCACTTGGAATTAAGGTTTATAATGAATAATTTATTACAAGAATTAAGATGTTTATACCCAAAGTATTTAATTTTTATTAAAAAAGGAAATAAATATAATATATATTTTAATGAAGAATTAATAGATATTATTACAATAAATAGTTATAAAGAATATATTGGTAAAAAAAGAGTAAATCATATTATTTTAGATAAAAATAAATATATAGTAAAAAAAATATGATATAATAAATATGGTGATATTAATGAAAGTAATACAAGTTCAAAAGAATAAGAATAATAGGTATGCTATATTTTTTGATTGGTTTTTTCATATGTTGTCATATACTTTAATACTATTATTAGCATCAAATATATTTAGGGCAATTTATATAAAAAACTTCTTTTATGGTTTTTTAGCAGCAGTAATAATATTTATATTAAATAAAACAATAAAACCAATATTAATTAATGTATCATTACCATTAATTGGATTATCTTTAGGATTATTTTATTTTTTTATTAATGTTTTAATATTATATATTACAGATATAATTCTTTTTGATGGTTTTAATGTAGATGGAATATTTTCACCTTATATAATATCTATATTTATAAGTTTTATTAATTTATTAATAGAATATTTAATATTTAAACCAATAAAAGAGAAAAAAGGCAGAATGTAAATGAACGATTTAATTATTGATTTAGGATTTATATCAATAAAGTGGTATTCAGTTTTAATATTATTAGGAATAATAATGTCATATTTTTATATTGTGAGTAGAGCAAAGAAATCAAGTATTAATAAAGAAGATATAATTGATATATTTTTTTGGACAATTGTAATTGGAATATTTGGAGCTAGAATATATTATGTTATATTTAATATTGAATATTATGTTAATAATCTTTTAGATATATTTATGGTATGGAATGGTGGATTAGCAATACATGGTGGTATTATTTTTGGTATCATTACATGCATTTATATGTGTAAAAAGAAAAATATTAATGTTTATGATATATTTGATATTTTTGCACCAGCACTTATATTCTCACAGGGCATTGGTAGATGGGGTAACTTTTTTAACCAAGAAGCATATGGAAGTATAACTACAAGAATATTTTTAGAAAAACTACATATTCCAAAGTTTATTATTAATAATATGTATATAAATGGGAATTATTACCATCCAACATTTCTATATGAATCAATTTTTTGCTTTATTGGATTAGTAATACTTATAATATATGCTAAAACAAATTATAAAAGAGGAAATATTTTTGGTATATATTTAATTTGGTATGGCTTATTAAGAATATTTATTGAGTATTTAAGAGTAGATAGTCTTATGATATTTAATGTAAAGGCAGCATATATAATTTCTATTATAATGATAGTAGTTGGTATATTTATAATTAGGAGGAAAGATGAAAAAAGAATATGAAGTAATAATTATTGGTAGTGGTCCTGCAGGAATATCTGCGGCACTATATTTAAAGCAAGCAGGTAAAGATATTGCTTTATTTGATGGTAAAATGCCAGGAGGTAATTTAAATAAGGTTTCAAGTATCTTAAATTATCCTGGATATATTGGAATAGATGGATCAACATTAGCGTACAATATGTTTGAGCAAATAAATAGTAATGATATTCCATTTATTTTGGAAACAGTTCAAGAAGTAAGTGGTAGTGATAATAATTTTTCTATAAAAACAAATAATGACTTATATAATGCTAAATATATAATAATTGCAACAGGTAGAAACTTTGAAGGTAATAGTTACAAAGATATTGAAAAATATATTGGTAATGGAGTATCATATTGTGTTTTTTGTGATGGTAATTTGTATAAAAATAAAGATGTAATGTTAATTAGTGATAAAGATTACGAAGAGTCATTAAAATATTTAAGTAAAATATGTAATAAAGTTATATTGGTTACTAAGGAAGAGATTAATAATTATGATAATGTAGAGATTATAAATAATTTTATATTTCAAGATATTGATAAAATAGAAAAGAAGTTTATTATTAAACATAATGATATAGAGACATCAGTAGATGGTATTTTTATTAGTTATGCAAGCATATCTCCAAGTAAATTTATTAATAATATAGATATTGAATATATAAATAATTATATTGTAGTAAATGATAATATGGAGACAAGAACAAAAAATATATATGCTGTTGGAGATGCAATAAAAAAAGATATGTATCAAATAGTTACAGCAGTCTCAGATGGTGCAATAGCAGCTAAAGAGATAATAAATAATATAAATAATAAAATATAATGATATAATATTATAAAAGAGGTGATAGATATGACATTTTCAAGTAAAGTAAAAGAAGAAATAAGTACATTAGAGTGTAATAGATTGGAATATCTATCTGAGTTATCTGGTATAATCAGAACTTCAGCAGATATTAAGATTTATAGTATTAAATTACAAACAGAAAATAAGTTTGTAGCAAATAGAATTTTTGGTTTATTTAATGTATTATATGGTTTAAAAGTTAATATATCAGCAAGAAAAAATTATAATTTTAAAAAGCAACAAATATATATTTTAGAGCAGAAGCAAGAAATTGTAAAAGTATTAAAAGATTTGGGTATTGTTAATGAAAAAAACGAGTTTTTAATGATACCAAGTGAGTCAATTATATCTGATGAAGAACTTAAAAATGCTTTTTTAAGAGGAGTCTTCCTAGTATGTGGGAGTATAAATGATCCTAAAAAATCAAGATATCATTTAGAGTTTCTAATTAATGATGAAAAATATGCTATATTTTTAAATAATTTTTTAAAAGAAAAAGATTTGAATAGCAAAATATTACATAGAAAAAAAGGTTATATGGTTTATATAAAAGAATCTGAAAAAATAAGTGATTTTCTAAAGTTAATAAAAGCATATAATGCAGTTATGTATTATGAAGATATAAGAATATATAGAGATCATGTTAATATGACAAATAGACTTAATAATTGTGAACAAGCAAATGTAGAAAAAACATTTATTACATCAAATAAGCATATACAAGATATTAAGATATTAGAAGAAAATGATCAGTTAGAGTTTATTGATGAAAGACTAAAAGAAGTAGCAATATTTAGAAAAAAATATCCAGAAAGTTCTTTAAAAGAGTTGAGTGATATTATTACAAAAGAAACAAATAAAAAAGTAAGTAAATCTAGTTTAAATCATAGGCTAAGAAAAATAAAGGAAATAGCAGATAAGTTTAGAAAATAAAAATATAACTTTAAAAAGTTGTGTTTTTTTGGTAAAATGAATAATGTTACATAATATAAAAGAGGGGTGACAACATATGGGTAAAGTTATAGCAATGGTTAACCAAAAAGGTGGAGTTGGTAAAACAACAACAAGTATAAATTTGTCTGCTTCTCTTGGAGTATTAGGTAAAAAAGTATTACTAATAGATTTAGATCCACAGGGTAATGCTTCAACAGGGTTAGGAATAAATAAAGCAGATGTAATGAAAAGTGTATATGATTTAATATTACATAATTGTGATCCAAAAGAAACAGTAATAAATACAAAATTTAAGAATTTATCAATAGTAGCTGCAACAATTAATTTGGCAGGAGTAGATATAGAACTATTAGAAAAGAGTAGAAGTAATCCAGAAATAAAGAAGAATACTCAATTAAAGGAATCTGTAGACCAAATAAAAGATAATTATGACTATATATTAATTGATTGTCCACCATCATTAGGCTTATTAACTGTAAACGCATTTACTGCAGCAGATTCAGTATTAATACCAGTACAATGTGAGTTTTTTGCACTTGAAGGTATAATGCAACTACTAAAATCAATAATGTTAGCTCAAAAGAATTTAAATACAGAGTTAGAGATAGAAGGAGTATTGCTAACAATGTTAGATTTTAGAACCAATCTAGGAATAGAGGTAGTTGAAGAGATAAGAGGATTTTTTAAAGAAAAAGTATATAACACATTAATTCCAAGATTAATTAGGCTTACAGAAGCCCCATCTCATGGTAAACCAATAGTAGATTATGATCCAATGAGTAGAGGTACTGAAGCATATATTAACTTAGCTAAGGAGGTAATTGATAGAAATGAAAGAACAGGAAAATAAAAGAAGAGCATTAGGTATGGGATTAGAAGAATTATTTAATTCTGAAAACTTAGATTTTGATAGGGTAGAAAAAGAAATAGTAGAAAACACACCAAAAGAAGAGGTTATTGATTTAAATCTAGATGAATTAAGAAGTAATCCATATCAGCCAAGAAAAGTTTTTGATGAAGAAGCATTATCAGAATTGGCATCTTCAATTCGTGAACATGGAGTATTTCAACCTATTATAGTTAAAAAGAGTATCCGTGGTTATGATATAATTGCAGGAGAAAGAAGAGTAAAAGCATCTAAAATGGCAGGTTTAACAACAATACCTGCAATAATTAGAAATTTTTCTGATGATGAAATGATGCAGATAGCTCTTTTAGAGAATTTGCAAAGAGAAGATTTAACTGCAATTGAAGAAGCAAGTGCATATAAAGGTATAATTGAAGCATTAAATATTACTCAAGAAGAACTAGGTAGAAAAATTGGGAAAAGTAGAAGCTATATCACAAATATGCTAGGGTTATTAAGATTACCACTTAACGTACAAGATATGATTTTATATAATAAAATAAGCATGGGTCATGCTAGAGTACTTAGTAAGTTAGAAGATATAAATCAAATAGAAGAACTAGCTAGGAAAATTATTTATGATGATTTAAGTGTTAGAGAACTAGAAAAAGAAGCTGAAGCAAAAGAGTTTAAAAGAAACACACCAATTAAAGTTAAAAAAACTTCTAAAACAAAAGAGTATGCTTATATAGAAAATGCAATGAGAGAGAAACTAGGAACAAAAGTTACTATATCAGATAACAAAATACACATATCTTTTGTTACACCAGAAGATTTGGATAGGATATTAGAAATAATTGATATTGAGGTAGAGTAAATTATGCAAAATAATTATAGTGTTGGAACAATAGTTAGGTTAAAAAAAGAACATCCATGTAAGAATAGTGATTTTGAAATTGTTAGAGTGGGTGTTGATATTAAAATCAAGTGTATTAATTGTGGAAGAACTGTAATTATACCAAGAATTGAATTTAATAAAAAAATTAAAAAGGTATTGGAGGAAAAATAATTTGAAAAATGGTAAGAGAAAAGGACTTCATCCAGCAATATATTTTATTATTCTGTCTGTTACAACCGTTATAATTAGTGGTGTATTAAAATTATTAAATATACAATCAGCACATGATTCTTTAACACGTGTAACTGGAGAAGTAGAGAGCACTTCTAGAATTGTAATATCTCTATTTAGTGTCGATAGAATAGTTTATATATTTCAAAATATGATAAATAGCATGGTAGAGTTTGCACCACTGTCAATGTTTATTATCTCTGCAATATCTATTGCAATAGCATTTAAAACAGGTTTTTTAAGAACTTTATTTACAAAATTAAGTAGAAAAATGCCCAAGTTTTTAATTGTATATTTATTTACTTTATTATGCATAATATCAGGTATTGGTTCTGAATTCAGTTATGTACTTTTATTACCAATAGGGGCAGTATTATTCATGTCATTAAATAGAAACCCTATTTCTGGTATTGTACATGCTTTTGCTGCAATATCTGGTGGAGTAGGAGCAAATGTATTTTTAACTGCAATTGACTATAATTTAGCTACTTATACAGAAGGTAGTTCAAAGCTAATTGATATAGAATATACTGTATCAGCAAGTTCAAATATGTATTTTATGATTATAATGACATTCTTATTAGCACTTACTTGTACATATGTAACTGAAAAATTAACTGTAAAAAAATTAGGAAGAAATACATATGATGAAGAAGAAATGGTTATTGATAATGATATAGAAAAAAGAGGTTTGATTGCTTCATTAGTAGTATCAATTATATTTATTGCAATAGTTGTTATTGGTATAATCCCGGGATTTAACTCAGATTTTATTGGATTTTTATTAGAAAAAGAACAAGATAATTATATTATGAGTTTATTTTCAACGACATCTCCATTTATGCAAAGTTCTTTATATATATTTTCAATATTAATATTTTTACAAGGATTTGCATATGGTATAGCTACAGGAGTTATAAGTAAATTTAGACATATAATTAATTTTACAAATAATTATTTAAAAGAACATAGTACTATGTTTTTGATATTATTTTTTGCAGCACAGTTTATATATATATTTAAAGAAACTAATATTGGTTTAGTAGTTACATCAGCACTAGCAAACTTAATTAAGATAACAAATTTCTCATTTATACCTTTAATATTAATAATCATATTATTTACTATAATAGCTAATTTAGTTTTACCAGGTACATTATCAAAATGGGCAATTTTTGCTCCAAGCATAATGCCTTTAGTTATGGAAGCAAATATTAATCCTGAATTTGCTCAATTAGTATTTAGAGCAGGAGATTCAATATCAAAAATGATTACGCCAGCATTTATGTTTTTTGCAGTATATATAGGTTTTGTAGAAGTATATACTGTAGATAAAAATGAATTTAATATGGCATCATGCTATGGAAAAATTATGCCATACTTTTTATGCATGGGATTAACATGGTTGTTTATTATAGTAAGTTGGTATATAATAGGTATTCCAATTGGACCAAATGTTTTACCAGGTATTTAAGGGGGTGTTAGTATTTCACTTACTGCAGGAATAGTTGGTTTACCAAATGTTGGTAAATCTACTTTATTTAATGCTATAACTAAAAAAAGTGCTTTAGCAGCTAACTATCCTTTTGCTACAATAGAACCAAATGTTGGAGTTGTTGTAGTACCAGATAGTAGATTAGATTATTTAAATAAAATAAATGAACCAAAAAGTTTAGTCCCAACAACGTTTGAATTCACAGATATTGCGGGTTTAGTAAAAGGGGCTTCAAAGGGAGAAGGTTTAGGAAACAAATTCTTATCTCACATTAGAGAAGTTGATGCAATATGTGAAGTTGTAAGATGTTTTGATGATGATAATATTATCCATGTTGAAGGTAATGCAGATCCAATAAGAGATATAGAAATAATTGATTTAGAGTTTATATTTTGTGATTTGGAGCAAATACAAACTAGATTAGATAAAATAGAGAAAAAAGCAATTGCGTCAAAAGATAAAGAAGCACTATTTGAAGTTGAAGTACTTCATAAAATAAAAAAAGAATTAGAAAATAATGTTTTAGTTAGAAATATTAGTTTATCAAAAGAAGAAGAAAAATATATTAAAAACTATAATTTATTAACAGCAAAACCAGTAATATATGTTGCAAATATTAAAGAAGAAGACATTAATAGAAATTGTAATTATGTTGACTTAGTAAAAGAATATGCAAAAAAAGATAATTCTGAAGTAGTTGTATTATGTGCCAAAATAGAATCAGAGATTAGCGAACTAGATGAAGAAGATAGAAATATATTTTTAAAAGATTTAGGAATAGAAAATAGTGGCCTAGATAACCTAATTAAAGCCTCATATTCATTATTAGGTCTTGCTACATATTTCACAGCAGGTCCTAAAGAAGTTAGAGCGTGGACATTTAAAAAAGGTATGAAAGCACCTGAATGTGCAGGAATAATCCATACAGATTTTGAAAAGGGATTTATTAGAGCAGAAGTAATAAGTTATGTAGATATGGAAAAATATGGTAGTGAAAAAGCATGCAAAGAAAAAGGGAAAATGAGATTAGAAGGTAAGGATTATTTAATGCAAGATGGAGATATTTGTTTTTTCAGATTTAATATATAAAAAAGTTTACATTAAACTTTTTTTTTGTTATAATACATAGACGAGTAATTAGTTACTCTCTTGCTTTCATTAAATGAAAGCCGATAGACCAGAAGAGGAGGTAAAAATGAAGTACGAAATAATGTATATAGTTAGACCAGATCTAGAAGAAAGTGCTTTAAAAAAAGTTGAAAGTGATTTTGAAAAAATATTAACTTCAAACAAAGCAAAAGTAGTTTCTAAAAAAGATTTAGGAAAAAGAGAACTTGCTTATGAAATAAAAAAACATAAGTCTGGTTATTATTTTCTAATAAATATTGAATCAAGTAATAGTGATGCAATAAAAGAATTTGATCGTTTAGCATTACTAAGTGAAGATATTATTAGACATTTAATAATAAAAGAGGATTAAGGAAGGAAAATAATATGAATAAGACTTTTTTAATTGGTAGATTAACAAGAGATCCAGAACTAAGATATTCAAATAATAATGCAGCTATTGTAAATTTTTCTATAGCAATCGATAGACAATATACAAATCAACAAGGAAAGAAAGAAACAGATTTTATTAATATAGTTGCTTTTCAAAAGCAAGCAGAAAATATTAAAAAATATGTATTTAAAGGTTCTTTAGTTGCTGTTGATGGAAGAATTCAAACTAGAAATTATGAAGATAAAGATGGAAAAAAAGTATATGTTACAGAAGTAGTAGCAGATAGAGTACAATTTTTAGATACAAAAGGTAGTACTTTAAATAATAATGATAATGTAACACCAGCGGATTTTGATAGAAAAGAAATGGATACTGTAAATGTAGCTGATGATATCTATGAAAGTTTTGGTAATGAAAGTATAGAAGTAAGCGATGATGACATTGCATTCTAAAAAGGAGGAATTTTAATGGCAGAATTTTATCACAAGAAGAAAAAAGTATGTCAAATGTGTACAGGTAGTGACGTTGATTATAAAAATGTAGAAGTAATAAGAAAATATATTAACGAAAAAGGTAAAATATTACCTAGAAGAGTAACAGGTAACTGTGCTGAACATCAAAGACATGTAGCTTTACAAGTAAAAAGAGCAAGACTAATGGCTTTAGTACCATTTGTTAAATAAAACACTTATTGTAAGTGTTTTTTGTTTCATAAAATAATAATTTATAGTATAATATTAAGTACAAGTAGTATTTGGAGGTATTTATGAAAGTAATATTCTTAAAAGCACTAAAAAAGGCTGCAAAAGAAGGGGATATTAAAGAAGTAAGCGATGGATATGCCAAGAATTATCTTATACCTAATAAAATTGCTATAGCATATACAGAGCAAAACAAGAAGTTATTTGAAATAAGTAATCAGAAACATAAAAAAGAAGAAGAAAAACACATTGAAGAAGCAGAAGAAATAAAAAAGAAATTAGAAAAAGAAGTATTAATATTTAAGGTTAAAGCAGGAGAAAAAGATCATTTATTTGGGTCAATATCAACAAAGCATATTGCAGATGAACTTAATAAAAAAGGATATGTTATTGATAAAAGAAAAATAATGATAGATGTACCATTAAATGCACTTGGAGATTACAAAATAAAATTGGTTTTACATAATAAAGTAGAGGTAATATTAAATATTAGATTAGAAAAATAAGTAGGTGATTTATGAAAAATAAGAATATGCCATATAATTTAGATGCAGAAAAAGCAGTATTGGGAGCAGCATTTCTATCAAAAGATGCACTACAAAAGGTTTGTGATGAATTAGATTCTGAGTCTTTTTATAATGAAGCAAATGCAAAAATATTTAATGTATTAGTAGAATTAAATGATAAAAGAAGTCCAATTGATATAACAATTGTAGCTAATAAATTATCAGATAAAAAGATATTAACTGAAGTTGGTAATATTGAATATTTATCTGAAGTAATTGATTCATTACCAGCAGCAACAAATATTGATTATTATATTAATATAGTTAGAGATAAAGCAATATTAAGAAAAATAATAGAAGTATCAACAGATATAGCATCTAAAGCATATGTTACTGATGAATCGGTTAATGAAGTATTAGATGAAGCAGAAATAAAAATATTTGATGTTTCTAAGAAAAGAAAAAGTTCTGAATTCCATAGAATTCAAGATGTATTAGCAAGAGAGCAGGGGAATCTAGAAAAATTAGCAGAAACAGGATCAGAAATTAATGGACTTGCAACAGGATTTTATGAATTTGATAAATTAACTTCAGGATTACAACCTAATCAATTAATAATAGTAGCGGCAAGACCAGCAATGGGTAAAACATCTTTTGCATTAAATATAGCAACACATGCTGCTATTCAAGGAAAAAAGACCGTAGCATTATTTAACCTAGAAATGAGTGCAGAACAGTTAACTAATCGTATATTACAATCTGTTGCACAAATAGATGGTTATAAAATGCGTACTGGTAGATTAGAGCATAATGATTGGAAAAAATTAAATGAAGCAATATCTTTATTAAATGATACTAGAATATATATCGATGATACTCCTGGTATTACAATTGGAGAAATAAGAGCAAAATGTAGAAGATTAGCAGCATCTGAAGAAGGGTTAGGCCTTGTAATCATTGACTATCTACAGTTAGTATCTGTAGTAACTAGAAGTACATATTCTAGGCAACAAGAAGTATCAGAAATATCACGTAGTTTGAAAACAATGTCACTAGAATTAGGTGTGCCAGTTATTGCACTTGCACAATTATCTCGTGCAGTTGAAGGAAGAGAAGATAAACGTCCATTGATGAGTGATTTAAGAGAATCTGGTTCTATAGAGCAAGATGCAGATATAGTATCATTCTTATATAGAGAAGATTATTACAATAAAGAACTAAGAAGAGATGATAATGTAAGTATAACCGAATTTATTGTTGGTAAAAATAGAAACGGTCCTACAAAGAAAATTGATGTTTTATTTGAAAGAAATACTGCCACTTTCTTAAATTATCAAAAGGAGAATGAAGAATAATGTTATCTTTTATCAAAAAAATAATTCCATATTTTTTTGCTTTAGTAATATCATTTGGTATTATTTCTTTTTATCATATGTACAGGGTATATGGTATGGAACCAAAAGAAGTATATAGAGTATATTTAGATGGTAAGGTTATTGGCAATATTAAATCAAAAAAAGCATATGAAGATTACATAAATAAGGAACAAGAACAAATTAAGAAAAAATATGGTGTTGATAAAGTTTATGCTCCTACTGGAGTAGATATTCAAAAGGTAGTAACCTATGAAAGTGATACTTTAAGTATAAAAAAAATAGATAGTATTATTAAAAGTAAAAAACCATTTACAATAAAAAGTTACAAAGTAACAATAAGAAAACAAAATGATGATGGAACAGTTCAAGATCCAATATATATAAATGTTTTAAGTAAAACAATGTTTGAAAACTCAATAAATAATATTGTAAAAGCATTTATTGGTGAAGAAACGTTTGAAAAATATAAAAATAATACTCAAGAGGAAATAACAGCAACAGGAACTATAATAAAAAATTTATATTTAAGTGATAGTATTACAATAAAAGAAACTCTTGTACCAACAAGTGAACAAATATTTATTAATGAAGATGATTTAACCAAATATTTATTATTCGGAGAAATAAAAGAGGATAAGTATTACACTGTTAAACCAGGAGATATGATAGAACAAATAACATATAATAATAAAATGAGTATTGAGGAGTTTTTAATTATTAATCCAGAGTTTAGTAATGCAAATGTAATATTATCGGAAGGTCAAAAAGTAAAAGTTGAAACTATGCAACCAGTATTAAGTTTAGTTGTTAAAAAAGATAAAGTCAGTGATGAAGAGGTTAACTATGAAACAAAATATGAATATGATGGAAATCTTACAGCAGGAGTAAGAAAAGTTAAAACAGAAGGTCAAAAAGGTTTAGTTAGAATAAATTCAGAAGTTATTGAAATAAATAATGAAATAAAAGCTGTAAAATTTGTTAATTCTGAAATAATAAAAGAGACTATTGATAAAACTATAGTTGTGGGTACTTATCGCCCTGGCGGTGGATGGAGTGATGATCCAAATGCATATGGATCTGGAGACTGGTCATGGCCTACAATTAGACCATATATGATTACAAGTAGATTTGCATGGAGATGGGGTAAATTCCATGGAGCAATCGATATTTCTGGTTGTGGTTATGGATCACCAATATATTCTGCAAACAATGGTGTAGTTGCTGCAGCATACACTGCATCAAATACTAATGAATGGTCTTTAGGTAGTTATATTGTTATTAATCATCAAAATGGATATTATACACTTTATGCTCACCTTTCTGGTTTAAATGTTTCTAAAGGAACAGTTGTTAATAAAGGACAAAGAATAGGGTCAATGGGTCACTCTGGTAGAGCAACAGGGACACACTTACATTTTGCTGTTTTTAAAGGATATCCATATAGGGGAGGAGTGGCAATAAACCCACTATCTCTTTACTAATAATGAAAACAGTGGTACTTGCCAGTGGTAGTAAAGGAAATTCAACACTGGTTTTTAATGATGATACTAAAATTCTAATAGATTTTGGTATGTCATATAACTATATATATAATTCATTAAAAGAGTTAAATATTAATATTGATGATATAAATGCAATATTAATTACACATACTCATATTGATCATATTAAAGGATTAAATCTATTAATTAAAAATAATGATTCAATAATATATGCAACAGTCGAACTAGAAAAAGAATTGAAAAAATTATATCCTAATGGTAATTATATTATTTATGATGAAACAACTACTATTGGTAGTCTTAATATTGAACACTTTAAAACCTCACATGATTCAGGAGAATCATTAGGTTTTATAGTTTCAGAAAATAATAAAAGTTTAGTATATTTAACAGATACTGGATGTATAAAAGAAAAACTATATGACAAATTAAAAAATAAGAATATGTATATCATTGAAAGTAATCATGATATTGATATGTTATGCACAGGATCATATCCATATGAATTAAAAAGAAGAATATTAGGAGATAAAGGACATTTATCTAATAAAGATATGTGTGAACACTTTGTTAGATTAATGGGTAAAAATACAAATACAATAGTATTAGCACATCTTAGTAAAGAAAACAATACAGAAGAAAAAGCATTGGCAGAATTCAAAAACTGTTTAAATAATTATAATAAAAAAATAAAGAAAATAGTAGTAGCAAAACAAGATGAAAGATCGGAAATAATAGAAATATGATAAAAATAATATGTGTTGGTAAAATAAAAGAAAAGTATAATAAAGATGCAGTAGAAGAGTATTTAAAGCGTTTAAGTAAATATACAAATATTGAAATAGTAGAAGTACAAGATTATGATTATGATTTAGAGAAGACACTAATCATGGAAAAAAATGAAATACTAAAACATATAAAATTAAATGATTATTTAATATCTCTTGATATAAATGGAGAAGAACTAAACTCAGAAGTATTTTCTAAGACAGTAGATACAGTTATACAAAAAAGTAAAGTAATTACTTTTATTATTGGTGGATCATATGGATTACATAATGAAATAAAAGAAAAAAGTAATAAAATAATATCGTTTTCAAAATTAACATTTCCACATCAGTTATTTAGAGTGCTTTTTTTAGAACAAATATATAGAGCATTTAAAATAATTAATAATGAAAAATACCATAAGTAGGTGATAAATATGTTTAATAATAGTTGGGATGATATATTAATAGATGAAATAAATAAAGAGTATTTTATTAAACTAAAAGAATTTATTATTAATGAAAGAAAAAATAAAAAAATATATCCACCAGTTCAAGATTTATTTAATGCATTTAAATTAACAGAGTTTAATAATATTAAAGTAGTAATTTTAGGTCAAGATCCTTATCATGAAGAAAATGAAGCAATGGGGCTTGCTTTTTCAGTAAGAGAAGGTATCAAAATGCCGCCATCTCTGCTAAATATATTTAAAGAGTTATATAATGATCTTGGAATAAGAAGAACTAAAACAGATTTATCCGATTGGGCAAAACAAGGAGTGTTTTTATTAAATACAGTATTAACTGTAGAAGAAGGAAAACCTAATTCTCATAAAGATAAAGGTTGGGAAATATTTACTGATGAAGTAATAAGTAAAATTAGTAAACTAAAAGATAATGTTGTTTTTATATTATGGGGTAATAATGCAAGAGAAAAACAGCAGTTAATAGATAAAGAAAAACATTGCATAATATGCTCTCCCCATCCATCCCCATTTTCTGCAAATAAAGGTTTTTTTGATAGCAAACCATTTTCTAAAACAAATAAATATTTAGAGTCAAAGAATATTAGTAAAATTAATTTTAATTAAAAAAGAAGAGCAATCTTCTTTTATAATTTAAAGTCCTTAAAATTAGTATCATCCATATTTTTTTTATCATAAAACAGTTTCTTTTTATATCTCATAATCTTAGCAACAATAAGCATAGGAAACATTGATACAAGTTTATTATATTTAATTATTGAATCATTATAGAAATCTTTAAAAGCCTTAAAAGAGTCTTCAATATCAGTAATTTCATAGAAAATCTTTTGAAACTCTTCATCATTATCTAATTCATCATAATTTTCTTTAATAATATATAATTCATTAATATATGTTAATAATTTTCTATCTAGTTCAAAATTAGAAAGTTTTTCATCTTTTATTTTACTAATACCATCAAAAACTTCTTTATCTGTATTTAGTTTACTTTTAATAATATTTGATATTTTTATTAATAAATCATAAGTATTTCTTAGAGATGAATCAATTTTCATTTCAGCCTCATTAATTTTTAATATTGATACTGAGAATGTATTATATGCTAATGAAAATAGAAATAGACAAACAGATATCGCTAAAAAAATATATAAAATTTCCATAATGTACCATCCTTACGATAAGATTATATCAAAATCATATATAATTATCAATTTATATTTTTAATATTTAATACATGATATAATATATTATGTAGAAAGGAATATAACATGAAAGTACAAATTGGAGTGTCAGCAAGGCACATACATTTAAATGAAGAAGATTATAAAAAATTATTTGGTAACTTAAGACTTAGTGTAGAAAAGGAATTAGTGCAAAGGAATGAATATGCATCAGATAAAGTAGTTACTATAAAAGGACCTAAAGGATATATAGAAAATGTAAGAGTATTGGGGCCACTTAGAAATAAAACACAAGTAGAGATATCTATAACTGATTCCTATAAACTTGGTATTAAACCACCAATTAGAGAATCAGGTGATTTAAAAGGAGCAGAGCAAATAACTATTATTAGTAGCAAAGGATCAATTAGTAAGAAAGTTGCTATAGTACCAAACAGGCACATACATTTATCACTCGAGGAAGCAAAAGAATATAATTTAAAAGATGGGGAGTTTGTTTCAGTAAAAGTAGATAGTCAAAAGGGTGGAATAATGGATAATGTGCAAATAAGAGTAGATGAAAATTATGTATTAGAAATGCATATTGATACAGATGATGCTAATGCATTCTTATTAAGTACAGGAGACTTTGTAGAAGTAATTGGTAAGTAATATGAAGTTTAAAATAGGTAATGTTGTTGTTAAAAATCAAGTTATTTTAGCACCAATGGCAGGGTTATGTAATAGTGCATTTAGGAAATTAGTTAAAGAAATGGGTTGTGGTTTAGTTTATGCTGAGATGATAAGTGATAAAGCATTGGTATATAATAATAAGAAAACAGAAGGTATGTTATATTTTGAGGAAGAGGAAAGACCAATAGTACAACAAATATTTGGTAGTGATATAGATAGTTTTGTTAAAGCAGCAAAAATAGTAGAAGAAAAAATGAATCCAGATATAATTGATATAAATATGGGTTGTCCAGTACCCAAAGTAGCAGTAAGGTCACAAGCAGGGGCTGGATTATTAAAAGATCCAAATAAAGTTTATGAAATAGTTAAATCTGTAGTAAGTGCAGTACCCTGCCCTGTAACAGTAAAAATAAGAAGTGGATGGGATGAAAAATCTATTAATGCAGTTACAATTGCAAAATTATGTGAAAAAGCAGGAGCAAAAGCAATTTGTATACATCCTAGAACAAGAAATCAAGGATATACTGGGAAAGCAAATTGGGATATTATTAAAGAAATAAAAGAGAATATTAATATACCAGTTATTGGTAATGGAGATATTAAAACAATATATGATGCTAAAAGAATGTTAGATTCTACAAAATGTGATGCAATTATGATTGGTAGAGCAGCACAAAATAATCCTTATATCATAAAACAAATTATAGAATATATTGATAACAATAATATTATCCCTGATCTACTTGCTAAAGACAAAATAAAATTATGTTTAAAGCACTTAGAGTATTTAAAAGCAATAAAAGAAGAAAAACTAGTTGTACTTGAAATGAGAACACATATTTCACATTATTTAAAAGGTTTAAAAGAAGCAAATGATGTTAAACAAAATGTTTTTAATGCTAAAAGTGTTATTGAGTTAGAGAAAATATTATTAGATTATTATGAAAAACTAGAAAAAAATATATTATAGTGGTATAATTAGTATATAAATTAGAAAGGAGAATTATGAAAAAGTACAATTTAATCAAAGTTTTAGGTATTACATTATTAGTAACGTGGTTATTAACATTTATAATACCAACATCTACAATTTCAGAAGGAATAACAAGGGGAAGTGTTACACCATTTGGAATATGGAATTTATTACTAAATGCACTAGTATCAGTTACATATTTCAATACTCTAGGTCTTTATATTATAGTTATAGCAGTATTCTATGGATTGCTAGAATTAATAAAACAATATAATGACATTTGTGATAGTATAGCAAAGGGGTTCAAGGATAAGAAAAGGATTGCACTAGTAATAAGTATATTATTTTTCTCTCTACTAGCACTAGTCGTAGCTGATCCATTATCTCTATTAGTATTTGTACCATTCTTTTGGAAAATACTATCAAAACTTGAGATTGATAAAAAACATATTGTTTTAGCAACAATAATCTCAATATTTGTTGGATCAATAGGATTAATATATAATTCTACAGTAGCTAATAACTTTTCAAGTACAGGTGTATTATTAGCAACAACTAATATGTTACCAATATTTATTTTAGGAGTATTATCAATAGGAGCATTAATAATATTTACTATTATGAATACTAAGAAGATAAATAAGGCAAAAATCAAATTTGAAAAGGATACAAAAGAAGTTATTAAGGACCCTATTAAAGTTAAAAAAATTCCATATTTAATATTAACAATGTTGTTTGGTTGTGTTGGTATAAATAAGATATATACAAAGGAATATGGAAAAGCAATAGCAGCACTATTATTTAGTATCACATTAATACCAGCGGTGTTATCAATAGTAGATTTTATATTACAAATATTAAATAAAGCAGATAAAAAAGGATATATTGTAATAAATAGTAAAAAAAGAAATAGTATATTATTTATTGTTGGAGCAGCAATAGTAACATTATTTATTTTAACTTCAACTATAGCTTGGGAAACACTATTTAAAACAACAGCATTTACAGATTTTAATACATGGTTTTATGGATTAAAGATTAATGAATATTTAAGTATGAAGAGTTTAATTGGTAGTACTGAAGTAATAGGAACATGGTCATTTGGAGGGTTATCTGTATTATTAATTATAAT
>DAOOPL010000004.1:0-28910 GCA_035388245.1 Bacilli bacterium | reverse complement strand
AGGATATAATGAGTTTTTTTAATAAATCTTTTTCAGATTTAGTTTCTATTGAATATATATCTTTATTATTAATTAATTCTACTCTTTCTTCTAAATCTAAATATAATGATAATATTTTTAATTTAAAAGTTAATGTTTTTAACTTAATTTGTTTAATTAACTTAGATACTTTATATAAATCATATTCATACTGTTCATTATTGTGTATATGAGACATCACTATTCTTATTACTTTATACTTTTCATCCATATTCTCAAGCCATATTTCATTTTCAATACCCTTAATAATAATAGGTTTATAATTTCTAATAGTAATAAAATAATGTAATAATTTCATAACATATAAATCATTATTTTGCATATATCCTCCTAAATATAACTATTTAATATTTCTTTAAACTCATTTGGTATATCACATTCAAATTCCATTAACTTATTAGTTATTGGATGTACAAAACTAATTCTTTTTGCATGCAACATTTGACCGAATGATGTTGCTTTTTTATTATTATATACTGGATCATTTACTATTGGATAACCAATATATTTCATATGAGCTCTTATTTGATGAGTTCTACCAGTATCAAGTGTACATTCTATTAATGTTACTCCATTTAATCTTTTTAATACCTTAAAATGAGTTACAGCTTCTTTTGAATTATCTGCCGTTACTTCCATCTTTTTTCTATTTACTTTACTTCTACCAATAGGCGCATCAATTGTACCACTATCATTATTAATGATACCATCTACTAGTGCTACATATACTCTTTTTATTTTTCTTTCTTCTAACTCTTTAGCAAGTAACTTATGTGCATTATTATTTTTAGCAACAAGTAATAATCCACTAGTATCTTTATCTATTCTATGAATAATCCCTGGTCTAATATTACCATTTATATCACTTAAGCTATTTGTATGATATAAAAGAGCATTGACCAAAGTGTTTGAATAATTACCTGCAGCAGGATGAACAACCATACCACTTGGTTTATTTACCACTATTACATCATTATCTTCATATATGATATCTAACTTGATATCTTCAGGAACAATATCAGTTTCATTTTCTAAGAATTTTTCTATTTCAATAGAGTCATTTTCTTTAACTGTATAACTACTTTTTACTGGACGATTATTTACTTTAACTAAATCAGCATTAATTAATTCTTGCACTTTATTACGACTTAAATCTGTAACTTTAATTAGATATTTATCTATTCTAGAACCACCAGTATCTACTATATATTTATTCACCATTATCACTTCCCTTTGAAAATATTAATAACATAACTACACCAGTAGTAATCATTATATCACTAATATTAAATATAGGCATATTAAAACCATTTATCTTAAAACTAATGAAATCAATTACATAACCATTTATTATTCTGTCAAATAAATTACCAAATAATCCACCAAGAATAAAACTATAAGATAAACTTAATAACTTTGTCTTATGTTTTTCTCTAATATAAAATATTATTAGTAGTACTAATATCAATATGTTTAAAATAATAATAAGTATATTACTTCCATCTAACATATTAAAAGATATTCCATAATTTCTAGTGTAACTAATATCTAAAAAATTATGTATTATCTCTTTATAATTCAAATACATTTCAATATATCTTTTACTAATAATATCAATTACTAGTATTAAAAAAGAAATACAAACTAATAATATATACATTCTATCACCACTGGTATTATAACATATATAAAAAAGAATTACATTTGTAACTCTTTAATTTTTTGTTTTCTGATATACTGTAGTTGTTTCTTTACTTATAACTTTTTCCTGTTGTCCAAAATCATTATATGTCATTTCTCCCGCATATGAATCATACTTACCTACCACAAAGACTGGTTCAGTATTTCTATATGTTACAATCATATAATTTGAACCAGCAAATTGATTATAATATTCTACTTTAAAAATTTCATAATATTCTGGTATTGCAGATGTTCTTTCGAATAAACTCGAATCATACTTTATAATATCTTTCCCATGAGCATATATTATAGCATGCATAACTTCTATTTTTTCAGAAAAGATATGTTCGTTTGTTAAAAAGTGAGCAATACTTTGTTCATCTTGACTTATAATTGTAGTTTCTTCAACTATTTTTACTTTATCATTACAACATCCAGCTACACAAATTAACATTGTTAATGCTAATGCACTTGAGATTAGTTTTACTTTTTTTATATTTTTAAAATCTTTTATACTTTTATAAATTTTTAAATCCTTTATCATATTTATATTCCCCCCTAAAAATTAATTAAAATTATTTTATTAATATATTACTAGTTTTATATCAAAAAATTCATATTAAATTTTTGTGCTACCTTAATAGTGTTTTCAATTTATGAGTATATATATTATCATAAAAGGAAAATATGTCAATACTCTGGTTCAATAATTTCTGCTGGATAGAATCCAAATACTTCTTCTATTTTATCCATATTAAAATTCTTTGGTAAAACTTCTATATCTTTAAATCCATGCATATTATTAAAGTATTCAAGTATATTTAATATCCTGTATCTATCTTCACCATTAATATCACTATTGGGTATTATTTTATTATCTTTTAACATGTTATTTTTAATAAGAATTTGCTCTAATCTTTTTTCTTGACTATTTTTTGATAAATTAAATGCTGATAAAGGGCCAAATGATGATAGTATTAATAAAAGAGATAAAGTAAGTATTATATATTTTAATTTATTAATTGTTTTCATTATAATTGTTGATATTAGTACAAATATAAAACATAATATTCCATAATATCTTAACTCAGTAATACCATAGTTATTAATTCTTATTATAAATGTTATTAGCATCATTATTATAGGCATTATTAAAACATATGGATATATTTTTATTAATTTATCAATGTATTTATTAAATGTTTTATTATAGGTAAAATAAAGTACCCCTATTGATACTAAAGAGTAATAAATTATTAGATTACCAAGTATATTTGCAGGCCATTTAAACTCTATTAATACTTTTATAAAATATGAATAAAGTATTAATGTATATATACTAAGCATTGGATATATTATATATATAATTATTTTATTAATAAAGTTTGGATATTTTTCTTTAGATTCTATTTTAGATTCTGCTATTAAAAATATTGGGGGTACAACTATACCAAGTAAAAACATATATATTTCCATATAAACATGTTCTAATATATTAAGCTCAAATAATAGTGATACACTAAATATTATTAACGATATACCTACAAATAGTAATATAAAACATAGTATAGTAATTAACAAGCTTATTATTACTTTATATGTGTAATTAATACTATCTTTTTTATTATTAATAAACGGTATTATAAAATACAATATACTTGTTGATATTAATAGTATTATATATTTTAAACCACAAGAACCAATATTAATACTATCTAATAAATAAAAATATATAGTACATATTAATATTGGTATAAGCAAATATAATAAGTAATTTAATTTGTTTTTTTTCAATCTATCTAATACATTTCTAATTAATATTGCTACTATTGAACCATAAGCAAATGATAAAACTAATTTTATATAAATATCACTATAATGATTATTTCTAATATTTATTATTGCAATAACAGTAGTTATAAATAATAATATTAATCCTATATAATACTTTTTATATACTTCTTTAATTTGTGTTTTAATATCTTTCATTTTAGCACCTACATTTCTATATAATTATATCACTATTTTATTTATATTCAAAAACAATCATATATTTATGATCGTTTTCGTTATATATTACTAATTAATTATATTTAATATACTAATATATTTTTCTTTATAATCTTTTTTTGTTTGCTCACTTAACTTATTATAACTTCTTGAAAGTTTATCTATTACAAATTTTTTACCATCTTCAATAGATAATTTGTTTTTATTATATGCTAGAGAAAATAATGCAGGTATATTATTAAAATGTGCTAATGCATCTGCATCTGCTAAACATACTTCTTCAATAGTATCTTTTTTTACTATCCTACTACCTCTATGATTTAAAATACATTCCTTTATTAAAGCAATTTTATCTTTTGGATAATTGCTTTCTTTTAATAATTTCTCTGCTATCTCTGCTCCTATTATATGATGCTCTTCTTGATATTCTTCTTTTGTTATAGAAGCTATATCATGAAGTATTGCTGCTAAAGTAACTATTTCGACATCTGCATTATATTTTTTAGCAAGTATTATTGCATTTTCTACAACAAATTTTATATGAATATTCCAAAAATTATAACCATGTTTTTTTTCAAATCTATTACTTCTTTTTATAATTTCATTTTCCATTTTTTTAATAATATCCATTTTGCCTCCAAAAATACTTTATTTTACTTTTTCAATATCTTTATCTAATAATTCTCTTACTTTTTCAAAAAATTTTATATGCCATGGATATGTCATGTTATAAGGTATATTATTAAAAAATTCAATTTTTTCTATTTCAGATTCAGGTAATGTAGTAAATTCCTCCACTGTGGCATAACAAAGTATTCCATACTTTGAAATTGAATATATACAAATTGGTTTTATTTCAAACTTTGTTGCTCCCGTTTCTTCATATAATTCTCTTTTTGCTGCTTCTTGCCAATTTTCTCCTTCTTCTATATGCCCACCTGGTATTTCCCAAGTATCTCTTTCTTTATGTTTACAAAATACCCATTTATCTTTATATTTACATACCATTACAACTCTATTTAGTACTGAATCATCTACTGTTTTAAAATCATAAAATTTCATTTCATTCATTTTTTAATTCCCTTCTATATTCCAATAAAAATTATATCACATTTTATAATTAAATTAAAAAATGTAATATTATATTAATTACACTTTTTGCTCTTATCTATATTTAATTATAGCTTTTTCACCAATTTTATTTCAATATTATTATCTTCTTTTACATCATGTTCATTAAAAAATACTTGACACAAATTATTATCATAGAGAACATCCAGTTCGTGCAGTGCTCTAGTACATGCAACATATAAAAGATGCATATCTGATATAGAATTTTGAGAATACACATTACTTGATGCATCATTAATCATTACTGCATCAAATTCTAATCCCTTAGATAAAGTACTTGTTAGCAAAAATACAGTGCCACTATATTCAGTATTTTTTGTTGTCATATGAGTTAAATCAAATCCTTTATTTTTTAAGTTTTCATATGCAATTTCAGCCTCTTTATCTGTCTTACATATTATTGCAATAGTTTTGTAGCCTTTTTCAATCCACTGTAGAATCTTACTTGCTTTATATTCATTATTTCTAGAATTATTTAAAAATTGTATTTTTTCACCATGTCTTATTACTGGAGTTGCTTCATTTAAATTTATTTGTCTTAATATTTTATTCGCAGTATTAGTTATTTCAATTGTTGTTCTATAACTTTTATCTAAATGTAATATTTCACAATTTCCATTAAAGATACTTGAAACAACAATATCCCAATTTTGTATACTTCTATATGAATAAATTGATTGTGCTAAATCTCCATAAATAGAAAATGTACTACCAGCAAAAGTTTCTTTTAATGCATCAAAATGAAATAAGCCATAATCTTGCCCCTCATCTATAACAATATGTTTATATCTCCTATTGCTGCCATATAAAGTATAGTTAATATGTAATAATGCTGGAAAATCCTCAAAGGAAACTTTGTTTTTTTGTAATAATGTCATTGTGTTTTTTTGTAATTCTTTAATTTCTTTTTCTGACAATAAATTTATATATTTTCCAATATTAGTAACAAATATCTTATATATATCAGAAGACTTTAATTCTATTTTCTTAAAATAATCCTTAATTACTTTTGTGCCTTTAGATTTTATATAATGCTCCAATTCAACACTTTTTTTAAGTGCATCTTCTCTTGCTGGGTCATCTTTTGGAAGATTAATATATATTTTTCTATATTTTTGATTTAATTTACTATAGATACTTTCCATATTTTCTTTAAATTTTTTTACAAAATAATTACAAGCTCTTTCAAAATTTATTTGTAATCCTCCTTCAGAAAACAATATATTTCTTATCGTTTCAGCATCGTAAACCTCTTCACCATCAATTTCAATTCCATTTAAAATAATACCATCCTTTAGGTAAAATTGTAAAAACTGGTCTAACGCATATTTATAATTTAATGAGGATTTATACTCTGCTATTTTTTCAAAATTAGTTCTATCATTTTTTTGAATTACATAACTAATTTGATTTTCTAAAATTAATTTTTCTCCTATACATTCATTTACTAAATCCATATATGTTTTTTGATCAATTGGTTCAGTATCTAGTTCTGGTAAAATTGAAGATATATAGTTTAAGAAATATTTGTTGGATCCAATCACTAAAAATTGATTTGACTTAACTTGTTCACCTAAATTATAAACTAGATATGCTACTCTATGTAATGCTACTGATGTTTTACCAGATCCTGCCACACCTTGAATAATTATATTTTCCAAAATTGGTTTTCTAATTATGAAGTTTTGCTCTTTTTGAATTGATGCAATAATAGCTTTCATTTTATTATCTGCATTTAAACTTAAATATGGTTGTAACAACTCATCATTACTTATGCAGTTTGTGTCTAAAACTTCAATTAATTTACCATCTTTAATTATTATTTGCCTTTTTAATTGTAAATTACCATTAATAATTCCGCTTGGTGCTTCATAACTAACACTACCTAAGTCACTGTCATAATATAAACTACATATTGGAGTTCTCCAATCAGTAATAATTTGTTCGTTATTATCACCACCAATATTTGTCTTCCCAATATATATCCTTGCAACATCTTTATTACCATCTGAAAGAAAATCTATTCTTCCAAAATATGGACATTTTTTCTGATAATTGCAATTTTCTTAATTTTGTTGCTTTTATTGTCATTAATCCTTGTGCTAAAAAAGTATCGCCTTGTAATACATTCGCATACCTTTTAGGTATTTCAATTAACTCTTTTTGACAAGTTTCCATTTCACTTTTTAATCTCGATTTTGCATATTCAAGATATGCTTTTTCCTCTTCAAAAATATTTTTCATATTACATTCCCCCTTATAAATATTTTAATATCTATTTATATATAATTTCTTTTTCTAAACTTTTTTCTATTACTCCTGCATTTTTAAATAGGTATTTACATAAACGAGTTCTAAAAAATGCAAATTTTAATAGATTTTCTTTTGAGATATCTGCTATATATTGCTTATAGCCAAATGTACTTGATAATAGTTGTACTAAATATAAATATGGCATATATTTAATATCATACTTATTTAATTTTGAATATTTTAAAAATTCTTTTACATAATCAACTAAATTATTAATATTTATTTTACCATCTTTGGCAGATTTATCAATATAACTATATGATCTTATTATTTCCCATACTATTGGCATTTTGCATGCAGAGACAAAATCAATTATTGCTTTTATTTTATCGTCTTTATAAATAAATTGTAAAACACTATAATCTCCATGTGTATTCATAAGAGTTAAATTTTTTAATTCACTAAAATCAAAATTATTTTTAATATACTCTAACATAGATACTTTTTCTTTTAAATCCTTATCAATTTTTTTGCGATTTTCATCATTACATTTTCCTAATAATTTCTTATGTTTTTCAATACTTTCATTTAAAGCATCTATTTTATACCATGATGATGCATTATTAATTGGCAACTTCATTTTTAATGTTTTAAGAGATTTTACTATTTTCCCCAATTCCCTTGCAGATTCTAGCATTTGGTCATAATTTCCGGTATTAGATTCCATAGTATACCCCTCAATAAATTCTTGTAAAACTATTGTCTTCTTTTTATATATAAAACTATATTTACCATTATTGGTAATTATATATTTTGGCACCAATAAATTATCTTTCTTTAAATGATTTATTATTTTTATTTCTTTATTTACTTCTTTTTGGCTATATTTCGATTGAAATTCTTTTAATATGTATTTATCGTTGTTTAATGAGTATAAATTTGCACTACCTCTTTCTAACTTTTTAATATTATTAATTTTAATTCCATATTGTTTTTTAATAACACTAATTATTGTTTTCTTATTAAATACTGTTTCTTCTATCATATAATTAACTCCTTTATTTTTTTTGCTATTTCTTCAACATCACCACGAACATTAAATACTGGTATTTTAATATTTGTAAGCCATTTTTTTATTTTAATTCTATCAATATCTAATAATGAATCATCAGTAAAAAGTGGTATATCTGAATGCCATGTGAAATATTTAAACAGGGTTTTTATTTTATGGAAATTATTTTCTAATAATTCAAATTCAGCAATACCATTGAAACTTAATCCAACTAGGTTTAAAATTACTTTTATTTCTAAATTCTTATTATTATTCTTTATTATATTTTTGTATTACTCTAATTTCTCTGACTATAGCTCTCTCTATAACTAGTTTCTTCTATTGCAGCATTTTGCTCACCTATTACACACTGTGGTGCTGATAAAGGACAATGTTTATTACATCCATTGCAAAACAAATTAGATAAGTATTTGTATACTTCACTATCACTAGGTACATTTACTATCTTACTAGTAGTAATCTCATTATCAGGTTTAGTAGTTATCTTTTTAGTTGTAGTTACTTCCTCTTTCTTCTTTACTTGTGAAATGTTATATATATTCTTCATCTTATTTAAAGTCTCATTGGCTATAAATAAAAATACTGTAGTAAATGAACATATAATTAATATTATATAAAACATATAATCATACCTTTTATCATATTTAATATTTAGCATATTACATATACCAAATAATATGTTCTTAATATGGTTTAACATATGATATAGCACTATAAATATAGTAATATATATACTTACTATATGTATTAAATAAAATGTATTATCTAAACTTGTTTTAAGTCTAAAAATATACTTAGAAATAAATATCCCACTTATACAAGATATAACCATTAATATAGTTAATATAATATCACTAATAACTATATTCTTAACCCTACTACTAGCATTGCCACTTATAAAACTCTTCCATAACAACTTAATAGACTTAATATTAATTAACTTATGTATTATAAAAATTATTATTAATAAGATACCTGCTACTTCATGTATCTTATTATTAAAAACATATAGCATCATTAATATAATAAGTATAATAAACATTAATATATCTAATAATATCTTTATCTTCTTCATAAATAAACTCCTTCAATTATATTTTAATTATAACATAATATAAATAATTAACTAATAGAAAACTGTAATGGTTTATCCATTACAGCTATTAATAACTATAAAAATCTAAATATTATATTTTTACTTTGTTTTTACTTTTTTGTGTGTAATGAATCTGTCTAACATTGCCTCATAATCATGTAAATTATATGTATATATTTTATTTAATATATTTTAATACTAGTTGTTTTGATTCTTCATCTACTCTTTTTATTATATCTTTTCCATCATCAGTAATATAGTTATTACTATGTTCTGACTCTATTAAGAATTGTCTTAACATCTCATCCATATTTATATCTAGTATAGATTTAAATGTTTTTACACCATTAGGGTATTTTTCTAATAATGCTTGAAAATTATCTTGGTATATATGACCAAAATAAAAATAATTACTAATATGTTCGCTCTTGCCATAAGTTTCAGAAAAAGAAAACTCATTATCATATATAGGTGCTAAAGAAAATTTTAAAAAACCCGTTTTTTTCTTATTCATAAACATAATATTAAAATCTGATCTATCACCCTGATGAGTATAAAAATCAAATGCAAATAAATTTAATATAGATTCAATAAGTTTATTATATTCTGCTTCAGAAGAATAGAATCTACTAAATGACTCTAGTCCATTTAATGAACCATCATACATTTTTTTATATATCGGTGTTACTTTACGTAAGTCATATAAAATAAAATAATCATAATATGATTTTATAAAACTTTTTGATGCTAGTGTATATTTATCACCATCTTTTATATAAACATATTCAGCATTTTCTAAGTTAAATATCGGTGATAGAAATTCAGAAAATAGTTCAGCAAAATACAAAAGCTTACCTTTTTCCTTATATTCGGTAATTCTATCTTTTTTTTCAATATAATATTCATTATTATAAATATATACATCTTTATTAGTAGGCAAATAATATTTTCTTTTTATTTCTATATCAGCAACTAGTTTCATATTTTTTTTATCTATTATTGTCATAATATACCTCTTGGAGAAATATTATATCATAAAGATGATATTAGTACTAATATGATCTTTGTTATAAAATATATATGGTGCCATGTACAAGAATCAAACTTGTGATTGTTGCTTACCATGCAACTGTTATATCACTTAACTAACACGGCTTATTGGCGTCCTTGGGCAGAGTTGAACTGCCGACTTACCGCTTAGGAGGGGTTAGCCTCTACTCATTGAGGACGCATTTTACTAATCTATTTAAAATCTTTCTAGCCCTTTATTTATAAGGGTTTGAAAAGTATTATTTGTTATTTATGTTTACTATTTAGAACTTTCTTTTCATAGTGAGTGCCGAAATATAGTGCCATTTATTAATATTTTTATGTATTTCCGATAATTTCATCAAATGCAATAGCACTTTCCTTTTTTGTTATATCAAAGGTGTGTGAGTATATTTCCATAGTTATATCGGTACTTGCATGTCCTAGTCTTTGACTTACTGCTTTCGGATTGATACCTTTATGTATTAATACACTTGCAGATGTATGTCTTAACTCGTGAAATGTTATATGTGGTAAGTCATATTTCTTAATTAACTTACTTATTATTTTATCACAAGTGTCTGGGTGCATATAGTCCCCAAATTTTGAAACGAACACTCTATTGTTTTCTTTCCAATTCTTACCGATTTGTTTTTTATACTCATCTTGCCACTCTTTATATTCTTTTAGAACTTTTATTGTAGCATTGCTAATCATTATTTCTCGTTTTGAGGCTTGTGTCTTTGCCTCTTTCTCATCAAGAACACCTTTAACAACTTTTAAGGAATTATCTATTTTTAAATAGTTTGTATTAAAATCAATATCGTTCCACCTTAAAGCACATATTTCACTTCTTCTTGCTCCACTATCGAGTGCAAGAGTAATTAAAGCCTTAACTTTGATACTTTCCTTTTCTAAACAAGATAGTAAATTACTTACTTGTTCTAAATCATAATATCTTCGCTCTTTCTTTTCTTTTTTCGGCTTTGTTGCTTTTAAGTTTGGATTCTTATCCATTAATTCCCACTTTATTGCTTGGTTAAACATAACATTTATTAGTTTGTAAAATTCATACATTGAATGATAACCTAATATTTGTTTTTTCTTACCAACTTTCAATTCTTGATACATACTATCTAATATATAAGGTGTGATTTTATTTAACCTAATCTTTCCTATTATAGATAATATTCTTTTTAACGAATCTTGATAACCACTCATAGTTACTAAACTAATATTATCTTGGCAATACCTTTTTAAAAACACTTTACTATATTGCTCAAAGGTTAAATCATTTATATTTGCAGTATTACTTTTACGATAATGTTTTTTTGTAAGTTCTGCCTCTCTGATTTTAACTTCGGCAAGTGAGCCATTAAATATTTCGGTTTTCCTTTTTCTTTTACCTAAAATATCATAGCCAAGTTCAACAGTAATTTTATATTTGTTATTTGATAATTTACTATACCCCATAAACTATTAACTCCTTTCGATTAAGGGTATAAGGGTTAACTATCTATATATATTATAGCATATTTTCCCTTATTTTCCTAATATAACAACATTGTTCGACTCTCGATTTCTTCCTTATCTTCAAGCCAAGAATTTATCTTTTTTAAATCAAATTTAATGCGATTACCTAATCTAAAATATGGTATTCTTTTTTCTCGCACTAATTTTCTTATTTCTGATATTGATATATCTAAATATATTGATAACTTTTTAATATCATAAATTTCTTTTACCATTTTTATAGCCTCCTATTTACAATTTCTTGCTTAAGCACCTAAAGAATATCATCAATAGGATTCCAAAACGAGCAAACAAAAAAGGCCTATTTTTAAAAATAAGCCTATTGAAAAATAAGATTAAACAAAGAAAAAAACCTATTATTTCGGACAAAAATAAGTAAAATCATACTCAAAAAAGTTGCTTAAAAACTATTTTATTTCAAAAAAATTGTTGATATGATGTGAATGTAAAGACAAGGGCCCAAGATTTTTACAAAGAAAGAATGGAGGAATGAAAAATGTTTAATACCGAAAAAGAAATTATTGAATTATACTTTATTAAAAACAATCTAGTTAAATCTATTTTATCAAAATATACAAATGATAGAATTGAAGAAGAAGAATTAAAAAAGTTTAATAGATACTTAGATTTACAACTTAGAAATAATAATTCAAAGAATAATTTAGATAGTAGAATATCTAGTATTAATAAAATTATACAAAAGCAATACGATAGTTTTATTAAATTAAACGAAATTATAACTGATTAATGTAATATTTAGAAGAATCAAAACAATTACAAGCATTTTTAGACTTATTAAGTTTGAATCTGCTTGTAATGGTTATATTTGAAAGAAAGAAAGGAAAAAGAAAAATGGAAAAAGAATTTGAAAAAGAAATAAATAATATTATTAGTATGAAAGGTATATTAACATATGATGTGTTAGTGATGATGTTAACAAAAATTGCAAAGAAACAAGGTATGCCAATTATTCTAAGAAATAAAAATATTGAAACAAATCAAACAACAATTAAAGTAATAGCATAAATATTTTAATGGTTATCTAAATGATAATCTTTTTTTATGTCTTATTATCGTGATATAATAATTCAAAAGAGGGATTTTATGGGAAAATATCATAACAAATTAGATAAAAAATATTTTAACAAATCTATTTATATTAAGAAGTTTGAAGAAGTTTTTAATGTTAAGATTAAAGACTATCCTATTCAATATGAAATTATATTTGATACTTTCAATACTTTTATATCTTTTAACAATATTTTATTTTCTACTAACTATATGAAAACTAGTGACAGAATAGATAATTCAATACATTTATTGAATAGTTATCTAAACAAATATAAGAATAAAATAAACAAATGTTATGATTCAAATTGTATGGATTTTTATTTTTCTCTTGAAGAATGTCTTTCTGAATTAAATGAAATGAAAAAGCCAAATATTAATATTAATTTATCAAACATTAAAAGCAATGTTGAAATGATTATTACTGGCCTTGACGAACTTAGATTTGATATGATTTATGACAATAAAGATTTACCATTCATTAAATTGCCAAACGACAAATTACCAAAGAAAATTAGTTGTAAATTAGTTTTTGATTTAGAAAATAGAAAATCATTATTATTTTCTTATGAAAAGCAAAAAGAAGAAAACAATATATTTATTAAAAATTACTTTAATAATACTGGTATAGACTTAAACAATGATGAAAAAGCAAAAGAGATAATTTTTAGTATACATAATACAATAGCAAATATAAATAATGCTATCGTAGAAAAGATGATATTTAATGATGAAGGCTCTTTTAACTTGCGTATCAATGAACTTGGAATGTTTTTTACAACAGAAATTAATTATTTAGAGGATATTTATTATAAGAATTTGTTTAAAAAGTTAAAAGAAATAATTATGTTGGTTAGTAAAAATAAAATCGAACAAGCATATAAAGATATAACCGATATTATTAATATGTATCCTACTTTATATGAAAGAATTAGTTAGTGAGGCTTTTATGAAGAAACAAAATATTTTAAAAATACTAGCAGATGAGTACATACAACGAGATGAAGAAAAGAAAAAGAATTTTAGTAAATGTATAGAAAATTGGAATGAATACAAAGAAATATATATAAAATCATTTTTGAATATGAATAAAGAGTTTTTTAAATATGATTTTGATTTAAACTCAAATGACGAGAAATTGAAATTATGGAGTGAGAAGTTTTATGAGTTGGTGTGCTTTTTATTTAAGGATTTAATATCATCCAGTCCAAATTTATATCTATCATTCGTTAACGAAAAAGATGAGGGATATGCTTGTGCTAATTTTTGTACTTATGTTTTAAGAGATAATCTTGCCAATATTAGAAAAGGAATAAATAAAATAGTTAATGAGTAATGGCGGTACTGAAAATCACTTATAATATTATTATTTATATATTGTAGTTATTATAATACTAGATATAAATTAGAGTTTATATCTTACTTATATACTATATAAATATATTATAAGGAATATATATAATTAAGTATAATATATATAAGTAATAATTTATGAAAAGAAACTTATTCTTTATATATAATAAAATTAATAATATATTTAACTTTGATTTATATATTTGATTACACTTTCTTTTCATTATATTTATTGTTATATAAATATAATTTATTAAATAACCTTTTGTAAAGTATTAAATTTATATTTCTTTATTTATGGTATTTTAGGATTCATTACAAGTATTATATATAAATTATTACTTGCATTATTTTCATTGCAAACAACAACCTTAAATTGAGTTATAGAGGTATATTATAAACATATAAAAAGAGAACACTTACAATTATGTATTTGTTCTCTTATTTTTTTATTATGCTATTTTTCTTTTACAAAAGTTTATAAACTCATCCTTTGTTAGTGTTCTTTCATTACCATTTTCATATTGAAATATACGCCAATCTTCTTCACGCATAATTGGTAAGTAAAATATTTGATTTGTTAATTTTGAGGCTTGTTTATATGCTTTTTTTAATTCCTCTAATTTAGTTTTATAAATGTTATTATCAAATCCACCAACCATATTTGAAGATATGTTTACACTCTTAACTTCAAATATATGAATTCTATTATAACTATCTTTCATTATAAAATCGGGATATGAGGAATGTAATGCTCCTAAATAATATTCAAATTTTATCAAAGAGTTTGACACATAGTTTTTACCCCACAAATATATTTGTTTTGTATCGCCAATAAAGTTATCTTCAACACCAAATAAATGTTGCGTTCCAGCATTAGGATTCTTCTTACCAACGATTACCTTTTTACCAACTCTTTCGTTATCAAAATTATCATCTTTTGCCAAGTCTTTTAATATTCCAGTCCATTCTCTTTCGGCATCACTATCAAACGAAAATTTATCTTTCCCGTCGCTTCTTTTCCAAACCCAATCTGTTATATTTATATAATTACCATTATCAGTATAGTGAGATATTGGAGCAAAAGACACTTCAATATCTTTTCCAGATTCATCTTTAACTACTTCCATACTATTTTCATAATTATAGATATACTGACTACTTTCTTTTGAAACGGATTCAATATTTTCAGTAAACTTTCGCCAGTTTTCAAAATCTGTCGCATATTCATTACATAAATCTTTTATTGTATTTTCTGATTTTTTATAATCATTATACAATTTGAAGATACTTGTTGGTGCGTTTACAACTGGTTGATTATTTAAAAATTCTATGATATTAAAAGATTGTTTTTTTGTTAAGTCTTTTAATCTTGTTGTTTTTACTTTTATTTCATTTGTAATTATATCGCTATCTTGCCACAACTTTACGCCAAAACTCTTTTTTAATTCTTCGGGTACTATACCCCAAATCCAAGAAGTCATAGCCAAATTTTGGGCTTCATCAGATAAAGTTTCAAAGTCAAGTAAACGAGGATTACGACGCACACGCCCCATAACTTGCTCATCTAATTGTTTACTTTTACTATCTCTCATTTGATATAGCATACACGCACGAGGAATATCCCAACCCTCAGTTATTACCATTTTAAATATTATAATATCTATGGTTGATAAATTTTCTTTAGCATAATCTTTCCATTTACTAACTGGAAGTTTTTTTGCCTTAAATGTATCGTTCGTGTCGCATTCTTTATCATTATTTACAATTAACATCCACTTTAAATCATTATGTTCGGCTTTATTAAGTTCATTGTATATCTCTTGTAGTTCATCTTCTGCTTTGTCTTTATTTGATATTTGAATTATAAGACAAGGATTGACACCTAATAAATTTCGATATTGCCCTTTAATCTCTTCAAATTTATTTATAGCGTCCGCAACCTTAACATCTTCATCATCTATTAATTCTATATCTTTTATTAATTTTGCATTTACGGCATCATCATTTTTAATTTCAACATCAGGATTCTGTCCTCTTGATAATTTTGGTGTTGCTGAAAAATTATAAATTTTTTCAAAAAACTTTTCAGATAAATTATCAAGATTATTTGTGGCAATATGACACTCATCTTTTATTACATAAACTTTTTTCTCTTGTCCGCCAAGGAATTTAGTTAAAGTTATGTTTTGTAAAAAACTTTCCATTGCTCCTTGCATAAGTCTGCCACCCATTTTATATAAATCTCGAGGCAATAAATAAACATTATAATCTGTTGGCACAAATAATCTTTCTTCGCCCGCAACTTCACTTGAAATTAAATAAGGTTTTAATTCTTTGAAATTTCCCTTTGATGAATATTCTAAAAACTTTTCATAATTTTGTGTTGCAAGGTCGCCTTTTGAAAGTGTAGAAACAAGAAAGATAACATCATTATCTTGTTTGATAATACTATTCATCATATCTGCCATCATATAAGTTTTTCCACTTCCAGTTGGTGCTTTGAAAGTTATCTCATCTTGCTTAGAAGTAAGTTCAACTAATTTCTCAACAGCAGTTCTTTGTAAGTCAATTGCTTCTTGACGCATTATTCCTCACCTCTGATTCGGTTCTCATATTCTCTATCAGTTTCAACAAAAGATTGAGTTCCGTCAAAGTTTTCACATACCCATTTAATTTTATCATTTACACTAAATTTTTCTTTGCCATATAATGTTTCATCAATTACATCAAAAGGGGTCTTATCTTTTGTTGCCTCAAAATTTGCAACTGTATTAATTTCATAAACATCAAGGTTATCGCCAAGAGGTTTATTCTTTTCAATCCATTTGAAATTATTTGTTCCGTCATAACATTCGCCAGTCATAATTCTTTTCAATCTTTTACTGGTAACATCTTTCACAATTCCATTTGGTGTTGTATTTGTTATTTCATTTGAAGTCACAAGAATAAATTGTCTTTTACAACTATCTTCCGCATTAAGTTCAAGTACCGCTTGGCCTGTGGAACCACTACCAGCAAAAAAGTCTAGAACTATGATATTATCATCTTTTTTTGCTAAGTTTATACACCACTCAATTAATTCTACTGGCTTTGGATTTGAAAACAATCCTTTTTGCTCCATTATATCATTTAGCATTTTTGTTCCATCAGCATTAGGAAATTTATCTAACCATAATTTTTCTCTTTGATATTTCATTTGGTCTTCTTCTGAATTATGATAGTGTTTAATAAAAATCTTATCATCTTTTACATATAAATCTTTCCAGTCAGTATCAAATTTTTTCTTGCTCCACATCCAACGACCTTCCTTGTTTTGATGCATTGAAGGCAATATTTCCTTGATATAACTTTCTGGTTTAGTGTAAGTTAAATCTCCATTTTCAAGTTGATAAATTGGATACCATAAATTAGGTCTTGCTTCACGGGTTCCGTGAGGTCCATTATCTTGAAGTGGCACTGTATAAAAATTACCGCGTTCATCACTCATTGGATAAGTTTTTTCACCAATTATTTTTTTTCTTAACTCTGCACCATTTTTTTCATTAAAATAAACAATTAGATAATCACAAATATCTTGCAACTCTGCGTCGCTTTTAGTTGTTGCAGAACCTTTTGTTTTTCTAGGAGCAATTCCAACACAATTTCTTTCGCCAAAAATTTCGTCAAACAATCCCTTAACATAAGCAATATTCAAATCATCTATACTGCAGTATATAACACCAGTATCACTTAATAATTGTTTTGCAAGAATAAGACGAGGATAAAGCATTGAAAGCAAATTATCCCTTGTTAATGCATTTTCATAATTTGTTTGTGCAAATTCTCCCATACTGTCTTTTCCATACGGCGGGTCTATATATATAACATCAATTTTATTTCTATATTCTATTAATAAATTCAATAGTGCGTCATAATTATCGCCAATAATTAGTTTATGAGTTATTGCATTTTCATCCGTCTTAAAAGAAAGAATTTCATTCTTTTTAAAATATTTTATTGTATTACTCATTTTTTCTAATCTCTTATCAAACTGAAAACCAGTTCTCTTGTATGTTGTTCCCAACTCCGCAATTGCTACTGCTTCTGTTAAAGTTTCGGCATTATTTATTAATTTTTTTAATAAATCAGCATTTGTTTTTTCAATTATTTTATCTTCAATTCTCTTATCGATTTCCGCTATTAATTCTTGTTTACTTTTTTCAATATTGTTATCAGTCATATTCTAACCTCCCAAGTTAAACTCGTCATATTGGCGATTTAATTTCTCTCTATTAAATTATATAATAATTACCGCAATAAATCAACGAATCACTTTAGTAATAATTAAATTTAAATAAGTTGTTATAACTTATTCTTTATGTTTTATTATGATATAATTATTGCAGGTGAAATGTTATGAATATTATTGAAAAACTTAAAAATAAAAATGTTACAATTGGTATTAAATATTATGGTCTTGAAGATATGGCAACGGGAATTATGGTTGGACAAGTAATTAATAATAGTGAGGAAATATTTTCTCATTTTAAGAGCGTTAAATTAGAAACCATTGATGATTATATAGATTATTTATTTGTAAATGCTATCTCAAATCTTAAGGAGGCATTACCATTAATTATTGTGGAAAAGAAAACAGACTTTAATAGTATAATAATTCAAATAGAAGAAGTTATAAAAAAATATACTATTAAAGATATAAATAATTTTATCAAGAATAATTACGAAACAATATATAATTTTGAAGAATCCACTGATTTATTTATAGAACACGATTTAAAAGTTCAAACTACTAATCATATCGGTAAAAACTATAGTTCTTTCGATAAAGATGATACTATAATTGAATATATTATGAAAAATAGGCATTATGAAGTTATCGACAACTTTGATATTTGGAAAAAATACTTTTTAAAACATTTTGATAAAATTAATTTGTTTTTGAATGAAAAAAATATTTCTGAGTTTATAAACTTAAGATTCGAAGATTTATGCAATATCTTAGAAAATCTAAATAGAAATGATAAATTTAAAGATATTGTAGAAAGTTCTATAAAAATAATTTATGATTTAATAACAACAGAATATGGAAACTCAGAGGAAAAAGTTAGTAAAGATATTTGGATGTCATATTTTATGCTATCGGATTTAATAAACTTTTTGCAAAAAATGAATTCACCCTATGCAAACCAATTAGAAAAGATATTCATTCAAACTGAGGAAGTTTTTGAAGATAATCTTATCAAGACGGGACATTCAACTAAAATAGAATACGATTTAAAACCTTTCATTGATATGCTAGATAATAAAGATATTCCGTGGGAATTGAAAATAGCATATACAACTCATTCAAGGGATACAGATAAACATTTAAAAAGTTTTTTAGAACACGGAGCAAAATGTGATGTCAAAGCACTTACTGATGATTTATGTAGAACTACTATTAAAAATTCAGACTACTTTACGTCGTGGCGATTAAGAAATCTTGACTTGTATACTTTTGAAACAAAATGTAGGGTGTTATGTTTAGTTAGAGAAAAAGAGAGATTAGAGGAATATTTATCTTCTATGTGTGGGGAATTAAACCTAATACTTGATAATCTTAATTCAAATATTAGATTAGAAAAATTTGATAGAGATATGGATATGCTTGCTCAATTCTTGGCTGACATATTTATTAATTTCAGAAATAATGAATCTATCAGTAAAACAACTATTAAAAACAATATATATGGGTGTGCAATGTTTATATGCGGTATGATTGAAAAAACATTAAGAATCATTTACAAGTATAATATTAAAGATGTTTCATATATTCCAGACTCTAAAATATCATTGGGTACAATTTTAAAACTAAATGATAATAACTCAAAAATTATTCTTGATATATTGGGAGAAGAACAATTAACTTGTTTAAGATATATGTTGCATAAAACAGAAAAAGAAAATGTTGGGAAAAATATTAGAAATGATTTAGCACATTTCAACGGCAAAACAATTCAAAATTTAAACGAAGATTTAATACTAGAATTGTTATCTTATTTTTCTTCAATTCTTACTAGTTGTGTAATATACTATCAAAAAAACAAACTAAATTAGTATAGGCGATACACTCGCCATATACTTTTTTTATGCTAAAAACTACTTAACTTACCCCCCACCTCTTAAATTGAGTTTAAGGTTGTTCTCTGTTCGCTTTCTCAAACAACATAAAAATATACTAGTTAGATATTATCGTTGCAGATAACAAGCGGAAAAAGGTGTTTTAAGAGGTGTTTATCAATATATTAGAGTTGTATCTGTATTTTTATGTATCGGTCTACTCTTTTGAAAGTGTGAAAAATAATGATATTGTATTAAATATTATAACTTACTACTAATAAGTAAGGAGGTAATAATAAATATGGAAATAAATTATTACACACTAAAAGAAGTTAGTGTATTACTAAAAACACCGATACATACTTTGAGAAAATGTATCAAAGAGAAAAAACTAAAAGGTGCTAAATTAGGTTGTAAATACTTAATATCGGCAAACAACTTAAATCAGTTTATTAATAAATACTTAAATCAAGAGAGTGATAACAATGGGATTTAAGAACAATTTAAAATATAATATAGAACAAGACTTAGCAGATATGTTCGGTCTTGGAGATGATAAAAATAGTTTAGATTATGATTTAAGATATGTAATTGAAAATGGTATTGATAAATATAATGAAATGATGATAAAAGAACAAGAAAAGAGAAATGCAATTAAAAATCTTATGATTGAATTATTAAATGATAAAGCAATAATCAGTAAGTTAATGAAAATATTAGAATTTGAGGGATTCGTTAAAGATTGTCCTACTTGTGCTTGGAACATAGAAAAGTATGGTAAATTAAAATAGAAAAAGAGAAAGAGAAAGAAGTAATATTAATCTTCTTTCTCTTATTTTTTTTGAAGTTTTTTTATTTTTTTATAATAAATGTGCCATTTTTAATCTCAACTCTTATTTATACCCTTTATTTACTAGATAGTTAACCCTTTTTATAAGAGTGCCGAAAAAAGTGCCGAAAACAAAATCACTTTAAATCACTTTGTGATACTTTATAACACTTTCAAAATATAAAAAATCTTGAAAACATTGGGCTTTCAAGATTTTAATTAATAAAATAATGGCGTCCTTGGGCAGATTCGAACTGCCGACTTACCGCTTAGGAGGCGATTACTCTATCCTACTGAGTTACAAGGACATTTGCGGACATTTTTATATGTCCTTTTCCCATAGCCTAATACTTAGGAGGCGATTGCTCTATCCATCTGAGCTACAAGGACAAAAAATTATGTATTTCTACATAATTTAGATTCTATCATTTTTTTTATTATTATACAATTATATAACACATTCTTTTTCTTCTTGTGTTAATTTACTATATTTATTTTCTGCTAATAATTTATTTTCATCAAGTACTATTACTTCATCTGATTCTTTAATAATATTTTCTTCTCTAGTTATTATTACTATCGTATGATCTTTTTTCATTTTCTTTAATAAATTTAATACCTTATGTTGTGTATTTTCATCTAGTATACTTATTATGTCATCAAATAACATTATTTTAGAATCTCTAATTAGTACTCTTGCTATTGCAAGTAAGTTCTTAACATCACTAGATATCTTTCTATTAGTACTCATAATCATAGTATCAAAGCCTTCTGGTAAGTTCATAATATAATCATATATCTCTAATTCTTTACATATATCATATATTTTTTCTTCATTATCATCAATTAGTTTTAAGTTCTCCATAATAGATATATCAAAGAATGTATATTCTCTTCTTACTGATGATATTAATTGGTAATATGTACTTTCATCTATCTTTTCCATTTCTATATCGTCAATAAATATTTTACCACTATGTTTTCTATTTAATTTTAATAATAAATCAAACACTCCTGATTTTCCAGAACTTGGTTTACCAGTAATAATAGTAATTGAATTTGGACTAATAGTAAATGATACATTATTTAATATTGGATCTTCTTTATTACCATAAAGTACATTTTCAAATACTATTTTACCTTCACAATCAACTTTCTTCTTTAATCTAGTAGAATAGTTTTCTACTCTATATTCAAGAAGTTTATTGAATCTTATTAATGATACTTGTAATATTTTATAATCTATTGACATAGTAGCAAGATTATCAAAGTTTGATAACATGTTTGTATAATATGAATACATAATAAGTATTGTTCCTAATTCCATTTTACCTTGAGAAAATAAATAAAATCCATATATTGCAAGCACATATTTTGATACATCAACACAAAAAAGTACAAACATCTTTATTGTATAGGATGTCATATTATATTTTTTATAGCTTTTTACGTAGTCTTCTGAATATTTATTTAGTCTTTCTCTTACACTCTCAGATACATTAAAACCTTTTATTTCTTTTATTCCATTAAATATCTCATGTGCTACTGTATCTTTCGAATCCATATTACTTTTTGATTTAATATTTAGTTTAATTAATATATTACCAAATAAAACTAATACTATATATAAAACTATAGACGTTATTACTGAAAATAAAAATATGTATATATTTAATGACCAAAAATATACAAATATTACTAAAAATTCAATTACTCTAATTATTCTTATTACTAATGAAGCATAATATACTGATATTACATCTATATCATTATCAATTATATTTATATATTCACTAGATGAAAATCTAGATAAACTATAAATTGAATTCTTTGTTATTGCTTTTATAGCAATATCATTATACATTTCATTAAATTTATTATATAGTCTATAATAAAATTCTTGATTTAAAACCTCAAATATATAATATAAAAGTACTATTATTATTGATATAATTAAAAACTTATATCCCATATTAAAATTGCTCTTAGTAATATACTCAATTGCTGTACCCCATAAAACTGGTATTATAAATACCGTTACTCTAAGTAATATTGATACTACCAATTTATAAACTATATCCTTTTTAGAAGCTTTTAATATATCTTTGGTTTCACTTTTAATTTCAGAATTATTCATATACTCTCCTATTATTATTTTTATTATAACAAAAAAATAAAAAAACTTCTATAATTAGAAGTTATTTTATAAAATTAATTATAAATAATGCCCATAGTGTTAACTGAGTCTTAAATTTACTAGAAAACTCTGATACTGCTACTACCTTATCTATTGTAGATACTATCCAAGCTTCTTTAGATGCTGGAACTGATAAACTAAATGGAAACATATGAGTTTCAATTACATTTTGTACTTTATCATCTACATTAAATAATACCTTAGCATTTTCTTTAGCTATTTTAGGGTGAGTAAATATTAATTTAAACCCCTTAATATTATTACCTTCTTTTTCTAAAAAGAAGTCATGTAATAATCCTGCTTCAGCAGCAACTTTAGAATCACACTTAAGTTTCTTAGCTATAGAGTATGAAAGATATGAAACTCTAAGTGAGTGATTAAGTCTACTAGTACCATGATGGACTATAGTCTTAATCTTATCAAAATCTTTATCTTCTACTATATCTTTAATTTCATTATTATAATCTTTATTATTACTTATTCTGTTTAATAAATTCAACATAACCATCCTCTTCGTAATAAAATATGCATAATTTTTGCATATGCATACATTCTACTACATTTTTCCTTTTTTGTAAAGTTTTTATTTCTCATATTTACATGCAGAGCATTTTATCTTACCATCTTTTTCTACTAGAAGGCTCCTGCATTCTGGGCATATTTCTCCTGTTGGTTTATCCCAAACTGCCACTTTACATTTAGGAAAATTATTGCATCCATAAAAGATTTTTCCTTTTCTTGTAGTTCTTTCTACTAACTTACCATCGCACTTTGGACAATCAGTTACTTCCTTAACTTCTTTTTTTGCTTGTTTAATATATTTACATTCTGGATATCCAGAACATGCTTCAAATTTACCATATTTACCCGTTTTAAATACCATTGGCTTTCCACATGTTGGACATAATTCTCCTGTTTCTTCTGCTTCTTTTTTTTCCATCTTATCAAATGCCTTTCTTAATGTAGGTTCAAATTCTTTATAGAATTTATCTAATACTTCAATCCATATTTTATTCCCATCTGCAATATTGTCTAAACTAGTTTCCATATCTGCAGTGTATTTAATATTTATTATATGACTAAAGAATTCTTGTAATTTATCTGTAGTTTCTATTCCAATTTCAGTAGGATTAAGTTTCTTTTCTATTATTTTAATATAGTTTCTTTCAGTTAATGTATCAATTGTCTTAGCATAAGTAGATGGTCTACCTATTCCTAAAGTTTCCATTTCTTTTATTAATTTAGCTTCTGTATATCTAGCTGGAGGTTCAGTAAAGTGTTGTTCTTTATTTATACTATCACTAATAATTGTATCTTTTTCTTTCAACTTAGGTAACGCCTCATCTTTTGAATCTTCATATTCAGAATATACTTTTAAGTATCCATCGAATACTAGTACCTGACCTGTTGCTTTAAACTCATAATCATTATTATCTAAAAGAATAGTCTCTTGATTAACAATTGCTGCTTTCATTAATGATGCTAAAGCTCTGAAGTATATCATCTTATATAATTTATATTCATCATTAGATAAATATTTCTTCATATCTTCTGGTAATCTATTAATACTTGTCGGTCTTATTGCTTCATGAGCATCCTGAACATTACCCTTTTCTTTTTGTTTTTTAGCATATGATAAATACTCTTTACCATAATTATTAATAATAAAGTTATTAGTACTTGTAACAAACTCATCAGATAGTCTTATTGAATCAGTTCTCATATATGTAATTAAACCTGTTGTTTCACTACCAATATCTATACCTTCATATAATTTTTGAGCAATTATCATTGTTTTTTTAGCACTAAAACCTAGTTTATTAAATGCATCTTGTTGCAGTGTACTAGTAATAAATGGTGCTTTAGATTGCTTTTCTTTTTTCTTAGAAGATATTTCTTTAACAATAAACTCTTTTGATAATTTATCTAATATCTTATCTGCTTCTTTTTCATTATTAATATCTATTTTTTTATCTTTATACTTTTCTAATTTAGCACTAAAATCCTTAAAGATTGATTCAATAGTCCAATACTCTTCTTTTACAAATGCATTTATTTCTCTTTCTCTATCTACTATTAACTTAAGTGCTACAGATTGTACTCTTCCTGCACTTTTACCACCTGTTTTAGATTGCATAAGCTTACTTAATCTAAAACCAATTATTCTATCTAGTATTCTTCTTGTTTCTTGAGACTTAACAAGATTATCATCTATATCTCTAGCATGCTTAAAAGAATTAACAACTACATCTTTTGTTATCTCATTAAATACTACTCTCTTATAATTTTTAATATTTAAAGCATCTTTTAAATGCCAACTTATTGCTTCTCCTTCCCTATCAGGATCTGTAGCAAGATAAACAAAATCAGATGCTTTAACATCTTTTTTAAGCTCTGTAATAACTTTATTCTTACCTTTAATAACAATATACTTTGGAGTAAAATTATTTTCTATATCTACTCCTAAACCATACTTACCTGTTGTAGCTAAGTCCCTAATATGACCTTTACTAGATACTACTTTATACTTACTGCCTAGATACTTTTCTATTGCTTTAGTTTTACTTGGAGACTCTACTATTACTAAACTCTTTGGCATAAATTCCCTCCTAAATATATTATTACTTACTTTTTCTCAATATACTCTTTTACTGGATTATATGTTCTTCTATGTTCCTTAATTATCCCGTGCTTACTAATTGCATTAACATGTTCTTTTGTTGGATATCCTTTATTCTTTTTAAAATTATACATTGGATACTTACTATCTAATTCAATCATTAATCTATCTCTTGTTACTTTAGCAAGAATAGATGCTGCTGCTATTGTTATAGACTTTGCATCTCCTTTTATTATAGCATCACATGGTATAGATAAATCAAGTTTCATTGCATCACTTAGTATATAATCAGGTTTAATATGTAAACTAGTTATTGCATCAATCATTGCTTTTTTACTAGCATTATAAATATTAATTTTATCAATAATCTTCTCACTAATAATACTAATACTATAACATAATGCATTTTCTATAATCAAGTTATATAATTCTTCTCTTTTTTTTTCAGATAATTTTTTAGAATCATTTACTCCTTCAATATTAAATGTTTTAGGTAAGATTACTGCTGCTGCAACTACTGGTCCAACAAGTGGACCACGACCAGCTTCATCTGTTCCAGCAATATACTTATAGCCTCTGTCCCATATACTATTTTCTATATCAAATGTTGGTTTCATCAAAAGTAACCTTTCCTAATACTCCACTTCTTAAATCATTAATAACAACTTTATATATTCTATCATAATCTACTTCTTTGCCTATTATATTTTTCTTAATGCCTATTTTCTTATATAAAACTTCTAAGTCTTTAAAATCTTCTTCTTTAATATTATATTTATTATATAACTCATTTTTATATAACTTATCCATTTTATTTAATATATAAGTAGCTATACTTTGTTCATCTAATATATCATCTCTAATAGCGTACATACTAGCTAGATTGTACGCAATATCTTCGCTATCTAACTTAGGCCATAATATACCAGGGGTATCTAATAACTCTATATTATCTTTTATTCTAATCCAATTTAATTTCTTAGTTACACCGGGTTTATTACCTATATCACATACTTTTTTATTGACTAATCTATTTATTAAAGTAGACTTACCAACATTAGGTATACCAATTACCATTGCTCTATATACCCTTTGTTTCATACCCTTTTCTATTCTTTTATTATTAATATCAATAAGTACTTTATTAGTTAATTCTAATATCTTTTTAATATTAATATTATTAATTAAATCAACAAGTATTACTTCATATCCCAAAGATTTGTAATAGTCTACCCATTTATTTGTAATATTTAAATCACATAAATCACTTTTAGTCATTATTAAAATTCTAGTTTTATTTTTAATTAAACTATCTATATCTTTTATTTTAGATGAATATGGAATTCTTGCATCAAGTATTTCATAAACAATATCTATCATCTTTAGGCTTTCTTGTATTTTATTCTTTGTTGTTATCATATGACCTGGATACCAATTTATATTTATATCAGCCATTTTATCACTTCCTTAGGGATTTAAAATTTATTTAATTATACCATATATTATTATCATTAAATAGTTTTTTTGTGGTCCTTTATATTTGTAATTAAAAAGTACAATTATTTAATTGTACTTATTTTATTTAATGGGTATATTCTAATACCTACTTTTCCTATTATATCTTCTTTTGATATTAAACCTATAGATCTACTATCAAGAGAGTTTTCTCTATTATCTCCTATTACAAAGTATTTATCTCCTGGTATTTTTAGATATCCAATTGATTCTAAGTTAAAATCTGATATGTCTGATTTTTTAAATGATTCTTTATATTCTTTTTTATTTATATATAACTTATTATTTTTATATGATACATATTCAAAAGGTAATCCTATTACTCTTTTTACAATCTTTCTATTATTATATTTAATAACAATAATATCAAATCTATTTAATCCATTTAATGTATAATCTAATTTATTTACAAGTACATAATTATTATTATACAAAGTTGGTTCCATAGATGCTCCATCTACTCTTGCTGGTGTAATAATAAATGTTCTTATTAATATTACTGCAACTATTATTACTGCATATTCAATAATATTTATAACCTTTTTATTCATATTCTTAACCAAAAAATAAGGCTAGGCCTTACTTATTTCTTTCTTTTATTTTATATTGACCAATTAGATTTCTAATAAAATTCAATTTTGCTCTTCTTACTTTACCTTTTCTAACAATTTCAATTGAATCTATCTTTGGTGAATGTACTGGGAATATTCTATCTACTCCAACACCTGCTGAAACTTTGTGTACAGTAAATGTTTCACTTACTCCAGCTCCTTTTCTTGCCATAACTATTCCTTCAAATACCTGAATTCTTTCCTTTTTACCTTCAGTAATCTTAGCATTAACTTTTACTGTATCACCTACTCTAAAATCAGGAATATTAGGATTAATCTGTTTTTGATTAATTAAATCTATTTTATTCATGCTACTTCTCCTTGTCTATCAATCATTTTATATATAAAAGCGGATTGAACTTTTAATCTCTTATGATTTTAACATACATAAATTATTTATGCAACATATATTTTTACTTATGTATACTATCTTCTTCTATCTCCATATTCATTTCTAAACATATCATATAACATTTGTTTTTTATCATTTAATGCTTTAATAATTATATCTATTTTACTAATTATTATATTTTTAAATGCTTCTCCAAGATACTTAGAATATTGTGCTATTATCATGTCTCTTAATCTTTGAGCTTCTCCAAGTACTAATATTGATGAATCATTATCATCAGATTCATATACTAGATTAAAGCGATATATTAATGTATCTAATTTTCTAAGCAAATTCTTTTTTGCAACTTTTTCTATAAAATGCTTATCTAATATTACAATATTATTTATTTCACTATTATTAGATCTATTTTTTAAT
>DAOOPL010000003.1:0-30672 GCA_035388245.1 Bacilli bacterium | reverse complement strand
TAATTTATTATTTATTACTCTACCAATATAATTACTCTTTACTCTATATATATCTTTATCAAGAATACTACTGAATATTCCTCTTACATCTTTTGTTATACTCATATCAATCTGAGTTTTATCATCATTTACTACTAATAAATATTTATTAATATTACTATCATTATCTTCAATTAAATCATATACCTTTTCTATATCTAAATTATCTATATTCTTATATGCATACTTTATACACATTCTATTAATTGAATTAACTCTATTTGTTTCATATGCAAAGCGACCTACATCAATTACAATTGCTCCTAATATTACTAATATTGGTAAGAATATTACAAATAATACAAGTGTTTGACCTTTATTATTCATAATATAAAACCCTATATGTACTAATATTAAACACTCTTGTTTTTAACATACTAAACCCTGGTGTAATTGGTTTTACTGTCTCTGATATTCTAATAGTTACATACCCATCCTTTTCTACAATAGTCATATCTAACTTATCTAATCTTTCACTATTAATTACACTCTCTATTTCATTATACGTTTTACCACTATCATATAATTCAGATGCAGTACTAACTACATTCTCTAACATATTCTTTTCATATATAACTCTACCAAAATCAATTATGGCAAAAATAAGCATTAAAAACACTGGTAAAATAATAACAAACTCTATTAATGCCTGTCCTTTACTAGATTTCATCTTGCCACCCCTACTATCCTAATAATTATAACAAAAAAAAATAAAATACACAACAAATATATTGTGTACTTATTTTCTCTTTTGAAGTAACACTGTTACTTCTTGTCTATTATGAAATAAATTATTAATATTTAAAATATTATATTCCTTTGATATTATTTTTTTACTTTCTAAAATACTTTTTTCTGGATTAGTAGGAAGTTTAAATGTAATAACAGCAAGGCCTTTGTTTTTTAAACTCTTAGCTAATTTATTCATAATATTACTTGTATCTTGTGGATCAATATTCATATCATTAACAATGATATCAAAATAGTTTTCAAATGTTAAATTTTCTATTCTACATTTATAATGTTTTATCTTTGGATTATTTCTTAAACTTTCATGTAAATTACCAGGATCAACTGCTATTACATCATAACCATAATCTACTAGTACTTTTGTCCATCCTCCAGGAGCCGCACCTATATCAAGTGCTATACCATTATCTTTTAATTTAATATCATATCTTACTAAAGCCTCTTTAAGTTTATTTTCCGCTCTTGATATTTGTTTTTTACCAGCATTAGTACTACTTCTATATTCATCACAAGAAAAGTTAATATTATCTTCACTAAGTGATTCTCCAATATATAAATCTTTTCCATGTATTATTATTGATATTATTTTTACTTTTTTTTCATTAATTATAGACCTATCGGAAAATGTTGGAATGCCTCCCAAATTAGTAAAATATGTACCAACAAATACTTCTATATCCTTTGAAGAATATTCTATTATGCTTTCTTTATTTCCAATTATTCTTGTTTGAATTCCAAATTTTTCTTCTGCTTTTACATTTATTTTATTTAATAAAATTAAATCTAAAACACTTTGTTTATCCTCTTCTAAAATACCCGAAATATTACCCACATACTTTGCAGGACAAATATGTTTAATAAATATTGGTTTGACCCCTTTTTAACTTATTTAAAAATACTTTTTTATCTAAACTAGACTTAACTAATAAGATAGTTTCAGATAAATTTTTAACAGTTTCAATATCCTTATCTACTTTTAATAATTCTTTTATTACACTCTTCTTAAAATATGGAGTAAATGTAACTGCAAAAGTACTCATAATATCACTCCTTATAATAAATATAATATCATTTTTTATACTTTTCTGTCCCATTTTTAAATAAAAAATTAAATTTAATAATTTAATTTTTTTTATTTGTATTTCGATTTAATTTTTTTTTACCTATTTCTTCTAAAACTTCATTAAATACTTTTTCATAATTTTCTTGACCTAATAGATCTCCAACAATTCTCAAATAACTTTCATATCTGTTAATATTTATTAGGCCAATTACAACTCCTTGTTTTACCACACATGAATCAAAAGGTTCACTATAATGTAAACAATCATCATACTTACACTTACCTCTCCAATCATCTAATTCTGAGAAATAGTCTTGTATTTCTTTTGGTTTAAATGATGACACATCTAAACTTCTTATACCAGGAGTATCAATAATAGAAGAATTATCATCCCAAATATAATATTTTGAAGTAGTTGTCGTATGTCTTCCTCTTTTGCTCTTATTACTTACAAAACTTGTTTTTATTTCATCATCATTCATAATAGCATTTATTAAAGAGGATTTACCTACACCACTATTTCCAATAAAAATGGCTTGTTTGCCTTTTAAATATTTTTTTAAATTCTCTATACCTTGTTTATTATATGCAGATGTTTCAACTAAAGGTATATTAATAGCTCTATAAATATCTAATATTCTATCCTCTTCCTCAGTTTTTAAATCGCATTTATTTAAGCATATAACTGCAGGTATATTACTATTTTGTAATATCATTAAATATCTATCAATAAATTTTGGGTGTAAAGGTGGTTCTTTTGCAGAAACAACTATTACTGCTAAATTGATATTGGCAGCAATACTCTTACTTATTCCAATATTATTATCTAATCTTGTGCTATCTTTCTTAATTCTTGTTAATAAAGATGTTCTATACAGCAAGTTTTGAACAATATATTCATTATTTTCTTTAATTATATTAACTTTATCACCAGGATATAAAACTTGATTACATACCTATTAATATCTTTTCTTAATTTTGCTAAAACTACATTGTCTTCATACAAAACATAAGCATCATCATATCTTACTTCTATGATAATTCCATTTGCATCTATGTCTTTTACAATAAAATCATCAATAATATCGGTTTTTGTACCTAAAGACTTTTCTTTTGCTCTTTGTTTTTTATCCTTACTCTTTTTTGTCTGAAAACTATCATATGCATTATAATGTGTCATTTTTTCAACTCCTTTAAAAAAAAGCATCACAAGATGCATTCTATTTTCTATTTGTAATAAGTGTATAGCCTACTAAGGCAAGTATTACTACTATCATAACTATTATTATGATACCCATATTACTTTTAGTATTATTAACAATTGCTAGAACATTTAAATTATAAATCATAAACCACCTTTATAAATATATACATTATAATATTAACCTTATTATTGCTGTAACAATTGCAAAAATAGAAACATATGTAATATAAGAAAAAATTGTTATTAAGAGATTATTGTATTTATTATAAATATTAGATAAAATAATCATTATAAAAAAACCAGGTATTGCAGAAATAATATTTTGACAATTTATATTTACAAAAATAATATTAAAAATAAAATAACACACACTGCTAAAAATAATAAAGGTTTTATTTCCAACAATTATGTCTTTAAGTGTTTTTCTAAAAACAATACCTTCTATAAATGGTAAAAGTATTATGATTAAAATATAATATAATATTGGACTTAGTTCAAATATATTTTCTCTTTCTATATCTAAGTCACCAAGTACTGTTGTTGAAATAAAACTGTTTATTAATAAACCAATAACAAATGATATAATATATATTATAATTCCTGAAATAAATATAATTTTGATGTATTTTTTATAATTTGCCTTTATTACTTTAAATTCGCTTATTAAACATTCTTTATTCATAAATAACATAATAAAGAATAATAAAAAATACACTATTGAATAATTCAATAAATTTGTAACTTTTTCTCCAAAATTTATGTATGTACTTAAAATATATTGCACCACAAAAGGTAAAACGACATATAATAATATTGTAATTAGACTTTTTATTAGTTTGTTTATATCATCTAACTTTATCATTTTAAATCTCCTATAAAATATTATAGCAAATTATTTAATAAATGTTAATATAAATTTAAAAAGTTTCATCCTAAAATGAAACTTTTATTACGCGCATTATAATAATTATCCTAATTTTCTAAGAGCGTCCAATATTCTTTTCCACCACATAAACTTTCCTCCTCCCCGTATTCCTTTCAGATTGCAGTTGAGCAAATCCAACTTAGGTCTACATAGTTTATATTACCATTTATTGCACTTATATTTCAATGGATAAATGGAACTATGTAAACTAATATATCTGCTCTTACAACTATATGATATTACTAAAACAGTAATTTGTCAATAGATAAAATTGAAATTTTCATTATATATTTTTGCTTAAACTATAAACTAATTTTAAAACTTTATCTTTTTCTTCTTTGTTTGTTATTATAGTTGGTTGATAAGTGTTTTTAGGATTTTGACTTGACATATATGTTGGTATTATTTTATATGATTTATTATTTAATTTGTTATTTATAAAATTAAATGTTATTTGGAATATCATTGTACTAATTTCATTACCAAGTAATTTTTTACCAGCATAACAGAAGTTACCTAATGAGTATACTATTGGTACATCTTTATATATTTCTATTCCTTGTAATATATGAGGATGATGTCCTAGAATTAGGTCTGCTCCTAAATCTACTGCCATGTGACCAAAGTTTTCTTGAGAACTATTATAGTTTCTTTGATAATTTACTCCCCAATGTACACAAAGTATTTTAAGATCTGCTCCTTCTTTATCTGCTTTATTAAAATATTCTTCTAACTGTTCTTTACTACAATCCCAAGAACACACACTTATAAATGCTACTTTAATATTACCTTTTTGCATTATTTGTATTTTATCTTTATATGCATATCCTATATTTTCTTTATTTAAAGAATCAATTGTATCATTAAATCCTTTTTCTAAATAATCATATGTATGATTATTTGAAAGAGATACTAATTCAACATCACTTTTGCTTAATATTTTTGCATATTCTTTTTTACCTTTATATACATATTGTTTGTTAGCATATCTAGTTGAATCAGTTAATGCACATTCTAGATTTAATACTGTAAAATCATCATTTAAAAATACTTGTTTTACATTATCAAAAAAGTATTCTGGGCCATACTTATCATAATACTCTTCAAATGAATTATTATAACTGTAGTTTTTATCACTACCAAGTGTACAATCTCCTGCTGCAGTAATAACTACTTCAGTTACTTCTTTTAACTCCTTAGTAGTAGTTAAATCTTCTGTAGTAGACTGTTTTTCAGCAAGTGTATTACTTGTTACATTATTACTGTTTTTTTTGTTACAACCACTTGCTATTACTAATAATAGTAATGCTAATGATGTAGATAATATTTTTTTTCTTATTTTATTCATAATATCCTCTTTATCGGGATATTATATCAAAATATTAAAAAAAGTAAACATTTGTTTACTTTTATTTGATATTACTAAGTTTTTTTTCTTCTTCTTCTAACTGCTGTCTTTCCATATCAATAATATTTTTAGGAGCTTTTTCAATATAGTTTTTATTATTAAGTAATTTTTTTCTTCTTTCAATTGATAATAATAACTTCTCTTTTTCTTTTTCTTGACCTTTTATATTATTAAAATTGTTATAATAAATTATTGCCTTAAAGTTATTATATTCTACTACTGCTTTTTCTATATTTTTATCTTCTTCTATTAGTTTATCATTAAGTTTCAATATTTTTATTAAGTTATCATTTAATTTATTATCTGATAGTCTAACATAATAATCTTTACCAACATTTAATTTTACTTTTGTATTCCTAAATAATTTAATAAACTCAATCATATTATCAATATTTATTTGTTCTTCATTAAATAAATAGTTTTTATCATATATTGGATAGTTACTAATTGCTATAAATTTACTATCTTTTAATTCTAATTTTGAATATATTTCTTCAGTTACATAAGGCATGAATGGATGCAACATTTTAAGAATATCTGTTAATACTTTTATTAATACTGATTTAGTTGTATCATTTTGATTATATTTTGATAATTCTATATAATTATCACAAAAATCATTCCAAATAAATGAATATAATTTATTAGCAACTATATTAAATTCATATTTTTCCATATGTTTTGTCACATCTTTAATAGCAATATTTAATTTTGTTAATATCCATTTATCAATATCAGATAAATTATCATACTTAATTTCTTTTATTCCTTCAGTATTAATAAGTACATATCTTGATGCATTCCAGATTTTATTTATAAAATTCCATGTTGACTTTACTTTCTCTTCATCATATCTTAGATCTTGACCTGCTGCAACATTAGTAGTTAAAAAATATCTAAGTGAATCTGCACCATAATCTTTAATAATATCCATAGGATCTACACCATTACCTAAAGATTTAGACATTTTTCTTCCATTTTTATCACGAATAAGCCCATGAATTAAGCAATCATTAAATGGTCTCACACCTGTAAATTCTAACGACTGAAAAATCATTCGACATACCCAAAAGAAAATAATATCATAACCTGTTACTAAAACATTATTTGGAAAATATCTTTCTAAATCTGTTGTTTTATTAGGCCATCCTAAAGTACTAAATGGCCATAAAGCACTACTAAACCATGTATCTAAAACATCTGTGTCCTGCGTCCAAGTATTATCTGGTGCTTTTTCACCAACAAAAATTTCTTCACCTTTATACCATGCTGGTATTCTATGCCCCCACCATAATTGACGAGATATACACCAATCATAGCAATTACTCATCCAATAATTTAATATCTTTTCAAATCTTTTTGGAACAAAGTTCACTTTTTTATCTTTATCTTTTTGATTTGCTAAAGTTTGATTTGCTAAAGTATCCATTTTAACAAACCATTGCATTGATAAATATGGTTCTACTTCTACTTGCGTTCTTTCAGAATGACCAACACTATGTATAATATTTTCTATTTTAATTAAAAGATCTTTTTCTTTTAAATCTTCTACTAAAACTTTTCTACATTCATATCTATCCATCCCTTTGTATTTAAAAGCATTTTCATTCATAGTAGCGTCTTCATTCATTACTACTATTTTCTCTAGATTATGTCTGTTTCCTACCTCAAAATCATTTGGATCGTGGGCAGGAGTTATTTTAACAACACCAGTACCAAATTCAGGATCAGCATACTCATCTCCTATAATGGGAATAATCTTATTTACTATTGGAAGGATTACATTTTTACCTATAAGATTTTTATATCTTGAATCATTTGGATTAACTGCTACTGCTGTATCACCAAATATTGTTTCAGGACGTGTAGTTGCAACCTCTAAATATTCATTTATTCCATCAATCATATATTTTATATGATAAAATGCCCCTTCAATATCTTTATAAATAACTTCTTCATTTGATAAAGCTGTTTTGGCCTCTGGATCCCAATTTATTATTCTTTCTCCTCTATATATTAAATCTTTATTATATAAATCAATAAAAACTTTAGTAACAGCTTTATTTAATCCTTCATCTAAAGTGAATCTTTCTTTTGAATAATCAACACTAATGCCCATCTTAGACCATTGTTTACTAATGTTTTCAGAATATATTTCTTTCCATTCCCATGCTTCTTTTAAAAAACCTTCTCTACCTAATTCATACTTATCTATGCCTTCACTCTTTAATTTCGCAACTACTTTAGCTTCTGTTGAAATAGATGCATGATCCATTCCTGGAAGCCATAATGTATCGTACCCAGACATTCTTTTATAACGAATAATAATGTCTTGTAGAGTTAGATTCCATGCATGTCCAAGGTGTAAATTTCCAGTAATATTTGGTGGTGGAATAACTATACAAAATGGTTCTTTTGATAAATCTCCACATTTAAATAATTCTGCTTTCAACCATTCATCATATTTATTTTCTTCTACTTCTATATGATTATATTTTTTATCTAACATACTTTTCCTCCTAATAAAAAAGAATTACATCCAAAGGACGAATTCTCGTGGTACCACCTTAATTCATAAGTATTTCTACTTATCTTAATCATTTAACGCATTTATACGATATATCCTACTTATTTCAGATATACAATTCATAAGCTACCTTCAATTACTATTCTAAGAAAAGTTTTCAGCTAATAACTTTTCATCTCTATTAGAAATTATAATTTACTCCTCTTAATCACAATTTTTATGGCTTAATTATAGTATATTTATATTATAAAGTCAATTATTTATAATATTAGTTAACTAAAAAATTCATTACTAAATCAATTATTGTTTCTTTTTCATTTGGATTAGATTCTGCAATCAATAATGTTAGTGCAGTTAACGTATTATTATCTATAGTTTGATTACCATCGATATATAAAATATCATTTATAAATAAAAAATATATAAATAGGGTTGCTGCTATTCTTTTGTTTCCATCAATAAATATATGATTTTTGATAATCATATATAAAAAATTAGCGGCTTTTTCTTGTATAGTTGAATAAACATCTTCTTTATTATATGTTTGATAAATATTACTGATAATACTATCTAATCCGATTTCTCTTTCAATAGCAAATATTGTACTATTTTGATTTTGTTTTAGAATATCAATAAGTTTTATACAATCATCATATTTTATCTTTATTTTATTTTTAGATCCTTTAGGCTTAACTATTTTCTTGTGATCATAATTATCAAGCATCTCTAATGATTTAGTATATTTACTTATAACATTTAGTATTTCTTTTGCATCATCATTTTTTATATCACTAGTTATACGATTTGCAATATCAATTATTTTGACTGCTTTCTCTAAATATTCTAATCTTTTTTGATTTACTACATAACCTTTTAATAAATAGTCTTTTAATACTTTATTTGCCCATTTTCTAAATTGAGTTCCTCGTTTTGATTTTACTCTGTAACCAACAGAAATAATAACATCAAGATTATAAAAATATGTAGGTTTAGTAGATTTTTCGGAATTTCCGAATTTTCTTACAACCTCGCCTTCTTCTAACTCCTTTTCTTCAAAAATATTTTTTATATGTTCACTTATTGTTGACTGAGTTTTTCTAAAAAGATTAGCTATTTGCTTTTGTGTTAACCACACTGTATCATCACTAATATTTACTTCTAACTTAATATCTTCTTCTTCAAAAATCGTTACTTCATTTTTCATTTCTTATTCCTCCTAGCATTATTATATAATAGTTTAAATAAAAAAACTAGAACTTTTGTTCTAGTTTTTTTCTGTTTCAAATTAATATTCATATAATATTAATTCTTTGGTAGCATGTTAGAATAGTTACTAATTTTTTTGTTAAGTGTACTTCTTTTTGGAGACATATAATTTACAATTGATATTGCTGAATCTCTTCCAATTTGACTTAGTGATGCAGAATTAAAATGTATTGTATTATCGTGTGAATCTTTTGGACAAAATGCTACAGCAATATTATTAATATAAGCATTATATCCCCAATCTGTTGCTAATATTATATCAGCAGCAAGTTCGTATTTCAGCTTAGATTTTGTTTTACTTTTATAACTAGCCTCAATTAAATTTTGCTGTGCCTCACTTATTTTTTCAGCATTGAATTTATATTTTGATTCTTCATAATCATAACCTGTTTTTATAATTGCTCCAAATGAAAGATTTAAGTCATTTATTAAATTATTATGAACTAATTTAAAATTATTATAATAGTTATCCTTTGTATAATTAGTATTTATTTTAGTAACATTCCCTTCACCTTGAAATACTATGTAAAACTTATTTACAATATTATAATTATTTGATGTGCCTGTTAAATATTCTATTGCTTTATTATATTTATGAACCATTGCTTCATAGATATATTCTGCGTTTGTTGATACCTCTTTACCTTCTGGTAAAAAGTTTTCAATAGGTTGAGCCCCATATGCAGCAAGAACAATAATCAATTTATGCCCTGTAAGTTCATAATATGTTTTTGCAAAATATGGAATTATGTTTGTTCCGCTTCCTTGTTGTAATGAATAGTATGTATTACAATTCTTTTTAGTACTACTACATAATTCCATCTTGTTAGTACTTGGAATATATTTTATATTTTCACCAAAGTTTTCAGGATTAGTGCTGATGTCTTGAAGATAAAAATCTTCTCTTTTTGTAGTTTCATTATATCCATTAAATTTAAATTCATAAGCAGTATTTTTAGGTAATTGTGAAATTTCATCCGACAAATCAACATGCTTATATGATGTATAGTTTTCTAAAATATCTGAATATATAATATTTTGTAGTGCTGGTTTATTTTTATTAATATCTATGTTTGATTCATTTGAATATTTTCCTGCTCTACCAAGCATATTTGATTGACCCCAAAAAAGTGCCACATCAATTTCTTCAGTAACTTTTACCTTTGCTGTTGCTATTTTTCCATTTTTTGTTTTTGCAGTAATCGTTGCATTGCCTCTTTTTATACCAGTTATATTCCCATTTATAACACTTACAATACTCTTATTGCTACTTGACCAAGTAACTGTTTTACTATTCGTATCATTTGGTTTTATTGTTGCTTTTAATGAGTATTTTTCACCAACTTTAATTGAAATACTATTTCTATTTAAAGAAATACTTTTTGCTTGTACTACGGTTGTTGTTACTTTAGACCAGTCTATAGTATAGTCCTTATATGCCCATCCTATATCACTATTATATGACCACCCTGTTGGTTCCCATGAACCACTTGTTCCTTTTGCTATATCACTACTTGTATTTGTTGTCCATTTTACTAGTATTCTATATGTCTCTTTATTACTTTTTTGTTTTTTAAAGCACACTTCTTTACTTTTATCATTTGTATATTGATATTTTATCATGTGATTCTTATAACTTGAAGCTCCTGTCTTTTTATAATATACATGTATCCTCCAGTTTTTACCTGTATTTGTTGGTATATAAATCTTATGACATACATTTTGTGTATTTGTTCCATCTGCTACAACAAACCGATCTTTTTTTGCTGTTACCGCTTGATATGTTACACTTCCAAAATATTTATTTTGATTATTTAATCCTAGTAATTCTAAAGGACTTTTACCAGTTAAAAAACTCGTTCCTGATAATACAAGTGTAGCACATAGTACAAATGCCATAACTATTTCAACTTTTACTGCTTTTATTAGTTCTTTTCTTGCTAGTTTTGGTCTTCCTATTTTATTTTTTTCTTTTGGTGTTAACCATTCTTTTATTTTTTTTATCATATTAATTTCTCCACATCATATAATTATATATTAACATTTAAAAAGATTGTATAAACTATTTTTATTTTATAATATAAACTAAATGTAAATATTATATTTATATAAATTAAAAAACTAGATAGCTTATTCTAGTTTTCTTCTGCTTCAAATTGACTATTATATAAGTTATAATAATATCCTTTTTTATTTAGTAATTCTTTATGATTACCTGTTTCTACAATATTACCACTATCCATAACTAGTATTAAATCTGCATCTCTAATTGTTGATAAACGATGTGCTATTATAAATGATGTTTTATCTTTCATTAAGTTTTTCATTCCTTCTTGAATTAGAACTTCTGTTCTAGTATCTACTGATGATGTTGCTTCATCTAATATTAATATTTTTGGATTAGCAAGCATTGCTCTTGCTATTGTAAGTAACTGTTTTTGTCCTTCTGATATATTACTTGTTTCTTCATCTAAAATAAAATCATAATCATTAGGTAGTGTTTCAATAAAGTCATTTGCACATGCTGCTTTTGTTGCAATTAGTATTTCTTCATCTGTTGCATCTACTTTACCATATAAAAGGTTCTCTTTAATAGTACCATTAAAAAGCCATGTATCTTGAAGAACCATACCAATATTCTTTCTTAAATTAGATTTACTAATATTAGATATATCAATATTATCTATTAATATTTTCCCACTATTTAATTCATAAAATCTCATAAGTAAATTTACTATAGTTGTTTTACCTGCTCCTGTTGGTCCTACTATTGCTATTTTTTGTCCTGCTTTAATTTTTATATTAAAGTCTTTAATAATTACTTTATTCTTATTATAACCAAAATGTACGTGATCAAAAGTAATATTACCTTTAATATCTTTTATTTCTATTAATTTATCTTTTTCCTTTTCTTCTTCTTCATTAATAAATTCAAATATTCTTTCACTAGCTGCAAGCATCATTTGAATATCACCAAATATAGATGCTGATTGTCCTGCTTGTCTATTAAATATATTTATATATTGAATGAATGCTACTATATCTCCAATATTAATTCTTTTTATTACTACTAAATACCCACCTAGTATACATATTAATACATAACCAATATTACCAACAAAACTAGTAATAGGCATCATTAAACTAGAAAAGAATTGCCCTTTCCAAGATGAACTATACATATCATTATTAATTTTTTTAAATTTATTTATTACATTTTCTTCCTGATTATAGGCTTTAATTATATTATGACCTGAGTATACTTCTTCAATATGGCCATCTAATTCTCCCAAATGTTTTCTTCTTTTTTCATAAAACTTTTGACTTTTTGACATAATATAAAATACTAATCCAAATGAAAGTATAAGTGTTACTATACTTGCAATAGTTAAAGATATGCTTATATAAAACATTATAATTACTACACTTAAAATAGACACTACTGCTGTTACTATTTCAACTATACCATTTGATATAGTATCACCAATAACTTCTATATCATTTGTTACTTTACTTAAGATATCTCCTTTTTCTTTATTATCATAATATTTAAGAGGTAATTTATTTATTTTTTCTGACATGTCTTTTCTTAAATTATGAATAATATTTTTAGATACTCCTGCCATAATAAAACTTTGTAAATATGTAAATATTGAACTTAGTATATATATAGCAAGTAAGAATATTATTATTGCCCCTATATATTTATAATCTATATTATTATTAGTTGTAAAAGATGTATATAAAGATGTTGTTGCTTTCCCTAAATATAGGGGTGCTGTTATTGTAAATAAGGTTGATAAGATTGAAAAAAGTATTACTATTATAAATCTACCTTTATATTTTTTAGAATAGTTTAATAACTCTTTGAATGCTTTTTTAGCATTTTTAGCTTTATCACTACTTATATTTTTTCCTCTATTTTTTCCTTTCATAGTAATTCCTCCTTAGAAAGTTGTGATAATGCTATCTCTTTATATACTTTTGATGTTTTCATAAGATCTTTATGTTTACCAATACCAACAATTTCTCCTTTATCAAGTACTACTATTTTATCGCAATTAAGTACTGTACTTATTCTTTGAGCAATAATAATAATTGTTGAATCACTTAATTTATTTGATAAAGTATCTCTTAATTTTTTATCAGTAATATAATCAAGTGCTGAAAAACTATCATCAAATATATATATATCTGGTCTTCTAAGAAGTGCTCTTGCTATTGCTATTCTTTGCTTTTGACCACCTGATAAATTAGTACCTTTTTGTGATACTTCTGATTTTTCTTTACTTTTTTTACTATTAATAAATTCATATGCTTCTGACATATTAATTACTTCTTTAATATCTTCTTTTGATGCATTTATACCAAACTTAATATTACTTTCTATAGTACCTTTAAATAATACTCCTTTTTGTGAAATATAGCCTATTTTACTTCTTAAAGTCTTTTGTTTAATATCTCTAATATCTACATTATTTAATAATATACTTCCACTTGTTACATCAAAAAATCTCATTATTAAATCTGCTAGTGTTGTTTTACCAGAACCAGTACCTCCAATTATTGCTACTGTTTCTCCTTTTTTAATTTCAAAATTAATATCTTTAAGTACTGCTTTTTTAGCATTTGGATATTTAAAATATACATGGTTAAATTCTATTATTTCATCTTTTGAATTGTCTAATTTCTTTTCTTCTTTTGGATCTTTAATAGATATTTCTTTTATTAATACTTCTTTTATTCTAGCTGCTGAAATTAATGCTCTTGGCATAAATATAAATATTACTGTAAGCATTAAAAATGATATCATTACTTGTCCTGCATACTGAGCATATGATACTAACTCTCCTACCATTAAATCATTACTACCAACTAATCTAGAACCAAACCATAATAATCCAAGTGTTGTAACGCTCATAATAAGAGTCATACCAGGATTTAATAATCCCATTATTCTATTTATAAATAATATATTTTTATTCATATAGTCGTTAGCTTTATCAAACTTCTCTTCTTGATATTTTTCATTATTAAATGCCCTTACTACTCTAATACCACTTAATGATTCTCTTGTTACTAAATTTAATTTATCAATTAATGTCTGCATTATTTTAAATCTAGGTACTGCAAGTATAAATATTATTGAAATAAATATTACAAGTACTACAACTGCTACTATTATTATCCACACTAGAGATACGCTTGATGTCATTATTTTTGATATAGCAATAAAAGATATAATAGGTGTCATAACTATTACTCTAAAAAACATCATTAAAAATTGTTGTACATGCTCTATATCATTAGTTGTTCTAGTAATTAAAGATGATATACCAAATTCATTTAACTCATGAGTAGAAAAGCTTTCTACCTTTTCAAATAAGTCATTTCTAACTCTCATTGAAAACTTATAACCTATTTGAGCTGCTATTAAGCTAATAATAATGGATGCTACTGCCCATAATAAAGTTATTGATATCATTACTAATCCAATGTTTAATATGTAATTAATATTATGTTTATAAATACCTATATCTATTATTTTAGACATATATTCTGGTAATTTTAAATTAATTATTGCTTGAAATATAAGCAATATGAATGCTATAAGTATTATTGGTATATACTTTTTTAAATACTTTGTAAGATATATCATAGTTATCTCCTATCCATTAAATTATATGTAATATAAGATTTAAAGTCAAATAAAAAACTAAGATTAGAAATAAATCATAAATATTAAAAAAATTAAATATATAGCAATACTATTTTTTAACAAGACGTGTAAAATAAACTTACCTTTTTTTATATGTGTTTCTATTACATAGTTTTTTAGCTATACAATCATTGGAGTAACCATCAAATGCTTTATCTAAAATAATCTTGTTGTCAATATATTTTCCTATCTCATATCCCTTATCTATCAAAAATATACAAGGATAAACATTTAAACTTGGTACTAAAAAAATACTATTTTCTGCTCCATAACAATAAAACTTTGAACTATTTAATACATTTCCAAATGATCCACATCTTTCAATTAAAAACTCATCTTTAGAATATCTATTTCTAATTTGATCAATCTCTGTTAGAACATCCGATATCATTCTATCATTTAAAGCATATTCTTTATCCATTTTGGTTGCATTTCCTTGTATCATATGATTAGTAAATTTAACAGCTCGTACACCTTTCTCATAAAAGTTTTTACATATTTCTGATACCATCATATAATTTGTTGAATTTAAAGTACACATAAGTCTTACTTCTATATCTGCATTAAGAAGCTTCTCAATATTTTTATCAATGTCTGTTGTTTTTACAACTGAATAATCGCTTTGTGTCCCGTAATGATACGACATAACTACTGTTTTTATATTATTTTTTTTAAGAATATTTATAATTTGACTATTGTCTCTTATTAATAAACCATTCGTCATAACATATGGTTGATCTATCACTGAATAATATCTCAAATAATCAAGGTTAGTCAAGTTTTCTGCTCCATTGAATTTTATTTTGTATTTGCCAATTAAGTTATCTAATACATTTTCTAATAGTTTTATTGAAAAACTTCCTTTAAATTTTATATAACAATGCTTACAATTGATATTACAATTGGATGTCAACATAATTGTTACTAACTCCCCATTATATTCTACCTGATTTGCTCTATTAGCTTCCATATTTTTGACCCCCTATTTTTTTAATACTTTTGTTTCTATTTTTTCTATGTTTCCTAAATATGGTCTTAAAATCTCAGGAATTATAATACTCCCATTTGATTGCTGGTATTGTTCTAATAAAGCTGGGAACAATCTACTTGTTGCTAATCCTGATCCATTCAAAGTATGAACAAATTTTGCTTTCCCTGTGGCTGAATCTTTATATCTAATGTTCCCTCTTCTTGCTTGATAATCTCTAGCGTTTGATACAGAACTTACTTCTTTATATATCCCCATACTTGGTATCCAAATTTCTATATCGTAAGTTCTACACATACTCGCACTACAGTCTCCTGCTGCTAATTTACTAACTTGATAATGTAACCCTAATTGTCTTACTAATCTTTCAGAGTTTTCCAACATTTCCTCAAATGCACGATTTGAATCTTCTTCAATTGTATATTGAACCAATTCAACCTTATTGAATTGATGCCCTCTTACAGTTCCACGTTCTTCTTCTCTTGAACTACCAGCCTCTCTTCTAAAACATGGTGTATAACTAAAATATTTTTTAGGTAATTCTTCTTCTGATAACGTTTCCCCATTATGCAAATTTACCAATCCTGTTTCAGCTGTCGGTAATAAAAATTTTTTATTTTCTTTACTTTCTCCTTCTATCCAATATACTTCATCTTGAAATTTTGGAAATTGTCCTGCAGTAAAACCGCAGTCATATTTTAACATATGTGGAATTAACATAAATTCCCAACCATTTTTTATATGTTCATTAATGAAGTAATTGATTAAAGCAAACTCTAATTGCGCCCCAATCCCAGTATATATCCAATTACCTTGGCCAGCCAACTGAACACCTTTTTTATAATCAACCAACCTTAAGTCAGTAGCTAAATGGACATGATCTTTAGCTACAAAATTGTATTTTGGTTGGTTTATATATGTTGAAACTACCACATTGTTTTCCTTGCCACCAGATACAACATCGACATCCGGTATATTTGGTAATATAGCCATTTTTTGAAAAATCATATCTTCTATTGCTTTTACTTCATTTGATAATGAAGATAATTTTTTACCTATCACTTTCATATCATTTACATATTCACTAATTTCTTCGTTTTTACTTTTTAATGATGCAACTATCTTTGAAGTTTTGTTTTTCAATTCATTCAGTTCATCAATTTTAAATCTTATATTTTTCCTTTCATCATTAAGTTTGATTATTTCATCTAATGACGAAATATCGTCCATTCTTTTTAATAACCCTTCTCTAGTCGCTTCTTCAGATAATTTTTTAATATCTAACATTTTTATCTCCTTTAATATTATAATTATTTTTCTATTTCTATTTTTACTTCATCGGTTTTTGCATTTATTCTACATTTACCACCAATTGGAAATGTAAATATTGGTGTTGTGTGTCCAAAATCTGCACCAACTATTACTGGTAAATTTTTTAACTCTTTCTTTGTTTTTATAAGCTTTTCCCATTTTTTATTATCCATATTACATTTTACTTGAGCTCTACCAATAATTATTCCTTTAACCTTATTAAAATTGGGCATTTGAATTATTGATTGTAAATTTCTATCAAATTCTTGTAAAAATACATCTCCACAAAGATCATCATCTTCTAAAAATAAAATACTTTCACTAATATCAGGCATAAATTCTGTCCCCTGTAATAAATTAAAGGTGCATAAATTACCGCCTAATATTTTACCTTCAGCAATGCCATAATTTATTACTTTCATCCCTTCATTTTTAATAAATTTTCTATTTTCTTGGTCAATAAACCAAAAATCATCACTATATTCATTAGAATTTTCAATTTCAACTGATTTATTCGCTAATAACATTTTTTTCATATTTTTTATAGTATATTCAATTCCTTTTTTCATACCAAAAGTAGAAAAATGAGGGCCATAAAATGTGATCATATTGGTCTTCGTATAGATAGCATTTTGCAATGCTGTTATATCAGAAAAACCACATAAAATTTTAGGATTGTTTTTAATAATATCATAGTTAATATACTTTAATAATTGATTAATATTATAACCTCCAATAGCTGTAAAAATTCCCTTCACATTATTATCTAAAAATGCTTCATGTATATCATCTATTCGTTCTTTAATAGATGCACATCCATAATCTTTATCATATTTTATTACATTTTTCCCAAATGTTACTTTTAATCCCATCTCTTCAAATATAGTCTTTGCATTATTAATTGTTTCATCTGATAATATATTCATACTCCTAGATGGTGCAATTACTCTTATTTCGTCACCTGCTTTTAAAATCATATCAATTCTCCTTCTTTTTGGCTAATATTATATTCATAAATGAATTGTTAAGTCTGAATTTTTGTGAAAAATTATATTCTATTTCTGACATTAATTCAATGTCTTTATATTGAAAATTATAATTAGGGAATTTTCTTCCTATTTCACTATTTCTATCATTAAATGCTTTTTTTATAGCTTTAATATTATCTTCTTGATCAAGTTTCTCATCGCTCCAAAATTGGCCTTCCGACAGTAGTATTTGAAACCCATCAATCAATAATATTTCAAAATTATTTTCAATCAGCATATTTTTAAGTTTAACAACATTTAATGGGTTGTGTTTTTCTTCATAACTATCTTTACTTTTATTTGCCCATTTTATATAACTCTTAAAAACTAAAGATTCTTGATTAGGAATGGCAAATATAACATATTTATTACTAATTTTATGACACAGCTTTACAAACTCAAGTTGTTTTTCATCATCATAGTGTTCAATAACACCTAAACTCAAAACCATATCATATTTCTTTTTATTTGTTATAAAGAAATCACCACACTCATATTCAAAACTAATTCCTAAATCTTGAGAAATCATTTTTCCATATTCCACTGCTACTTTTGATTTATCAATTCCAGATATTTTGTTTTTAAATTTTCGGTAAAGTTCAAACGAAAATGCTGCAGATCCTGCCCCAAGTTCAATAGAAGTCCTTACGTCATTTCCAATCATGTCATATACTCTTTTTATTATTGCTCTATTTCCTGCCCATCTTGCTGGCTGCCATACCTCATATTTTTTATTTTTAGGGGCATTAATATTCTTATATGATTCAACTTGTTTTTCCCAATATTCTTTTTCTTTATCTATATTTGATTTTATTATTCCCATCTCCATTCTTTTTTGTTTAAATAAATCACTTTTTTATTGATATTAAATATTCTACAAAAACTTTCGATAGATTCAAATACTTTAGTTGTAAAATAAAATTTATTCATTTCATTGATATCAAATTTATCTGAAACAAAAAATTTAATAGATAATTTTTCTTTGTTAACTTTTACTATTATATCATGAATATATTGTAATTGTCTCATGCCTTCAACATTATATCCACCAGGACCAACCCGATCAGATTTAATATCTAGTTTATCAGCCAAACACAAAATTACAGCAATTTCATCTTCATAATTACAATTACTATGATTTTTTATTGCATTTAGAATAATTTTTTCATCTTCTAAATTATATTTATTTAAATACTTTTTAGCCATTTTCCAACTCTCTAAAGTATGATTTTTTTTCCCTTTTATACAACCTATATCGTGCAAAATGGCTGCAATCTTACCTGCTTCTATTTTTTTTTCATCGTAATTTAATTGATTCATTATATTTTCTAATAATCTGACTACATTTAAAGAGTGATTTCTACCATGAAAAGCAACACCATACTCATTTGGTTTAATTATTTCTAAATCCGCAATTTTATCAAAAATATTTTGAATATATATATCATCTAATATTTTTTTATATATGTCTACTTTTTTATTCATGTTTTAAAACCCTCCTTTTTGTTTTTATAATTAGTTCTTCATACTGTTTATCAAGTAATTCTATCTAATTTATTTGATTATTAGTTCTGTGTTTGTTTAAAACTATGTACACTTTTTGAACTCTTGTTAATATATTGCAAAATTTTATTGTCTTCTTTTTCTAATTCCTGATTATATTCTAAATATATATATTCTCTTATATATTTTAGTAATTCTATATTAGATATCTTTAACTCCTTTTGCCAACTTACTAATGCTTTACAATATTTACCAAAATAATATCTTGGATATCTAGGTTCAATAATTCTTTTTACATCTTCATAAACTAAGTTACTAACAACTATCAAACAATCGGCAAATTTTAACTCCTCTGCATTCGTAATATCAAAAATTCCACCAAAATGAGAGCATTCAATTGATGACTTTTTTCCAAATGTTCTTAGAACAATTGAACTGTCACCAATTCCAACTTCAACAGCATACTTTTTATTTGGTGATTCCATTACAATAATATTACCAATATCTTTAAATTGGTTATCATTTTTATCCCTAAGTGCAATATTAAAATTACGACCATAAATATTAAGGTAATCTAATCCATATCTGTGTTTATAATATTTTTCATCTTTTGTATTATATTCTCGCAAAATTTTTGAATCAATGTTTTTTAATGACTCAACCAAATCCTTGTCTTCATTATTTACTCTAATCACGATATCTTGATAATCAATATTTAAATATAATACTAGATAATCAAAAATATCATATACTAGTTTTTCTAAATTTTGGTCACTGTATGGTAAAATAGCACCCATACATGTAAAAAATGATCCCCACTCGCTATATTCTGGAATTAACAATTTTTTAAATCCTCTAGTACGAATAGATTTTTGTAATAAATACATACCTTTGGGGTCAATATCTTCATTTAAAATATAAGGCTTAAAGACGCTAACAGTTGATCCAATAAATGTTACTGATGGATCAGTCATAGATGTTATTTTGACTGGATTAACCCTTGAATAATGTTTTTCAAAAAAACATTTTTCATATTGATTTTTTATAAAATATAAACTTATATTAATATTTGTTTCATTCATATGTATTAACCTTTCTATGGTAAAATATTTATACCATTAAACCTAAGACAGATTTGAAAATCTCTAATATCAGTTTCTTTTAATAACCACATTAAATATCTTTCAACACCCATTCCAAATCCTGCTGTCTGTATTGGAAATTGCTTTTTCATTTCAAAATACCATTTATACTCTTTTTTATCTACTCTATGCCTTTTCAATGCTTTTAATAATTCATTACAATCAAAATGTCTTTCACCACAGCCAACTGTTTCTCCTATTCCCATTAATAGATCACCATTTTTAACTGTTTTGTTATCCCCACTTTGCTTTTGATAAAAAGGAACTGCTAGATCATCATAATTTGTTACCCAAACAAATTCATATTTCTTAACCAATTCTTGTTCGGCTTCTTTTGTTAAATTTCTATATCCCTTTTCATATATAATATACTTATTAATATTTTTATAATTTTCACTAAAATATTTTTCTACTTCGTTAAATGTTAGTCTTTTGATGTCACTATTTATCAGCTTATAAATATGAGATATATCACCAAGAGTCTCTAATAATTTGTCACCATATTTTTCTATTATTTTTTTTGATAAATATTTTATGTATTCTTCGACTAAATTCATAACATCATTCAAGTCACCTTTAATTTCGGCTTCACTATGAAAGAATTGACATAAATGCCTTTTATCAGCTTTTTCACCTCTAAAAGATGGCATAATATAGTAACAACCTTTTTCAGTTAATCTACAACCATATTCTAACATAAATTGCATTGAATCAGCTAAATATGTATCTATGCCTTCTAAATTAACTTTTACTGGTGATGAATCGCTTCCACGTCCCATAGGACTTGATATAGATCCTGTAGTTATAGGTAAATGTAATGTGAGAATTCCTTTTTCATTGTAAAAATTGGCGGTTTCAATACTAATTAAGTTTTGTAATTCAATTAACTGTTTATACCATGGATTTTTTAAAACTTCAATGTAATGATTATCTAAATCTAACCAACTTTTTGGTGGTATTATTTTATTCATTATTATTCCCTCTTTCTATAATTTAACTCTATCATAAAAGCGACGAATCATTCGTTTAGCCAATACCGTTTGGCATTGATCTACCCATTCTTTATTTGGCCCAAATGTCATATCATTAGTAATAATTTTTACTATATCTTTATTTTGTAATTTCGATTCTGGTAATGAATAATTACCATTTATTATTGCAGCTACCATACTATTCCCCATATCAGTATGTATTTTATAAGCAAGATCTATTGCAGTAGATCCGACTGGTAATTCAATAATATCTCCTTTAGGTGTATAAACATAAATTTTTGCTCCTAGAACCTCCTGCTTTATTTCTTCAAAAAAACTTTTATTGTCACTTGTAGAACTATTTATTTCTAATAATGATTTAAAAAATTGAAATCTTGTTTTTAATTCATCATTCATTACTACTTTTGGATCTTGCCAATATGCTGTTAATCCCAAAGAAGCAATCTTATCCATTTCAAATGTTCTTATTTGTATTTGGACTAAATTTTCACCCTTACCAAAAACTGTTGTATGAAGCGATTGATACATATTTGTTTTAGGTTTTGCTATATAATCTTTAATTCTGCCATTTACTGGTGGATATAAAGAATGAACTTGCCCAAGAGTTAAATAACATTTTTTAACATCTTCAACCATTATTTTTAATGCTAATAAGTCATGTATTTCATTTAACTTAGTTCCTTGTTCAATTCTTTTATATATTCCATAAATATTTTTCGTCCTGGCTTTTATTTCATTAGGAATATTATTATCTATAAGTAACGAATTAATTTCAGATAACATCAAATATAAATCGTTGTAAGTATCTTTTTCAATCTTTTTAACTTTTTTAGATAATTCAAAATACATTTCAGGATTAATGTATTTAAAACTTAAATCTTCTAATTCACTTTTTATCCTATAACAACCTAGATAATAAGCAAGGGGGATAAATATTTCCATAGTTTCTAGAGCAATTTCTTTTTGCCTATCAAGTTTCTTAAATTCTAACGTCCTCATATTATGAAGTCTATCAGCAAGTTTTATCAATACTATTCTTACATCTTCAGCAATACCACTTAATAATTTTCTTGCATTACCAGCAATTTCTTCTTCTCTACTAGAAAAACTAATTTTCCCTATTTTTGTTACACCATCAACTAACATCGCAACATAAGGATTGAATTCACAAGCAATATCATTTTTTTTGATATCTGTATCTTCTAAAGTATCATGAAGCAATCCAGCTACAATAGTATTAGTATCAGCTTCAATTTCGGATAATATAATAGCTACTGATAATGGATGAATAATATAAGGTTCTCCGCTTTGCCTTTTCTGATTTTTATGTAGTTTTTCTGCATAATGATATGCATTTGAAATAAATTTGATATCTTTCTCATTATTATTATATTTTTTAACACTTTCTAATAAGTAATTTAAGTTCATAAAATTACCTCCATAAAAAAAGTCAAACATGCTAAGTAATTTTTCTATGCATCGTTTGACTTTACTAATTTTTCTTCATTAATTTTGAAAAATAGGCAACTTGAAATTATGTAGACATAAATAGGTATAAAAATAAATAAATCTAACATAAAAATTGTTCCAAAATACATTGGGTTCATAAAACTCACCCCTCAAAAATAATTGTCATTAATTTTACACTGAAATTTGTATTTTGTCAACATATATTTTACTTATTTTTTTATAACATTTAAAATTATTTTTATTATGTATCTAATTGATTTAATATTTTTTATAGAAAGTTAGCATGTAAATAAAAAACTAAGCTTTCTTAGTTTCTTTTTTACTTACTTTTTTTTCTTTCTTTACTTCTTCTTTTGCTAATATCTTTTTTTCTTTAGCTGGTGCTTTTTCTACAACTTTTTCTTCTTTAGAAACTGCTACTTTACCTTTATAATATCCACAAACTGGGCATACTCTATGTGGACGTATCATGGCTCCACATTTAGGACACTTAACCATTCCATTTGCTTCTAATTTATAATGAGTTCTACGCATTCTTTTTCTAGTTTTACTTACTTTTCTAAAAGGTACTGCAAATAATTGTATATTTAACTTCATATTTCCTCCTTGTTTTTAAATGTATTTGATAAATACAAGTGAAATTATATCAAATATTTTAATTATAATCAATTGTTTATTATAATATTTTGTTATAATATTAAGTAAAGAGGTGATTTTATGGAAATAATTGGTATTATTGCAGAATATAATCCTTTTCATAATGGTCATTTATATCATATAAATAAGATAAAAGAAATGTATAAAGATAGTTTTATAGTAGTAGTTTTATCTGGGTATTTTACTCAAAGGGGTGAAATATCAGTACTTACTAAATGGGATAAAGCAGATATAATACTTGATTATGGTGTTGATTTAGTTGTAGAATTACCATTTAACTATTCCACACAAAGTGCCGAAAATTTTGCATATGGAGCAGTTTCAATATTAAATATGCTAGGATGCACTCACTTAGTATTTGGTAGTGAATCAAATGATATTGATAACTTAATATCTATTGCTAAAAAAATGAGTGGTAAAAAATATAATGATTTAATTAATAAAAATATGAATATTGGTAATAGTTATCCAAAAGCAATATCTAATACATTAAAAAAATTAAATATAGATGATATTAGTACTCCTAATGATATACTTGGTATAGAATATATTAAATCTATTAATAAACTTAAATCAAATATGATACCTATTACTATTAAAAGAACTAATGATTATCATGATAAAAATATAAATAGTGTTATAGCAAGTGCATCAAGTATTAGAAATAATATTAATAACATAGATAAAATAAAAGATACCATGCCTAAAGAATCATTAAATAAATTAATTAATATCTCAATAGATAATTTATTTGATATATTAAAATATCAAATAAATACAGATGATAACTTAAATTTATATAAGGATGTTGATGAAGGAATTGAAAATAAATTAAAAAAAGAAATTAATAATGTAGATAGTATAAAAGATCTAATAAATAATATTAAATCAAAAAGATATACATATAATAGACTAAATAGAATGTTTATACATATTATTACTAAACATAAAAAAGAAGATTCATACAAAGATATTAAATATCTAAGAATACTAGGTATGAATAATAATGGTAAAAATATATTAAATACTATTAAAAAGAAAACTAATATTCCAATAATATCTAAATATAAAAAAGAATATAATGAATTACTTAAAGAAGATATTAAAATAACCGGAATATATTCACAATTAATAAAAGATAAAACTTTAATAGATAGAGAATATAAAAGCTCAATAATAAAATAAAAAAGCATATGTTTACATATGCTTTAATTATAGTTCAAAGAAAAACGATTGGAGTGCTATTTTTTTATCTATTTGACCTGTTACTATTTTATAGTTCATATCTGCTAGAGTCTTTAAATATCTAGTTAAATCTTCTTGTTTTATATTTATTTTAGATGCTAAAAGTATTGGATATGGGTGTGATTGTAATTTCTTTGCTATTTCATATTGATTATCACCTTTACTTAGCCCTATTTTAACTTGAAGTATTAGTCTAAATCTATTTGCAAGCATTACTATTATTTTTATTTCGTCTTCTTTTAACAGAATTAAATCATTATATAAATCAAATATTTTAGATCTATCTTTATTTACAACTGCCTCTATTAATTCAAATATATTATCTTTAAATGCTCTTGATGATATCTTATCAATATCCTCTTTTGTAATCTCTTTTTCAATATCTTTATATATTATCATTTTTTCAATTTCATTTAATATAATATCTACATTATTACCTACTTTATTAATAAAATATGATGCATCTAGTGTTGATATTAAGTATCCATTTTTTTTAAATTCTTCTTTTGCAAATATAGTTGAATCTTTTATTTCTTCTATCTCAATAACTTTAGTTTTTTCTCTAAATAGTTTTACTATCTTTTTTCTATCATCTAATTTATCTGAAAGTACTGTAAATATTATAGTATTAATCTTATTATTATCATTTAAGTAATTAGTTAGGTATTTCTGATCTTCATCAGAAATAGTATTTGTTGATAATAAAAAATTAGTATTTTTACATATAATATATTTCTTATTACTAAACATACTTATAGAAAGTGCATCATTTAATAATTCATTAATACTACTGTTATCTAAATCATATATTACTTTTTCTTCTTTACTATCAATAATTTTATCTATTTCTTTATTAATTAAAGATAAATTTTTTGAATATATTAAATATGTATTCATAAGTACCTCCATTAAAATTATAACATAAAAAAAGAACTATTCAGATAGTTCCTTAATTAATTCTGCTTTTAACATTTTACTATAATTAGCTATACCTTTTTTCTTAGCTAAGATTTTTAGATCTGCTACAGACATTTTAGATACATCCTCAGTCTTATCTTTTTTCTTAACTGCTTTTTTTACTGGTAATTTATCTTTTAAATGACCTTCTAAAGCATCTTTAGATGCTTTTACTAGTTCTTCAAATGCTTTTGTATCATTAATAGCTATTTCAGATAACATCTTTCTATTTACTTCTATATTAGCTTTAGTAAGACCACTAATAAATTTAGAATAACTCATATCATATTCTCTACATGCTGCATTAATACGTATAATCCATAATTTTCTAAAATCTCTTTTCTTATTACGACGATCTCTATATGCATATACTCTTGAATGCATTACTTGTTCTTTAGCTGTTTTATATAATCTATGTTTACTACCAAAGTAACCTTTTGCTGCTTTAATAGTCTTTTTTACTCTTGCTCTTCTTGCAACTGTATTTTTTACTCTTGTCATGTTATATACCTCCTGAAATTAATTAATTGAATCTATGATACTTTTAAATTTCTTAGTATCTGGTTTACTTAATTCAGATCCCTTTCTTACTCTTAATATTGATGATTGACTCTTTTTACCTGTTTTATGGTTTCCTCCAGCTTTAGCTATTGAGATACTTCCACTTTGTCTAATATTTAATACTTTTTTTGTAGCTTTATGTGTTTTTTGTGTTTTCTTTGCCATTTTATCCTCCTATTTCTTAGGTGCTAATATTGCTATCATGCTTCTATTATCCATTACTGGATTAGACTCAACAATACTTACATCCTCTAGTTTATTTATAAAACTATTAATTACTTGTTTACCAAGATCAATATATTGCATTTCTCTTCCTTTAAAACGAAGATTAACTTTCACTTTATGACCTTTTATTAAATACTTTCTTGCATTATTAACTTTAATATCTATATCATGTAAATTAATATTATATGATAAACGATATTCTTTCATTTCTGCATTTGCTTCTTTTTGTTTCTTTTGTGATTCTTTTAGTTTTTTCTTTTTCTCATAACGGAACTTATTATAATCCATAAGTTTACATACTGCATTACCATCTGATTCACTAATTAATACTAGATCAAATCCAGCATAAGATGCTAGAGTAAGTGCTTCTTCTCTAGTCTTTTTTCCTAATTGTTCCCCTTTAGGTCCAATTACAAGCATTTGCATACTTCTTATCTGCTCATTAATAAGCATGTCTTTTTCTTTTGCTATTTTAGCACCTCCATTAAAAAAGTAAATACGATGTATTTACCTTAATTAAAACATTAAATATTATTTAATCATTAATCAGGCATTTACCCAAAGCTATCAGCAATCAGGTGAGATAATACATCTTCTTTCCTCTTCAAATTAGTACAAGTATATTATATTTAATAGCATTTGTCAAATACTATTTTAATAAACTTATTTGTTTTTCATAATTTTCTGAACTAGTTACATAACTTCCTGCAACTAATATATCTGCTCCTGCTAAAATACATGCATCTTTATTAGTATTATTAATACCACCATCTATACTAATTAAGTACTTATTATCTTTTCTATTTTTTATTAAATATCTTACTTTATCAAGAGCTTTTTGATCAAATTCCTGACCACCGTACCCCTCTTCAACACTCATTACAAGAAATAAATCAGCATATTCTAAATATTTTGAATAATCTTTTATATCATCATTATAACTTACTGCAATACCTAATTTTATACCAGCATGTTTTATCTTTTCTGCTAGCACATAAAAGTTATCTATATCTTTATGTATTGTAATTATATCTGCTTTTTTATTAATAAAATAATTAATATCTTCTTCTGGATTTTTAACCATCAGATGCACATCAAGTAGTTTATTAGATAGATTTGTAACTATATCTTTTTCATTATTAGAAAAGGCAGTATTATTAACATATATACCATCCATGACATCAATATGTATGTAATCTACTGTTGTATTACTTAATTGTTTAATTGTACTTTCTAAATCACTTAGTTTTGATAATACTGATACAGAGACTTTAATCATAAATATTCTCCTTACTTTTTTCTTCAATAAATTTCTTATAATTTATATATCTTGACTCTAATATTATACCATCAAGCACCTTATCTTTAATAGCACATCTATCTTCATTAATATGATCACAATTATTATATTTACATAAGGATTTATACTTTTGTATATCTCTAAATCCTTTTTTAATATCTTCTTTAGTAATATTAATAAAACTTAATTGTGAAAATCCTGGAGTATCTGCGATTAACCCTTTATTTATATTTAATAATTCTACACATCTTGTTGTATGTTTACCTCTTTTTATTTTAGAAACTACTCCTGTTTTTAAATGTAGAGTTTTATCTAAAGTATTTAATAAGGTTGATTTACCTACTCCTGTTTGTCCTGCTAAGACTGTTATATTATTTTTTAATAATTTTAGTATATTATTTACTTCATCATTAATATATACATTATAATATAGTGATTCATAATATGCTTTATATTTTAATATTTCTTTTTTTCCACTACTATTTAATAAATCATATTTAGTAAAACATATTATTGGTTTTATATTATTATGTTCAATTATTAATAGTAATTTATCAAGTAATTCTAAAGATAATGTTGGTTCTTTACAACTTATTACTACTATTGCTTGATCAACATTACTAATTGGAGGTCTTATTAAACTATTTTTCCTTGGTAATACCTTTTCTATTACTTTAGTATCTTTATCAAATATAACAGTATCTCCTACAAGTAAACTTATATTATTATATTTAAGTTTACCAGAAAATAAACATTCATAATTATTATTATTTGATGATACAGTGCAAGAATTACCTACAATTTTTATTATCTTACCTTCCATATTATTCTTCTTCTGTAACTGCTTTAGTAACAGTTATTGTAACTTTACTACTTGTATATATTTCTGATTCTGCTGCTGGAGTTTGACCAACAATTGTATCTGGATCATAATTTGCTGATTCAATATATTCTATTGATAGTGTTAGTGAGTTTTTTTCACAGAATGCAGTTACTTTTTCTATATTCCATGTACCATCAGTGAAGTCTGGATATATTTCAAATACATCTGGTACATATAATATTATTTGATCATTTTGTTCTAAACTTACTCCTTCTGCTGGGTCTTGGTCAATAATATCTTCTTCTTTATTTATATAATCAGCTGAATTAGTTATAGATTTTTTTTCAATGCTTACATCTAATCCTAGCAACTCCAATTTTGCTTTAACTTCATATACATTTTCTCCAACATAATTTTCTATTACTATTTTTTCAGTACCAGAAGATACATACATTATTACTTTACTTCCTTTTTTAGCATATCTACTTTCTTTAGGAGATGTTTCTACTACTTTTCCTTCTTCAATAACATCACTTGCTTTTGTTTTTTCAGTTACTATAAAACCTGCTTTTACTAATCTTCCTTGTGCTTCTGCTGCTGACATGTTTGTTACATTAGGTATTTTAACATCTGGAATTCTAGTTAACATAGGTAATATAAATATTAAGAATATTAATAATAATGCAAAAGCACCAGATAATATTACTGCTAAAGTTATTTTATTTTTGTTCTCTTCTATTACTTCTTTTTTTATTTCTTTTACAACTGGTTTTTGTGGTTCTTTTTTCTTTTCTTTTTCTTTAAGTATTGTTGTAGTTTTTGAATCATCATATTCTGATTCAGAATATTTAAATACTATTTTATCTTCATTTTTTCTTGAATCATCAAGTACTGTTTTTAAATCTTGTTGCATATCCTTTATATCATTATATCTATTTTTTGGATTTTTAGCTGTTGCCTTAAGTATTAGATTTTCTAATGATTGTGGTACTTGAGGATTTAATTCTCTAACACTTGGTAGAGGTTCTTTCATATGTTTTAATGCTATTTCAACAGCATTTTCTCCTTTATATGGAAGTTTACCAGTTAACATCTCAAACATTACAATACCAAGTGAATATATATCACTTTTTATTGTAGAACTTTTTCCATTTGCTTGTTCTGGTGGGAAATAATGTACTGATCCCATTACTGAATTAGTTTGAGTAAGTTCAACTGTATTTAATGCTAAGGCTATACCAAAATCTGTTATTTTAACTAAACCACTATCTTTAATTAAAATATTTTGAGGTTTAATATCTCTATGTATTATATATGAATCATGAGCATGAGAAAGACCATCCATTATTTGATTACTAATATCTATTGTTTCTGATATTGTTAATGCTCCTCTTTTTTTAACAATTTGTTTAAGCATCTTACCTTCTACATATTCCATTACTATATAGAAACTACCATTATCTTCACCAACATCATACATTTCAACTATGTTTGGATGATTTAAACTACTAGCAGATAAAGCCTCTCTTTGAAAACGTCTTACAAACTTCTCATCACTTGCTAAATCCC
>DAOOPL010000002.1:0-33744 GCA_035388245.1 Bacilli bacterium | reverse complement strand
AAAGTATTATTAATAAAAATAATATTGAAAAATAGCAATAATAATAGTATACTTATATGGTAAAGGATGGTAAATATGGATAAATTAAAGAAATTAAAAATAGTAATAATAATACTTTCAATATTAATAGTAATATCAATAGCAGTGCTATTATATTTTGAGTTATCTACTGATGGTGGTGTTTTAAATAAAATTAAGAAAACTACAACAACAACTACTACAACAAAAACACCATTACAAATATATGATGAAGAGTCAGATGCAAGACCTTTTGGTGTTATGATTGATAATGTTCCAGCTGCATTTCCTCAAGCAGGAGTACAAGATGCATTCATGATATATGAAATGACAGTAGAAGGTGGATTAACTAGATTATTTGCAGTATTTAAAGATGTAAATGTTACTAAGATAGGGCCTGTAAGAAGTGCAAGACATAATTATTTAGATTATGCTTTAGAAAATAATGCAATATATGTTCATTATGGATTTTCAGATAGAGCATTAGTAGATTTAAGAGCATTAAGTATAAATAACTTAAGTGGTACTGGAAGTGATAATTCAATATTTTGGAGAGATTCTTCTCTAACTAAAGCACCACATAATGCATTTACTAGTAGTGCTAGAATATTAGAAAGAGCAGCAAAAAAATATGATATAGATACTGGTTATGATCCAGTACTAAATTATTCTGTTGATGAAGTATCTCTTGCAAATTATTCTGATAAGATCGTAGCTAATAAAGTAAGAGTTCCTTATAATATTTATACTCCAAGTTATGAATATAATACGGCTGAAAAGGTATATTATAGATTTGTAAGTAATAAAGCGTATAAAGATAGAAATTATAATAAACAAGTAACTGTAAAAAATATTATAGTAATTAATGTTCGTAATTTTCCACTTGCAAATGGTGGAGGAAAAGTCCAAGATTATGCAAATATTGGTACTGGTACTGGTTACTATATTACAAATGGATATGCAATACCAATTACTTATGAAAAGACATCTAGATCTGCTCAGACAGTATATAAAGATAGTACAGGTAAAGAAATTACAGTTAATGATGGTAATACATTTGTACAAATACAGCCAATTACAAAAAAGACTACATTTGAATAATAGATATAGAAATATATCTTTTTTAATGCTTGACAATAATAACAAATATCTTGTATACTTAAGTAGTCAATTCGGTTCTGTAGTGTAGAGGTTAACACGTCTGCCTGTCACGCAGAAGATCGCGGGTTCAAGTCCCGTCGGAACCGCCATTATGGCTCTGTAGCTCAGTCGGTAGAGCAGAGGACTGAAAATCCTTGTGTCGTTGGTTCAATTCCAATCGGAGCCACCATTTAAAAGAAAAGAATAATTATATTCTTTTTTACTTTACAAAGATAAAATAATATGTTATAGTATGCAACATGTTTTTGAAAGGGGGAAAGAAAGTGAAAAATAATTATAATAATGTTGTTAATCATTTATGTGGTAGTGGGGAAGATGTTTGTGATAACTTAAGTGCAATAACTTGCCCATATATCCAAGAAGTTCTTAAAGGTACAAAAGTAAGTATTGAAACATTTAAAAAATTTCCATTTATATTTAAAGTAAAAAAAGAAACTGATGGTACATATGTTATTCTTGGGTGCAACAGTTATAAATTAGCAACAAAGGGACAAAACGAATTACAAAAAGAGGCATTATTAAATCAAGGAAGAAATGACATGATAGTTACAGGTTATCGTAGATGTAATTCAGGTAGAGTATTAACTAAAAAAATTGACACAATAGTTGCAAATGGTGGTAGATAAACAATATTATTTATGGTATAATTAACGTATATTTAATATATGTTATGCGCCCGTAGCTCAATTGGATAGAGTGCTTGACTACGGATCAAGAGGTTATGGGTTCAACTCCTATCGGGCGCGCCAAAATAAAATAAACATTTCTTTAAAAAGAAGTGTTTTTTTGTTATAATAATTTAGAAGGAAGTGTAATATGCTAAAGATAGTTAATTTTTCAAAAAGATATGGTAATAATAAGAAGAAGGCAGTGGATAATTTAAGTTTAGAAGTTAAAAAAGGAGAAATATTTGGTTTTATTGGTCATAATGGAGCTGGTAAAACTACTACTATTAAATCAATAGTAGGAATAATAGATTTTAATGAAGGAGATATATTAGTAAACGGATTATCTATTAAGGATAATGAAATAGAGTGTAAAAAAGTAATATCTTATATTCCTGATAATCCAGATATATATGGATCATTAACAGGTATTGGTTATTTAAATTTTATAGCAGATATATATGGAGTATCACAAGAGATAAGAGAAAAATTAATAAGTAAGTATGCTAATATATTTGAGATATTACCTAATTTAGGTGATTTAATATCTACTTATTCTCATGGTATGAAACAAAAATTAATAATTATATCAGCATTAATACATAGTCCAAAGTTATTAGTACTTGATGAACCTTTTGTAGGTTTAGATCCAATCGCATCACATAATTTAAAAGATATTATGAAAGATTTATGTAAAGAAGGATCAGCAATATTCTTTTCTTCTCATGTGCTTGAAATAGTAGAAAAACTATGTGATAAAGTAGGTATTATTAAAGATGGTAAATTAGTTAAAGTAGGTACTGTATCAGAGATAAAAGGTGATAAAAGTCTTGAATCTATATTCTTGGAGATAGAAAAAGTATGAAACAGTTATTTGAATTATTAAAGATTAATTTTATTAATGATTTAGGAATAAATAAGATAAGAAAATATAAGTTATTTAAAAAACTAGCAATAATATTACTAGTAGTTTATATACTAGCATCATTAACTACATCTATATGTGTTTATACTGCATTAATAATGGATAATCTTGCTAAATATAATATGACTATATTTATGATACCTATGATATTTTTATTAATATATTTTGTATCATTTATGTTTACAATATATAATGCTAAAGCAAGTTTATTTGAATCAAAAGATAATAACTTATTACTATCTATGCCTATAAAAAAAATAACAATATTATCATCTAAAATTATTAAATTATTGGGTATTAATTTATTACTTTCTTTATTTATACTAATACCTTCATCAATAATATATATATCAAGAGTACATGTTGATACTACTTTCTATTTATATACTATATTAACTCTATTATTTGTAACTATTATACCAACTACACTAGCATCACTATTTGGATATCTAGTAGCATATCTAACATCTAAATCTAATTTTAAAAACATAGCAGAAGTACTACTATCATTACTATTTATATTTGGAATATATTATGGAATGTATAATGGTCAAAAAATACTTATGTATTTTATTAATGATAAAGAAACAGTATTAAATATAATTAAATATACTTTTTATCCAGTATATTTAATAATTGAAGTATTTATAGAAAATAATATTAAGTCACTATTTATATTTATAGCAATAAATATATTATTTATATCACTATTTACATATATTATGAGTATTAAATATAAGAATATTATTTCTAAATTAAGTGAAAATAAAACTAAATCTAACTATAAAATGGCCAAATTAAAAATAGAAAAGCCAAGTAAAGCATTATTAATAAAAGAAATAAAAAGATACTTCTCATCACCAATATATTTATTAAATACTTCTTTTGGAGTAATAATGATGTTTGGTCTTGCTCTTGTTACAATATTCTATGATAAAACTAAAATAATGGAGACTCTAGAAATGTCAAATATAAATGTAAATAATTTTCAATTACTACTAGCACTTATTCTAATGGTTACATTTATGTCTAATACAACATCAGTATCTATATCTCTAGAAGGTCAAAACTTTTGGATAATAAAATCATTGCCAATAGAAATAAAAAAAATATTTAATATTAAAATCCTATTAAACTTAATAGTAATAATACCAGCAGCAATAATATCAATAATAATATTTAAATTCACTCTAGGTATTACAATTATAGAAGTCTTATTACTAATATTACTTACAATACTATTTTCAATTATTACTGCATATTTTGGTTTATTAATAAATCTTAAATTCCATAAAATGGATGCTCAAAATGATACAGTAGTAGTAAAACAAAGTTTAAGTGTAATGATTACAATACTAGTACCACTATTTATTAATGTGATCTTAATAGGAATAATATCACAATATATAGACATTATTAACTTTAATATTACAATAATAATCACAGTATTAATATCTATAATAATAATATATATAGAAAATAAATTATTAAATAAATATGGATTCAAGTTATTTAAAAAGATTAACTAATTATTGATTTAATAAATATTTTATGATAGAATTACGTTGTACTTTTAAGTACAATTTCTACGGGAAGTAGCACAACTTGGTAGTGCGCCTGGTTTGGGACCAGGAGGTTGCAGGTTCAAATCCTGTTTTCCCGACCAGATGTTTATTAACTCTTGTATTACAAGGGTTTTTATTTTGTCTAGAGATAAATGACTCCAGTTTGACTCCGGAATTTCTATTTTTGAGAAGTAAAATAGAAAGTATAAAAATTACTCGAATTTGAATTTTTAGTAAATCTTGGTTAAATTTCTAATCGAAACAAATACACAAAAACAAAAGTTATTTCGATATAACGAAATAACTTTACATCACGTGATTTTTTTGTTATACTTGTATCAGAGGTGATAAACTATGTTAAAGAGAGAAATTTATTTAAGACAAATTAGAAATTTTTATGATGAATATAGTTTGATTAAAATATTATATGGATTAAGGAGAAGCGGGAAATCGGTTATTTTGACTCAAATAATTGATGAAATAAAAGAAAATGGTATTGATGATAAGCATATTATATATTTAAATTTTGAATCTTTGGAATTTGAATTTATTAAAAATGCTAAAGATTTGGATAGTTATATAAAAAAACTTACACTGGATAAGAAAAAGTATTATATATTTTTAGATGAAGTTCAAAAAATTGATAACTTTGAAAAAGCAATAAATTCTCTTAGAATAACTAACCAATATAGTATATTTATAACTGGATCAAATAGCAAGATGACATTTAAAGAATTATCAACTGATTTATCTGGCAGATATATAAGTTTTAGAATTAATTCTTTAACTTTCAAAGAAGCTATAGAATTTACGGATACAAAACCAGAAAATTATGAGAAGTTATTGTTTGATATATTTGAATGGGGAGGTTTGCCTCAAAGATTTTCGTTTAAAGACGAAAGAGCACTATCCAATTATATTTCTGATGTTTATGACTCTATAGTATTAAAAGATGTCGTGGAAAGAATTGGTATAAAAGATATAACTGCATTTAATTTAATATTACAATATATATTAGAAACAGAGGGTAAAGAGTTTTCTGCGAATAATATAATGAATTATTTGAAATCAGAGCATAGAGAAATTGGAACTGAAACTTTATATAATTATATAGAATCTTTGTGTTCTACTTTTATTATCAATAAAGTATATAGGTATGATGTTAGTGGGAAAGCGGTATTAAAAACACTTAATAAATATTATGCTTCTGATTTGGGAATAAAAAAATTAAAAATGAATAATAAAGAGGTTAATTATTCATTATGTATGGAAAATATTGTATACAATGAATTGATTTCAAAAGGATATGATGTTTACATTGGAAAAACAAAAAAAGGAGAGGTTGATTTTGTTGCAACAAAAAATAAACAATTTAAATATATACAAGTTTGTTATTATTTGACTAATGAAGAAACTATAGAAAGAGAATTCGGGGCTTATGAAAGTATTAATGATAACTATGAGAAATTTGTCATTAGTCTTGATCGATTAGATATGTCCAAAAATGGAATAAAACATATTAATTTATTTAATTTTTTGACAAATGACGATTTTTAATCCTGTTTTCCCGACCATTGATGAATGAAAAACTGTGGAAATAAAAGTACACGGTTTTTATTTCAATTAAAATGATATATAATTAAAAAGGGGAAGTTAGTGTAATAAATGAAAAAAGTATTAATTTTAGGATTTAAAGGTGATAATAACTCATCAAAAGTATTATTAGATAGTATTAAAGAAAACAAGTGTATTGATAAATTATATTTGGATAACGATTTTAGAATAAGTGAAACTCAATTAATAGAAAAAATTAATTTAAATAGTTATAATACTATTTATGCTTTTGGACAAAAACCCTTAATTAAAAGCATATATATAGAAGAAAATGCAAGAGATATTAGAGATATTATAAAAACAGATTATAATTATGAGAAAATTTTAAACTATTTTAAGAAATATTATAAAGTGAAATTATCAGATAAAGCAGGTAATTATTTGTGTAATAATATTTATTATAAAGGATTGCAATATATAACAGATAATAATTTAAAAATTAAGATAATATTAATACATATTCCGTACATAAATAATATTAATATAATTGAATTTAGTAAAGTCTTTAATAAATATTTAAAGAAGCAAATGTTATTATGATTATATGATAATAAATTAATTTTTTTCTTATAAAAATTAAGGTTTATTATGTTAAACTATAATAGTATATATATTAATATAATAGGAATAGGTGATAATATGATTTTTATAGAAATATTAAAAGTAATTATTTTAGGAATAGTTGAAGGAATAACTGAGTGGCTTCCTATTTCCTCAACAGGACATATGATTTTAGTAAATGAATTTATTAAATTAAATGTATCTTCAGAGTTTAAAGAAATGTTTTTAGTTGTAATACAGCTTGGAGCAATTCTTGCAGTAGTATTTTTATTTTTTAATAAATTAAATCCATTTATTAAAGATAAGGCAAAAAGAAAAGAAATAATTAATTTCTGGATAATAGTTTTAATAGGGTGTGTTCCTGCTGGTATTATTGGAGTATTATTTGATGATTATATTGATGCTCATTTTTATAATTCAGTAGTAGTATCACTGACATTAATAATATATGGTATATTTTTTATTATTATTGAAAATAATCGTAAAGGTAAAGTATCCATTACTAAATCTATTAAAGATATAACTCCTAAGTTAGCAATATGTATAGGATTATTTCAATTACTATCATTAATACCTGGTACATCAAGAAGTGGTACTACAATACTTGGAGGTTTATTATTAGGTATGGATAGAGTAGTAGCAGTAGAATATACATTCTTTTTAGCTATTCCTATTATGTTTGGAGCATCTTTATTAAAGATATTAAAATTTGGTTTTATATTTTCATCTACAGAAATAATACTTCTACTAACAGGTATGTTAGTAGCATTTTCCATATCATTAATAACAATTAAATATTTAATGAAATATATAAAGAAAAATGATTTCAAAGCATTTGGTTGGTATCGTATAGTACTTGGTATAATAGTATTAATATATTTTTTATTATGAAACAGTAAAAAAAGTATATTAATATTTTAATTTATATTATAATTATTTTGAGGTGAGAATTATGAAAAGAGAACTATATAATGTTAATTTTTTATTAACGAATCAAAATAGCAAAAGAGTAAATCAGTTGGTTGATAGTTTTATAAATATTTATGCGTATAAGCTATATAATTTAAAGAATGTTGATAGTATAAATATTTCTCCTAATCATCATTTTATAGAATAATTTAGAAAAGTTATTGAAAATTATAGTGAAGTTGAACAATATTTATCTCAAAAAAATAAAATGAAAGCACTATTAATAGAAGGAATTCGAGCAATAAATGTTTTATATAAGACGGAAGTTCCAATATATATAAATCCTTTTTTAGATTATATTGATGAAAATTGTGCCTTATTTGGAATATCAAAATCTGATTTCTCAAATATTAATAATTCAGAAGAAATTTATGACAAACTAAGTAGAATTGAACTGGAAATAGTTGATTATGGCATTATTAAAGGAGCAAAAAAAATAAAAATTATTGTCCCAAAATAATGATAAGTAAAAACAATAGAAAAATTATGATATAATTTTTATAGGAGAATAAGATGAAAGATAAATTAATAAAGTTATTAGATAATAGTTATAGTCCATATTCTAAATATAAGGTTGCAGCGATAGTAGTTATGAAAGATGGAAAAGAGTTTAATGGAGTTAATGTTGAAAATGCTAGTTATGGAGCTACTGTATGTGCAGAAAGAGTAGCAATATATAACGCTATTTCTGCAGGATATAAAAAGAATGATTTTGAAACAATGTATATTATTAATAATACTAATGATATTAGTGTTCCATGTTTTATATGTAGACAAGTAATAACAGAGTTTTTTGAAACAGATAAAAAAATAGTATGTATGAATAGTACTGGTGATATAAAGGAATATGAAGTTAAGTATTTATGTCCAGAGCCATTTAATTTATAGGAAAAGAGAATCTTTTTCTTTTTTTTATGTTATACTATTATTGGTGATTAAATGAAAAATAGTAATAAAAAGTTAACTTTACTTTTAGTATATCCAGATTTTACTGAAATTGATACTAAAAAAAATCATACTGGTGGTAATTATAGTGAAGGTTTAGCATCTATATCTGCAGTAATTAAAAAAGGTGGATACAATGTTAAATTATTTCATATGCATTACCAGTACGAAGAAGAAGAGTTTAAAAAAGAAATAAAAAAATATAATGCTGATTTAATAGGTTTTAGTATAAGAACTACTATGTTTTTATATTCTAAAAGTATAATTAAATGGGCAAAAGAAGCATGCCCTAAAGCTTTTGTACATGCTGGAGGTTATCATGCAATGTGTGCTCCTCTTGAACTATTAAATATTGAAAAAATAGATGCAGTATGTGTAGGAGAAGGAGAATATCCAACATTAGAATTAATGGATAAAATGAGTAAGAATAAGAATTATTATGATGTAAAGAGTTTTTATTTTAATACTCCTAAAGGACAAATAATAAATGAGGTTAGACCACTAGTTGAAGATTTAGACACATTACCATTCCCAGATTTTGAATTATTTGATTATGATAATTTAATTAGTACTAAACTTAATACATTACTTGTAATGGTAAGTAGAGGTTGTATTTTTAGTTGTACATATTGTGGTAATTCTTTATTTAGAAGTATATATCCTAATAAAGGAAAATATGCTAGATTTAGAAGTCCAGAAAATGCTATTAAATATTTGAAAGTATTATTAAATAAGTATCCTAAAACAAAAATAATTAATTTTAGAGATGCAATATTTAATATGTATGCAAAATGGTTTGATGAGTTTATTGAATTATATAATAAAGAAATTAAATTACCTTTTACATGTAATTTAAGGTTTGATCTTTTAACAGAGAGTGTTGTTAAGAAGATTGCAGAAGCAGGGTGTTATCAAATAGACGTTGGACTTGAAAGTGGAGATGAAGAAATTAGAAAGAAATACTTAAAGAGATTTACAACTGATGAACAAATGATAAATTCATGTAATTGGTTTAATAAATATAAAATTAAAACATTAACATATAATATAGTTGGTTTACCATATGAGAATTTACATAAAGTATTAAAAACAATAAAACTTAATGCAAAACTAAAAGCAGATGAAATGATACCAAATATATTTACCCCATTTCCTCAGACAGAATTGGAACAAATAGCAAGAAAAATAGGTATTATTAATGAAAATCTTGAATCAAAAGACAAAGTGTTTTTTGAACAAAAAGGATTTTCTAAAACAGAAGTTTTATTTGCAGCAACATATTTTAATAAATATATAAGAAGATATAAAAAAGTAGCTAAAATGCCTAAAATTATTGGAGGGCCAATAGAGAAATTTCTTGATTGGACATTTACAAGCAAATTGGTTCCTAAGAAAATATTAATTAAAAAAGAAGAATTAAAAAATGTAACAAAAAGAAAAATAAAGAAGTTTTTAAGAAATAAATTTCCTGAGTTATTAAGAAAGTTAAAAATGTTTAGAATAAATAAGATATTAAGTAAGAGAAAATAATATTTATTTTTAAGGTGGAACATGGAAAAAGATATACAAAGTTTAAAAAACATAGAACGTTTTCTTTCAACAAAATTAGTAAAGGTTTTAAAGACACTAAATATTGAATGTGTTAATTTTATTGTTATTGGAAATTCATTATCTACTGGATATTCTATGAGTGATTCTATTGCACCTTTTTTTGATCAAAATGATATTTTAAAGAAAGTATTAATTAATAATGGAATAAAAGTAAATAGCTATAATTTTGCAACACCTACTAATAATAGTAATGAGATTATACTAGATAATATTAATAAAGATAGAAGTATTGAATATATTAAACAAGTATTAGCAAGACAACTAAAATTTGATAAAGCAATTGACTTAGAAAGAGACTTTTATTTTCAAGATGTTATTATGTATAGAAAGGAAGGAATTATACCACTATCTACAATTAAAAAAGAAATATATGAGAAGTATTATAAGATAAAAGAAGAAGATAAAGATATAACTATTAATAATATAATAAAAAGCAAGAATAGTAGTACTCAAAATATAGTTATATTTAATGGATGTACTGGTGAATTAATGGATACAATATTTAGAGGTGGAAGTATATTTGAAACAAGAAGTCATTTAAAACTAGAAATGATAAATCTTTCAAAGATATTAACAGAGTTATTAAATAAAGATGAAGATATTATTATAACCGTTGGATCAATACCTAAATTCACACTAAAAAATATACCTTTATTTTCACCAATTATTGATCCATATAATAAGATAATATCAAATCGTGTTAGAGAAATACCAAATAGTTATATTACTTATCCAACAAGAATAGAATTATTACATAAAAAGAACAATAAACTAGTATTAGATTGTCATGGTAATCAACTAGAATATAATAATTTAACAAATTCATTTATTAGAACAATAAATAAAAATATTATTCCTAAAGATATAGCAACAGCATATAGAAAAGTAATAAAAGAAGAGATTGAAAGATTATATATCTCTACTGATAAATTTGATATGGATATAATTATTAATATGATAGAAGAAATATTTAAAAACAAAAGTAGTCAATGTTATAAATATAAGAATGATTTAATAAAGGGTATAAAAGACTTCTTATATGAATACTTTAAATATTATCATATATATTATTTTCCTACAGACAAAGAAAAAGTTGAAACTTTATTAAAAAAACAGCAAAATATATTAAATAGAGTATAGTAAGAAGGACAAGTATAATGAATAGCAAAGAAATAGAAAAAAGTATAATAAAAAAATATAGAAAAGAAATATGGAGTCAATTTATTAAAGCTATTAAAGAATATAAGTTAATAAATGATAATGATAAACTAGCAGTATGTATATCTGGTGGTAAAGACTCTTTTCTTATGGCTAAGTGTATTGAAGAATTGCAAAAACATAATAAAATAAAATTTGAAGTAAAATATATAATTATGGATCCAGGATATAATAATAATGTATTAGAATTAGTAGAAAATAACATAAAAAAACTAAATATTAATGCACAAATATTTAGTACTAATATCTTTTCTGTAGCAGATAAAATAAGTAAAGAAACACCTTGTTATTTATGTGCTAGGATGAGAAGAGGGCATCTATATAATATTGCTAAGACATTAGAATGTAATAAGATAGTACTTGGTCATCATTTTGATGATGTGATAGAAACAATATTACTTAATATATTATATGCTGGAGAAATTAAAACTATGATGCCAAAAGTAAAAAGTAAAAACTTTAAAGGTTTAGAATTAATAAGGCCAATGTACTTTGTAAGAGAAAAGGATATAATTTCTTGGGCAAAATATAATGATTTACAATTTATTAATTGTGCATGTAAATTTACAGAAGAAGTAGAAAATAAAGAGCATAAATCAAAAAGAAAAGATATAAAAGAATTAATAAAAGAATTACAAACAGATAATAAGTATGTTGAAAATAATATATTTAATAGTGTTTCAAATATTAATTTAAATGCAATAATTGGATATACAAAAGATAATATTAAAACTAATTTTCTAGATGATTATGATAAGAAATAAATAAACTTGATTTTTTAACTACTTTTTGGTATCATTATTTATGCATCTGGGTTCAGGTGCATTAATGGGGCTTTAGCTCAGCTGGCTAGAGCGTCTCGCTTGCACCGAGAAGGTCAGGGGTTCGAATCCCCTAAGCTCCACCAAAGTTTAAAAATTAAATCACTAAATATAAGTGATTTTTTTATTAAGAGGAGTTTATCGCTTTTATGTAGTATAATATATATAGAAGGTGATTTTATGAAAAGTAATAGCTTAGCTCTTTTTGAAGAAAAAGAAATTAGAAAATTATGGAAAAATGATAAGTGGTATTTTAGTATTATAGATATAATTTTTGTATTAACAGGTAGTAACAATCCAAGAAGATATTGGAGTGATTTAAAGATAAAATTAAAAAGAGAAGGGTATAACATTGAGTTGTACGAAATTATCGTACAACTAAAAGTACAATCTTCTGACGGAAAAAAAATATGAAACTGATTGTGCTGATACCAATGGAGTATTACGTATTATTCAATCTATACCATCACAAAAGGCAGAACCTTTTAAATTGTGGTTAGCTCATGTTGGCAGCGAGAGAATAGAGGAAATTAATAATCCAGAAATAGCCATGAATAGAATGAAAGAATTATATGAAAAAAAGGGATATTCAAAGTCTTGGATTTTACAAAGAGAAAAGGGGATAGTAACAAGACACAATTTAACAGATGAGTGGAAAGAAAGATGAATAACTGTAAGTAAAAATTATGCAATTCTTACAAATGAGATATATAAGTCTGGATTTGATTTAACAGCTAGTAAATATGAAAAAATTAAAGGCATACATAGAAGCAGGAACCTTAGAGATTCAATGACCAACATCGAGCTTGCTTTAACCAATTTAGGAGAGGCTTCTGCTGTTGAAATACATAGAAAAAACAATTCAATTGGTATGAACAATTTGAAAAAAGATGTAAACATTGCAGATAAAGTTATTAAAAAAGCAAGAACAGAATTAGAAAAAGAATTAAAGACTAGTGTAATTACAAATCAAAATTATGTTGACTTGACTCAAAATAAAAAAGAGGAACTTGAAATCGAGTAATTTTGTTTATTTAAATAAAAGGAGTATGACATGAAAATATTTGAATTAGAAAATGATAAAGAAGTTGTATATGTACAGTTAATTGATATTACAATGCTTATTTATATTGAAGGAGAAATACCACAATCAATATTATCAATTCTTGCAAAAAAACATACAATTATTGATAAAGGTAATCAAAGTGCATATATGAAATTTTCTAATAAAGAAGATGTAGAGTACTTTAAGAATCTTAAATGGATTTATGATTACAGTAAGTATATTAAATTATCAAGAAATAAACTAGATAGTAAATATAAGGATATATATAAATTATTAGGAAAACTTCAAGAAATAATAGAAAAAGATAATAATAACGTTGAAGTTAAAAAAGATTGTATAAAAAAACAATATGAATTAGAGACATTAGAGCAAATATATAAAATAAAACGAGACTTACCTAAAATGAAACATTTAAAACCCGGTGAGAATCCAGATGATTTTATTATTGTAAGAAGAAAAGGAAAGATAAAAAAATATCCAAAGAAGAAGACGGAAGATTAAAAATAATATTTGTTAATATTATTTTTTTTTGATATAATGTATCAAGGTGATAGATATGTCGTTTGTAATAATTAAATATTTAATATTAGCAGTAGTACTTATTGTAATAGCTCTTGTTGTTATGAAAGCAGGTAAAGAAGACTTTAGTCTAGAAGCTAATAAATTAGTAGAGTATCTTGGTGGTAAAGGCAATATTATTAATATTGAAGTTAATGTATCAAGATTTATAGTTACACTTAAGGATACTAGTTTAGTTAATAAAGTTGCTATACAGAAACTAGGTGCTCAAGGTATTGTAGAAATTGATAATCAATTAAAAATAATATTAAAAGAAGATGCTAAGAAATTAAAAAAATATATAGATGAAATAGATATTTAAAAAGACTCATATGAGTCTTTTATTTATTTGTAATTCTATATAAGTTAAATGATGGATGTGAGAAAAGTCTTAAATTTAATAATGATGTACCAAGACCACTAGATATATATAAATCGGTATTATTTACTTTATAATAAGGTTTATTATATGTCTTAGATCCTTTAGGCATATATAATTCTTTAATATATGGGATATTTATTTGTCCATTATGTGAATGACCTGCTAAAGCTAATTCAAAGTTATAATCTTTTAATGCTAATATATCATCAGGTTTATGCATTACTAATATTTTATAACCACTTATATCTTTATTTTTATCTAAGTATTTTTTAGCATTATTACTAGCAATTAGTAATATTTGATTATTATTTTCTCCATATATAATATCTTCTTTTTCATTTAAATTATAAAAACCAGCAGCATTCATAATATCTTCATAACCTTTTCTATCATGATTACCCTTAACATAATAATTACCATATTTAGATATTATTTTTGATAAATAATTTATTATTATAACTTTATCTTCTTGAACAGGTGCACTAAACTTCTTATATAAATCACCAGTATATATTACAATATCAGGTTTATATGCATTAATCTTAGCAACTAACTTTTTTAAGAATGATTCATTTACATAATCTCCATAATGAAGATCAGATATATGTATTATTTTTAATCCATAAAAATCTTTAGGTAATTTACTATTAGTAATACTATATTCTTTTGTAAACATACCTAAAGTACCTACATACATTGAATAAAGTACACCTATTGTTATAGCAAATAAGAATAAAAATAAATTTTTATAGTTTCTATTTTCTTTTTTTGGTTTACTCATACTAATCCTCCAATTATTTGTACTAGTACAAGAGCAGCATTATGAAGCATATGTACAGTAATAGGTAGTGCAATATTTTTTTTCTTTAATAGCATATATGCAAATGCAACTCCCATTGCACTATATGGTATTGCATATAATAAATCAAGTGGTACTTTAGCAGTAAATACTACATGTAATACTCCAAATGATAAACCACTCACAATTAAGAATATCTTATCATTTTTTATTAAATCTCTAATAGCTTTTCTAGCTACTAATTCTTCTACTATAGGTGCAAATATAAAAGTAGAAAAAAGCATATATGCGGGATACATTTGAATTAAAGTTCTAACAGCAGTCTCATTATCAGATATTGGTTTATTAAGTATTCCCCCAATAATATATGTTGATACACTCATAGCAAAAGCACCAATTAACCATACTTTACCACCAAAGAATGCATATTCTTCTAACTTTTTTTTAATTTCTTTTAAACCATTTACTATTTGTTTCCTATATAAAAATATTATAAATAATAAACATAAGACTTCACCAGACGCTACATAAACTACTTTCATAGATTTAGATAATGCATCAATATCAATATGTAATAATTTTACAATATAATTTGTAATACTTTCATAAAATATGTACATAAATATTGCTAGTGTTGCCTTTAGCTTAATAAACTTATCATTAGTTGTCAAAATATCACTTCCTATTATTTAAATTATATCATAAAAAAAATATTTTATATTTAATTATAAAAATGTTGTAAACTATTAAAATTATGCTATAATACTTTTAGCAGCAAAGAGTAGGTCAAAAACCTGCTCTTTATGTTTGAAAGGTTGATGTATACGGAAGAAGAAGTTAGAAAGTTAATAGAAAATGATTTAAAAAAGGAAAGTATTACTATTAAAAAGATAGAATATGTAAAGGAAAATAATATATATTATTTAAGAGTATATATTGATAAAAAACCATATGTAGATGTTGATACTTGTGTTTTAGCATCAAATATTATTAATCCACTTATTGATAATATAAGTAGTTTAAATAAATCATATGTATTAGATGTATGTTCATCAGGGGAGGTAGACTAAAATGAACGGAAAAGAATTTATTAAAGCATTAAAAAATTTATGTAAAGAAAAAGAAATAGAAGAAAGTATTGTATTTGAAGCTATGGAGCATGCTCTTGAAGCAGCATATAAGAAGCATTTTAATGCTCTTACTAATGTCAGGGTAACTATTGATAAAGTAACTGGAGATATTAAAGTATACTCATTTAAAACAGTAGTTAAAAAGTATAGTGAAGAGGAAAGAGCAGAAGAAGTAGAAATATTACTTAAAGATGCTAAAAAGATAAATCCAGATATGAAAGTTGGAGAAACAATAGAAGAAGAAATAACACCAACAGATTTTGGTAGGGTAGCAACATCAACTGCTAAACAAGTTTTAGTACAAAAAATAAGAGAAGCTGAAAGAGATAGTATAATGACTGAATTTAATAATAAAGATCAAGAGTTATTAATTGGTACATTATCTAGAGAAGATACTTCAAATTATTATGTTGATTTAGGTAGAACACATGGTATTCTTCCAAAATCAGAAATCGTACAAGGAGAAGTATTAAAAATGGGAGGTTCTGTAAAAGTTTATGTATCTAAGATAGATAATACAGGCAAATCACCATTAATATTACTTTCAAGAACACATTATGGATTCGTAAAGCGTTTATTAGAATTAGAAATACCAGAATTAAATGATGGTACAGTTATTTTATATAGTGTTGCTAGAGAAGCAGGATTAAGAAGTAAGATAGCAGTATATTCAGAAGATTCTCAAGTAGATGCAGTAGGAGCATGTATTGGAGAACATGGATCTAGAGTAAATAGAATAATGAAAGAATTAAATGGAGAGAAGATTGATGTAATTGAATACTCAAAAGAACCAGTAAAGTTTATTCAAAATGCACTTAATCCAGCTAAGAATGTAAGAGTATTTATTACAGATGAGAAACAAAGAACAGCACTTGTAGTAGCAGATGGTGATGATTTATCACTTGCTATTGGTAAAAGAGGACAAAATATTCGCTTAGCAGCAAAACTTACTCATTACAGACTTGATATAAAAAGTTCAGAGCAAGTAAAAGAGGAAAAAACAGATTTAAGTATATACAAGAAGTAGGAGGTAAATATGAAAATAAATAAAGTACCACTTAGAAGTTGTGTAGTTACTAAAGAAAAATTACCAAAAAAAGAATTAATAAGGGTAGTAAGAAATAAAGATGGTAATGTAAATATTGATTTTACTGGTAAAGCAAATGGAAGAGGAGCTTATTTAAAAAAAGAGATTGAAGTAGTAAGAAAAGCGAAAATATCAAAAATTTTAGATAGAGTTTTAGAAGTAAAAGTATCAGATAAATTATTTGAAGAATTGGAAAAATATATAGAAGAAAATTAAAGGAAGTGATATCTATGATGAGTGTTATTGAATATGCAAAAGATGTTTCTAGAGAAGTTAATGAAGTTATTGAAATGTGCATTGAACTAGGTTTTAATGCAAATGAAGAAACAGTTTTAACTGAGGAACAAGTAATAGATTTGGATAATGTATTTCAAAAACAGGATGAAGAGACTGTAGAAGAAGAAGTTGAAACAGCAGATGATTTTATTCAAGAATATGAAGAAGATGAAATTGAAGAAAAAATTGCAGTAGCAAAGAAGCAAAAAAAAGCAAAGGTTGAAGTAGAAGAAAAACCAGAAGATATTAATTTAAAAAGAAAAGAAATGTATAAGAGTAAAGAAAAATTAGTATCTAATATCTCATCAAGTGATGAAAATATTATTGTATATAAAGATAAAATGACAGTTAATGAATTTGCAACAAGTATATCTAAACCAAGTACAGATATTATTAAGAAGTTATTATCACTTGGAATAGTTGCTAATATTAATACTGCTATTAGTTTTGAAGATGCAGAAGTTTTAGCTCTTGAATATGAAAAAACATTAAAAAGAGCAGAGACTCAAGATTATAGTAATTTTGAGAAGTATGAAATATGTGATGATGAATCATCGCTATGTGAGCGTCCAGCTGTTGTAACAATTATGGGACATGTAGATCATGGTAAAACATCGGTACTTGACACTATTAGAAAAAGTAGTATTGTATCACAAGAACATGGTGGAATAACTCAGCATATTGGAGCATATCAAATAATTCATAATAATAGTAAAATAACTTTTATTGATACTCCAGGTCATGCTGCTTTTACAGAAATGAGAGCAAGAGGAGCTAGTGTTACAGATATAGTTATTATTGTAGTTGCAGCAGATGATGGCGTTATGCCTCAAACAAAAGAAGCAATAGATCATGCCAAAGCAGCTAAAGTACCAATAATTGTAGCAATAAATAAGATTGATAAACCAAATGCAGATATAGAAAAAACAACAAGAGAAATGGCAGAAAATGGTATATCACCAGATACATGGGGTGGAGATACAATATTTGTACCAATATCTGCTCAAACTGGTGAGGGAATAGATAAATTACTTGATAGTATTATATTAGTATCAGAAATGCAAGGATTAAAAGCTAATCCAAATAGATATGGATTAGGTACAGTAATAGAAGCAAGACTTGATAAGAATGTTGGCACAATAGTTACTTTATTAGTACAAAATGGAACGTTAAGATTAGGTGATGCAATTGTAGTAGGAGAACATTTTGGCAAAGTAAGAAGTCTTAAAAATGATTTAGGAAATCAAATAGTAGATGCTGGTCCTTCAACACCTGTTGAAGTAACAGGTTTATCTGGAGTACCAAAAGCAGGTGAGAAATTCATGGCTTTTGAATCAGAAAAACAAGCACATGAAGTAGCAGAAAAACGTAGTTTAAATACTAAATTAGATACACATAGTATTGATAAATGTACCTCAATAGAGGACTTATTTAGTAAAATAAACTCAGGCTTAAAAGAAGTAAATATTATATTAAAAGCAGATGTTCAAGGTAGTGCTGAGGCTGTAAAAAATGCACTAGAAAGAGTATCTGTTGATGGAGTAAAAATAAATATTATTAGATCAGATGTCGGAGCAATTACAGAAAATGATGTAATACTTGCAAATGCATCAAATGCAATAATAATAGGATTTAATGTTAAAGAAAATAGTAAAGTAATAGATCTTGCAAAAGATTATTGTGTAGAAATAAGATTACATAATATTATATATAAAGTAGTTGAAGAAATAGAAGATGCTATGAAAGGAACTTTAGATCCTATATATGAAGAAAAAATATTAGGTAAAGCAGAAGTAAGAAAACTATATACATTTTCTAAAACAGGAGTAATAGCAGGAAGCATGGTAATTGAAGGAGTAATTAAAAATAATGCTTCGGCAAGAGTAATTAGAAATGAAGAAGTAATATTTACTGGAAAAATAGGTTCTTTACAAAAAGAAAAGGATCAAGCAAAAGAAGTTAAAAAAGGATTTGAATGTGGTATTACTATAGAAAACTTTCAAGATATTAAAGAAAAAGATATTATTGAAGCTTTTGAAATGATTGAAAAGAAAAGATAGGTGATAATATGAGTATAAAATCACAAAGATTAGCAAGTGTATTTCAACAAGAAATTAGTGATATTCTTGCAAATGAAATTAATGATGAAGATATTAAATTTGTAACAATAACAGCAGTTACTATAACAAGTGATTTAAGTTTAGCAAAAATATATTGTACAGTATTTAATAGGAGTAATATTGATAAGTGTTTAGAAGATTTAAATAAAGCAGAAGGTTTTATTAAATCTGAATTATGTAAAAGAAAAATAAGAATGAGGAAGATGCCAGAACTAGAGTTTTTATATGATAAATCAATTGATTATGGTAATAGAATAGAAAAATTAATAGAAGAAACTAAAAAAGAAAATTAATTTTTCTTTTTTTTAATACAAAAGTATTGTATAATTATTACAATGATATGTAGGAGATGATAATATGATTACTTTAATAAATAAAAATAATATAAGACTTGGTATATTAGAAAATGATATTAATTTATATAAAGAAATATTATTAATTGCTCCAGATAGTATTAATAAAAAAACAATGTTTGAAGAAATAGAACAAGGTAAAGTCCCAGAATATTATAAAAATAAAGTAGTAGTAATATTATTATCATCAACATCTTTAATTGGATATATAGTGTTTGAAATTAAAAACTCAGTAGATACTTTAGTATCTAATTATATAAATATTGTTGATATAAATATAAATACTGAATTTGATAAGAATCAAATGAAAATATTATTGCATGAAAGCGTTATATATATTGGAAATGAAATTGGTATTAAAAAAATAGAAGTATTATGTAATAAAGAAAATGAAGAAGAAAAAAATTTTTATAAAACTTTTGGATTTCATGAATATGGAAATATTGAAAATAAAAATATATTAAGTGCTAGTGTACAAAGTTTAGCAATACAAAGAAAAGTATTATCTAAGTTTAGACAAATAGATCCCTCAGCATTAGAATATAAAGACCTAGTAATTACAAAAAAGATATCTACTGGTAAATCATCAGATTTATATTTAACAAGCAATAATGAAGCTTTAAAAATGTTTACATCAACATCATTTACATTCTTAAAAGACAGAGAAGAGACATTAAAGGAATTATTGAAATTAGATGTTAAAGAAGTAATAAAACCAAAACAATTAGTATATTTTGAAGGTAGTTTCACAGGTTATACAATGGAATATTTACCAGTTGGAGAATCAATAGTTAAACTAAAAGATAATAAATATAGTTTTGAAGAAAAAATAGAGATAATTAAAAAAATAGAAGATGCAATGAAGAAATTACATAGTAAAAACATATATATTTGTGACTTAAATCCAGATAATATATTTGTAGATGATAAATCAGAAATAAGATTTATAGATTGTGATTCTTTTGTAATAAAAGAACATGTATTAAATAATAAAATAAATATTCAATATAGAGATCCACAAAACGAATATGTGTCAAAAGAAACAGATATTTATGCTTTTGCACTTACAATATTACAAATACTTACAGGAATAAATATTGATGAAAAAATGACTAGAGAAGAACTAATTTTAGGATATGAAAAGAGTAAACCAAATTTACCAATTAGTATTAAAACATATTATGATAAAATTCTTAAAGAAAATCAAAGATTATATTTATCAGATGCATATGAAAAATATGTTGAAGAATTATATAAACCAAATGAAATAGAAAAAGAAAAACAAGGTAAAGCAGGTATAATATTACTATCAGTAATTACAATAATAACAGGAATAATAGTAATGTTACTAATATTAAAATAAAAGAAGATAATCTTCTTTTTTTATGTTAGAATATTTTTGGTGATATTATGAATAAAATATTAATAATTAATAAACCAAAAGGATTAACAAGTAGAGATGTTGTTAATATAATTGGTAAGAAATTTAATACTAAAAAAGTAGGACATGCTGGAACTTTAGATCCTCTTGCTACTGGTGTTCTTGTTATCTGTATAAATAAAGCTACTAGTTTAGTAGATTTATTATCTGGTTACAAAACATATAAAGCAAATGCAACACTAGGTATAGAAACAGATACTCTTGATATTGAAGGAAAAATATTAAAAGAGGAAAATATTGATATTTCTGATAAAGATATTAGAAATTGTATAAATAACTTCATTGGTAAATATAATCAAATGGTACCACTTTACAGTGCTACTAAAATAAATGGTAAAAAATTATATGAATATGCAAGAAAAAATATTGAAGTAGAATTACCATCTAAAGAGGTAGATATTAAAAATATTAAGTTATTAAGTATTAAAAGAAATAATAATAAAATAGAAATAGAGTTTATATGTGAAGTATCAAAAGGTACTTATATTAGAAGTTTAATTAAAGATATTGCAAGTAAACTAGGTACAGTTGGTATTATGACTGATCTTGTTAGAATATCTCAAGGTAAATATAAAATAGAAGACTCCTATACTCTTGAAGATATAGAAAAAGATAATTATAAATTAGTGGATATTACTGATATAGATATAAATAAAGAAATTGTAGATATAGAAAAAGAACAAAAGATTAGATATGGTCAAATAATAGAGAAGACATTTAATGGAGACTTAATTATGTATTTAAATTCAAATAAAGAAGCAATTGCTATCTATAAAACATATGATAAAGATAAAACTAAAGTAAAACCATATAAAATGTTTTAAAATTACTTGATTTATATATAAAAGTAATGTATATTATTAGAGGTTACCAAATCTTGGTATATGGAGTCTCCAACCAATACTAAGATTTAGGCGAATTAATATATAAGGAGGAAATATGACTTTAATTAAAGATGAGAAAGAAAAGTTAATAAAGAAATTTGCTATTCATAAAGATGATACTGGATCTCCAGAAGTACAAGTAGCAATTCTAACAGCAGAAATAGATGCATTAACTAAACATTTAAAAGAAAACAAACATGACTTTCATTCTAAACGTGGTCTTTTAATGAAGGTAGGTAATAGACGTAATTTATTAAACTACTTAAAAGAAAAAGATATTAATCGTTATAGAGAGTTAATTAAAAAACTAGGAATTAGAAAGTAAGCACTCTTTTTTGAGTGTTTTTATTTAGAAATATGATATAATTTATTAGAAAGAGAGAAGTAATATGTCAAAGAAAATATATAAGTATAATTTTAATGGTAAAAATATAATAGTAGAAACTGGTGAACTTGCAAAACAAACTGATGGAGCAGTACTTGTAAGATATGAAGACACAGTAGTACTTACATCAGCAGTAGTTAGTTCAAATGCTAATCTATTATCAGATTATTTTCCATTAATGGTTTTATATCAAGAAAAACTATATTCAGTAGGTAAAATACCTGGTGGATTTATTAAAAGAGAAGGAAGACCAACAGAGAATTCAACATTAGCAGCAAGAATGATAGATAGACCTATGAGACCTTTATTCCCAGAAGATTTTAGAAATGAAGTTCAAATAGTAAATACTATTATGTCAGTTGATAGAGATCATTCTCCAGAAATGGCAGCACTTTTTGGTTCATCACTTGCAACATGCATTAGTAAAATACCATTTAATGGCCCAGTAGCATCTGTAAAAGTTGCATATGTAGATAAAAAATTTATTATTAATCCTTCTGTAGAAGAATCAGAAAAGAGTTTAATAGATTTAGTTGTAGCAGGTACTAAAGATGCTATTAATATGGTTGAAGCAGGAAGTAAAGAAGTTAGCGAAGAAATAATGCTTGAAGCATTAATGGTTGGTCATAATGCAGTAAAAGAATTAATTAAATTTCAAGAAGAAATAATTCAAGATATTGGTAAAGAAAAAATGGAATATGAAAAACTTGAACTTACTGATAATTTAATTAATGAAATTAAAGCATTATCAGAAAAAAGATTTGATAAAGCTTTAAGAATAAAAGGTAAAGAAGAAAAATATGCTGAAATAGAATTAATTAAAAAAGAAATAGTAGATAAATATGAGTTAGAAAATAAAGAACTAACTGAAGAAGATAGAAATAAATTATTAACTAAAGTTAAATTAATACTTTCACAAATAGAGTATGATATCTTTAGAAAAATAGTTGTTAAAGAAAAGAAAAGAGCAGATGGTAGAAAGATGGATGAAATAAGACAACTATCTACTGATATAGATTTACTTCCAAGAACACATGGATCTGCATTATTTACAAGAGGAGAAACTCAGTGTTTATCTGTTGTAACACTTGGTGCATTAGGAGAACATCAAATACTAGATGGTCTTGGAATAGAAGATGAAAAAAGATTTATGTTACATTATAATTTTCCTTCTTTTGCAGTAGGTGAAACAGGAAGATATGGAGCACCAGGAAGAAGAGAAATAGGGCATGGAGCACTTGGAGAAAGAGCACTACTTCAAGTAATACCAACTGAAGAAGAATTTCCATATACAATTAGAGTTGTATCTGAAATATTAGAAAGTAATGGTTCATCATCTCAAGCTAGTATATGTGCTGGATGTATGGCACTTATGGCAGCAGGTGTACCAATTAAAAGACCAGTAGCAGGTATTGCAATGGGACTTATTACTGAAGGTAAAGATTATAAAGTATTAACAGATATTCAAGGATTAGAAGATCATTTAGGAGATATGGATTTTAAAGTAGCAGGTACTAAAGAAGGTATATGTGCACTTCAAATGGATATTAAAATAAAAGGTGTTACTAAAGAAATATTAAAAGAAGCTTTAAGTCAAGCAAAGAAAGCAAGATTTGAAATATTAAAAGTAATGGAAAAACAAATTAGTAAACCTAGAGAAGAAGTTAGTAAATATGCTCCAAAGACAATGACATTTATGATTGATTCTAATCGTATTAAAGAAGTTATTGGTAAGGGTGGAGAGACAATTACTAGAATAATACAAGAAGCAAGTAATGTTATTTCTGTTAATGATGTAAATGCTGTTAAAATAGATTTAGAAGATGATGGAAGAGTAATTATATATCATACAGATAAAGAGATAATTAATAAAGCAGCTAATATGATTAGAGATATAGTAAAAGAAGTAGAAATAGGTAAGATATATAATGGTAAAGTAGTTAAGATAGAAGATTTTGGTTGCTTTGTAGAAATATGGCCAGGATGTGAAGGTTTAGTACACATTTCTCAGTTATCTGATAAAAGAGTAGAAAAAACAAGTGATGTTGTATCTCTAGGAGATGAAATACTTGTTAAAGCAACTGGTTATGGTAAAAATGGAAAACTTAATTTGTCTAGAAAAGAAGCAATGACAAAAAAAGATAAATAAAAAAAGTCTATATAGACTTTTTTATTTTTTATTTATTTCTAGCATTACTGGAAGTATAACTGGTTTTCTACCTGTTTCATTATATATATAAGTTAATAGATCTGCTATTATTTGATTTTTTAAATCTTTAATATTAAATTCTTTATTTGATAATGATGTATTAATAATATTAGTAACATAACTCTCTATTTGTTTAATTAATGCATCATTTTCATTTACTAATATAAATCCTCTAGTAATAATATTTACTCTACCAATTAATGTATTGTTATTAACATCCACATTATATACTGCTACAAGTATTCCATCATTGGCAAGTACTTTTCTATCTCTAATAACAGAACTACCAATATCACCAATTCTATTACCATCTACATATACATCTTTGGCACCAACATTACCATCTTTTTTAATAATACCATCACTACCTAGTGATATAACATCTCCATTTTCAAGTAAGAAAATCTTATCTTTACTAATACCACAATCTATTGCTAAATCTCTATGTATTTTCATCATTCTATATTCACCATGTATTGGTACAAAGTACTCAGGTTTAAATAAACGAATCATTAATTTTAATTCCTCTTGATATCCATGCCCTGAAGCATGTATATCACTTAATAATGAAGTAGTGTAAACATCTACTCCTTGTAAATATAAAGCATTAATAGTTTTAGCAACACTTGCAGAATTACCAGGTATTGGATTAGATGAAAATATAACCATATCATTAGGTTTAATTTTTATTTGTCTATGAGTTCCTTTTGCTATTCTAGATAAAGCAGCTAAAGCTTCACCTTGTGATCCTGTACATAATAAACATAATTCTTCATCTTTATATTTATTCACATCATTTTGATCAATAAGAATATTATCACTATTATCTATAAATCCACCTTGAATAGCAATTTCAATATTATTTTCCATACTATTGCCAAAAAGTACTACTTTTCTATTATTAACTTTACATGTTTCAATAATATGTTTTAATCTATAAATATTCGATGCAAAAGTAACAACAATTATTCTACCAACTTTTCTATTAGCAAACATTTCACCAAGCGCCTCATCAACCTTTGATTCACTTTTAGAAAACCCTTCACTAAGTGCATTAGTACTTTCACTAAGTAATAATTTAATACCATTCTTACCAATCTCTGCCATCTTATGAATATTAGCAACAGGTCCTATTGGTGTTAAATCAAATTTATAATCTCCTGTATGTACTATTTTTCCATTTGGTGTACTAATAACAATCAAATATGAACTTGGTACAGAGTGTGTTGTTGATACAAACTCTACTGTAAAGTTCTTAAACTTAAATACATCATCTTCCTTATATGTTACCAAATTATCATATCTTAATGCTTTTCTTTCTAATTTCTTCTTAATTAAACCACACGCCTGATCAGGAGCATATATAACAGGTATTTTTACTGTACTAAGTAAAAATGGAATACCTCCAATATGATCCTCATGTCCATGTGTAATAAATAATGCTTTTATCTTATCTTCATTTTTCTTTAAAAACGAATAATCAGGAATAACATAATCTATTCCTAACAATTCATCCTTAGGGAACATAACACCACAATCTATAATAATAAGTTCATTGTTATGCATAATACAATACATGTTCTTACCAACTTCCCCAAGGCCACCTAAAGCAAACACTTTAGTATCTAATTTGTTTTCCATAATTCTCCTTTCAAGTTAATTTTAAAGAATATTAACAACTGATATTATATTACTTTTTTAATAATTTGTCCAATAATAATATATTATATGTTAAAATATCATTAGGTGATTTAAATGGGAATATTTTCTAAAATTAAAAATGTATTTGTAAAACCAGAATATGAAAAGGGATTATCAAAAACAAGAGAAGACTTTGTGAATAAATTATCAAAGTTATCAAAACAATATTCAGAAGTTAATGATAATTATATTAATGATTTAGAAGAAATATTAATAAATGCTGATATTGGTATTAGTGCTGTAATGAAATTTATGGATAAATTACAAGATAGAATATCAAAAGAAAAAATAACAAGTCCTAGTATTTTAAATGAAATAATAGTAGATGAACTTTTTATTGCATATGTAGATAATGATATTATTACTAATAAAATAAATATAAATGAAAATGGACCTACAGTAATACTATTTATTGGTGTTAATGGAGTAGGTAAAACAACTACAATTGTAAAATTTGCTCATAAATTTAAAGATAAAAAAGTACTTATGGTAGCAGCAGATACATTTAGAGCAGGAGCAATTGAGCAACTACATGAATTGGGTAAGAAAATTAATTGTGATGTATTTAGTAATGTAAATACATCAGACCCAGCAAGTGTAATATATCAAGCTTTAGAAAAGGCAGTAGATGAAAAATATGATTATGTACTTATAGATACTGCTGGTAGATTACAAAATAAAGTTAATCTAATGAATGAACTTTCAAAAATAAATAAAGTATGTGAGAAAATAATAGATAAAGCCCCACATGAAACACTACTTATTATTGATGCAACAACAGGTCAAAATGGAATAGATCAAGCAAAAAAGTTTATGGAAATAACAAATATTACAGGAATAATATTAACCAAACTAGATGGTACAGCAAAAGGTGGAATAGTAATAGCAATTAAAGAAGAAACAAAAATACCAGTAAAGTATATTGGAGTTGGTGAAAAAGTTAATGACTTATATCCATTTGATATTGAAGAATATATATATGGATTATTTAAGGAGATGTTTTAGTATGGATAGAGACTATTTAATATTACTATATGATATATATGGAAGTTTATTAACGAGCAAACAAAAGAAATATTTTGAAGATTATTATTTTAATAATTTTACACTTAGTGAAATAAGTGAAAATGAAAAGGTAAGTAGAAATGCAGTTAGTAAAGCAGTTAATCTAGTTGAAAAGAAGTTGATATTTTATGAAGAAAAACTGTCTCTTTATAAAAAGAATAATAATATAATGAAAGTTATTAATAATATTAAAGATGAAAAAATTGTAAAGGAAATATTAAAAAACATTTGAAAAAAAAGTGTTTTTTGTTATAATTTATTTATAGAATAAAAGGTGATTAAATGGCTAAACGAAAAAAGAAACAAAAAAGTAAATTATTTAGTAATGCTAGTGACTCATTTAAAATAAGTGATACAGCAGTATTTGATGTTTTTACTGATTTTGCAATATTAGTTATAGTATTTATATCATTTATTCTAATATTTGTAGCAGCATTATTATAATAACACTTTGTAAAAAGTGTTATTTTTGTTATAATCTTATTGGTGATAGAAATGTTTGAAAGTCTAACAGAAAAAATAGAAAAAGTTATTAAGAATATAAAAGGGGAAGGTAGAATTACAGAAAGTAATATTAGTGATATTATTAGAGATGTAAGACTAGCTCTTTTAGAAGCAGATGTAAATTATAAAGTAGTGAAAGAGTTTACTGATAATGTAAAGGAAAAAGCACTTGGTGAAGAAGTAAAATCAAGTTTAAAACCAGCAGAATTATTTTTAAAGATACTAAAAGATGAATTATTAATAATATTAGGTAATGAAGATAATTCATTAGTGTTAAATAGAAAACCATCAGTAATAATGTTAGTTGGATTACAAGGTTCTGGTAAAACTACAACTGTAGCTAAACTTGGTAATCTATTAAAGAAAAAAGAAAATAAAAAGGTAATGTTTATTGCTGCAGATACATATAGACCGGCAGCAATAGATCAATTAATAACTTTAGGTAAAGAATTAGATATATATGTATATAATGAAAATACTAATCCAGTATTAATAGTAGAAAATGGTATTAAGTATGCAAAAGAAAATAATTATGATGTAATTATTATAGATACTGCTGGTAGATTACATATTGATGAAGTATTAATGCAAGAGTTAAATAATATTATTAATGTTTCAAATCCAAATGAAATTCTTTTAGTAATTGATGCTATGATTGGACAAGATGCAATAAATGTAATAAATGGATTTAATGACAAATTAAAATTAACAGGAACTATTTTAACTAAGATGGATAGTAATACTAAAGGTGGTGTTGCACTTTCTGTAAAGCATTTAACAAACATTCCAATAAAGTATGTTGGTAATAGTGAAAAAATAGATGGTCTTACTTTATTTGATAAAGAAAGAATGGTAAGTAGAATACTAGGTGATGGAGATATATTATCTATTATTGAAAAAGCAGAAGAAGCAATAGATAAAGATGAAGCTGAAAAAGTTGCCAAAAAATTACAAAAAGGTAATATGGATTTAGATGACTTTTTGAGTCAATTAAAACAAATAAAAAGAATGGGTCCTCTAGAAAATATATTAAAAATGTTACCAGGAGCATCTAAACTTGGTTTAAATAATATATCGGTTGATCCAAAACAAATAAGTAAGATTGAAGCAATAATAAGTTCAATGACCTTAAAAGAAAGAAAAGATCCAGACATTATTAAAGCAAGTAGAAAAATAAGAATAGCAGATGGATCTGGTACTAAGGTAGAAGATGTAAATAAATTGTTAAAACAATTTGAACAAATGAAACAAATGTTAAAGATGTTTAAAAATGGGAACCTAAAATTACCGTTTTAGTGGTATAATGTAATAGGGAGATAAAAATATGAATTTTTTAGATGTTGTAGAATATGATTATGAAGAAAAATTTAAAGGTGATAAACCAGATCATATATTTAAAAGAATGATATTAAGACAGATAGAAACAATTATACCTTATGAAACTATTGCGAAGTATATGCTTAGTAAAGACTTGGAAGGATTAAAGTTAGAGCTTAGTAAATATGGAGATGCAGATGAATTTTTAAAGGAATATGATGAATGTGAAAACTGATAGTAGTATAGTAAAAATACAATTAATAGCATTTGAAATGTTTAAAAATTATATAAACAGTGCAAATCTCTCACCAGAAGAAATTATAGAAAAAGGTAATAAATTTTCCAATTGGATTGTAAATAGAAAAAGATTATGTTTCTTTGGTAGTTCACCAGAGGAAGTTGAAGGAATAGAGAAACTAGACAATTTAGAGATAGAATTAAATAAGTTTATAAAAGAAGCAATAATAAGACAAACAGACCAATTAAAACGTAAATAAGTGTAAAATATTTACACTTATTTTATTTTTTAGATTAAAAAAGTGATACATTAAAATTATGAGGAGGAAATTATATGAATTATCCATCAATTGATAAATTGCTGACAAAAGTACCTTCTAAATATATGCTAGTACATATTGTAAGTAGAAGAAGTAAACAAATTAATAAGACAGGTCACTTACAGAAAAAAACTAGTGAATATAAAAATGAAAAGGGTATGGGTAGGGCTTTAGAAGAAGTAGCAGAGGATTTAATACACGTAGTATAGAGGCAATTATGAAGATAACTAAGTTCAAAAAAGTAGGAATAGGTAAGTATAAAATATATATTGATAATGGTCAAACAGAGATATTTTATGAAGATGTAATAGTAAATAATAATTTATTACTAAATAAAGAATTAACAAATGATAAATTAAATAAATTAATAAAAGATAATTATAAAGCAAGTATCTACTCTTTGGCATATAATTATATTTCTAAATCATTAAGAAGTAAAAAAGAAATAGAAGAGTATTTGATAAAAAAAGGATATGATCCTAATCTAGTTGGAGATGTAATTAAGACATTAATTAAAAAAGAATATATTAATGATTTTAATTATGCTAAGAGTTTTATTAATGATAGAATCAATATTACTAATTATGGGCCATATAAGATTAAAAGAGATTTATTTGATAAGGGTATTACTGAAGAAATAATAAGCGAAGTATTTGAGGATATAGATAATGATATATTTATTAATAAATTATCTAATCTTATTAATAAATATTTTAGATTAAATAATAAGAAAGCCAGTTCTATATTAAAAATAAAAGCATTAAATTATTTTGCTAATTTAGGGTATTCAAAAGAACAAGTAATAAATGAATTAGATAAAGTATGTATAAATCCTAATGCTGATTATATAAAAAAAGAATATAATAAGTTATATTCTAAATATAATAAAAAATATAAAGATGAATATTTAGAAAATTTTATTAGAAATAAATTATATCAAAAAGGATTTAGTATTGATGATTTAGATAAAATAAAAAAGGATTAATATCCTTTTTATTGTGCTAAAGTTGTTGAGTTTGTAGTTGTTGAATTTAATAACTCATTCATATATGTATCATATGCTTTTTTAAGTACAGGATCATATATTTTTAATTTATTTGTTTTTCTCATATTAATTAATGCTTTATAAGTCATCTTTGTATCTGTAGCTTTGTATTGAGCTACTAATTTTTCAATAATAGTTTCTTTAGATTTAGCATATGTTGGTTTATCTTTTTGACCAGTCTTAAGTATTATATGATATCCATATGTTGTTTTAACTGGTGTTTTAGTATAAGAATTAACACTTAATTTTAAAGCTGCTTGTTCAAATGTTTCTTCCATAGTACCTGTATTGAAATATCCTAAATCACCACCACTAGATGCGTTAGATGTATCTTCTGAATATTTTTTAGCAAGAGTAGCAAAGTCAGCACCACCCTTAAGTTCAGTAATTATTTCTTTAGCTTTTGCAAGTGCTCTTGCTTGATCAGCTTTTACTTCATCATCTGTTGAACTATCTGTTGTAGTAAACTTAATTAATATATGACTAGCCTTAATATCTCCATATATACTTTCTTCATAATATGCTTTCATTTCTGGTTCAGTTATTAAATCTTTTATATATTCATCTACCACAGTAGATATCTTAGTATTCTTAATTAATGCTATTTTAAACTCATCTTCTCCACCATATATACCATTATATTCTAGAAATGCTTCAAATTGATCTCCATAAGTACTTTTATATTGTTCAATAGTAGCTTCTGCTGAGGCTTCCATCTCACTAGTAGTTTTATATAATTTATTTAATATAATATTATCTATTGTATCAATTAATAGATCACGACCATACTTACTACTTAAACTATTATATAATTCATCTGCAGTAATTGTGTTGCCACTAACTTTAGCAACTATTTGCTCTCCATTTTTAATTGTTGGTTTTATATTACTAATAATTGCTATTATAACAAGCAGTAGTATTATTATTCCAAGACCGATCATAGTAATTTGTTCAAGAGTTAAATTCGACATAAAATTTTTAATTATATGTTTCTTTTCTCTTGGTTTAGTAACTTTCACATTTATAACTTTTTTTTCTTTTTTTGCATTTTTCTTATTGTTTTTCATAAATCCTCCCTTAGTAATGATATCAAAATATATTAAAAATAACAATCTAATTCATTATTTTTTCATATATTTCTTTCACATTTAGTATATCTTGTTCTATTTTATAAAATGGTTTTATATGTACATGATAATGTTTAATATCTTGTATATCTCCATTATTTTGTATTACAGTAAATCCATCAAAATACAATTTATCTTTTAGTAATTTACTTACCATTTTTATTGATTCATTAATATATAATAAAGTTTGATCATCAATATCATATATATCAGTAATATGTTTTTTAGGTACTATAAGTGTATGCCCATTAGAATCTGGATGAATATCTAAAAAAGTTATCACATTATTGTCCTCATATATTTTATTACTTGGTATTTCACCACTTATTATTTTACAAAATATGCAGTCCATATTATCACCTCACTTAATATTTTAACATTTTTTACAAAATATGTTAAAAAAATGATAAAATATCTATTATGGGGTGAGAATAATGCTTAATATTAAAAACCTTATTGTAAAAGTAGAAAACAAATTAGTATTAAATTCTTTTTCATTAGATGTTAATGATGGAGAGACTCATGTTATTATGGGACCTAATGGTTCTGGTAAAAGTACATTAAATAAAGTAATAATGGGTGATCCAGAATATAAAGTATTAGGTGGTAATATAACTTATAATAAAAAAAAGTTATTAAAACTTAAAGTTGATGAAAGAGCAAAAGAAGGAATATTTTTAGCTATGCAACATCCAACAGAAATAGAAGGAATAACAAATTCTGATTTTTTACGTACAGCTTTAAATATTAAAAATAATAAGATAACTAATTTATATGATTTTATTAAACAAATAGATGTATATACAAATGACTTAAATATGCAAGAAGCAATGGTACATCGTTCAATAAATAAAGGCTTTTCTGGTGGAGAAAAAAAGAAAAATGAAATATTACAATTAATGATACTAGAACCAAAACTAATATTACTTGATGAAATTGATTCTGGTCTTGATATTGACAGTTTAAAACTAGTAGGTAAAAATATTAAAGACTATAAAGAAAAACATAAAGAAGTATCAATAATAGTAGTAACGCATCATACAGATATATTAAAATATTTAAAACCAGATTATGTACATATTATGATAAATGGACAAATTGTAAAAAGTGGTAATTATGATCTTGCTACAAAAATAGAAAAAGATGGGTATAAATATATTAAGGAAATAGATAAAAATGAAAAAATATAATATTGATGAAGACCAAGATTTATCTATTACTTATGATAAAAAAGATATAGAAATTAATATTAAAGATAATGTATCATTAAACTTATTTGAATTAGTAAATATAGATAATAATAACAAAACAATTATTAATTTGGGTAAAGATTCAAGACTAATATTAAATAGATTTTGTAATAAAAATATAATTAATAGTAAGATAGAAGTTAATTTAAATGGAGAAAGATCTCATGCAGAGGTTGTTATATCTACAATATCAAATGAAAATCAAATAATTAAAATAAATATAAATCATAATAATAAGCATACTTATAGTAATGTAATAAATAGTGGTATAACTATTAAAAATGGCAAATTAGAATTTGATATTGAAACTAAGATAGAAAAAGGTAATATTAATTCAAATGCTAATCAAGATAGCAAAATAATAACTATGGATAACGTATCAAGTGGAATAATAAATCCAAAACTTATTATTAAT
>DAOOPL010000001.1:0-58413 GCA_035388245.1 Bacilli bacterium | reverse complement strand
AAGGATTACTCTCTAACATATTAAATCTAATAAATAGTAATTTGTTATCTAAATTCATATTAGTTTTATATTCTACTTTTGTTGTTTTATTAAACTTTAATGTATATACCGAATCTTTATACTTAGAATTAAATTTCTTTAAATCTATATTATCTAAACTTATTTCTTTAATTTTTGTCTTATAATTACTATTTATATTTTCATCTAATACTGTATATTTTAATAATGCTTCTACATTATATGGATATTGTAAATTACTATATTCATTTTTACTCATATAATTATTGTTAATATATGCTATAGAGCGGTAATTATTAATCTTATATAATTTTAAATTTTTGTATTGATTTACTAATGTATATCCTTGTCCTAGCAATTTATTTGTAACTACATATTTAACTCCCATATAACTTTGAAATAAGTAATTATTATTTGCATATATAATTCTAAAGTTTCTATGTGTCATTGCATTATTAAATTTATTATAATAAAATTCTAAATAATCTGGATGTTCAACTGATGAATATATAGTAGTGATATTATGATTGTTATATACTTTATTAATATTTTGCAATTCACTATAAATTACATCAGTTCTATAAACTCCAGTGTCTTTTTGCATTTCTAATAAATTTGGTGTCTTTTTATCTATAATTTTTTCAGTTAATAAATTGTCTTTATAATTATATCTAAGATTCATTACTACTGCCTCTACCATTAGTAATATAATTATTATTTTTATTACATTTTTGTTTAATTTTGAATTAAAAATATTTGATAGAAATACTGCTGTTAAGTAAAGTGCAAGTGGTATAAAAGGTATTAATGGTTTTGAACTAACATAAAGTGTACCATTTAATATATAACTAAATATTGGTATAGTAATAAGTAGTATCAATACACAAGATAAAAATCTAGTTTTTTTATAATATATTCCATAAATAAGAGCTATTAAGCTTATACTTGAAAGACCCATACCATAACCATCATATAGAAAACATTTTAAATTAATAGTTGGAATAAATAAATTTATTATATTTACATTAATACCTTCTCTACTAGATAATAAAGTATTAAATGTGGGTAATATTAATATACTAGACAAAAGTATTGCAATTGATATTGGTATTGAAATCTTTATAAACATTGTTAAAAACTTTTTAATATTTATTTTATTATTTAAAGTGTATTTATATATAAAATATATTACGATTACCACTATACTTGGTACACTATAAATATAACTAGAAAATATTATTAAAGCTGTGCAAATAATAATTGGACTAATTCTCTTTGTTTTAAAATATTTATCAATATATATTAGAGAAAGGATTAGAAAAGGCATGTAATTTACAAACATTATGTGTCTTTTTGAATGAAAAATTATAGGTACTGCAAATAAAAATAAAAATGAGGTAATAAAACTAATATTTTGGCTTATATTATTATTTCTAAGAAATTTATAAAATAAATTTGTGCTAGCTATAGTCATTAATATTGATGAAAAAACTAAATAATCTTGCATACTTAAAAATGGTAATAAATATGAAAACAATATATATGGAGATAAAAATCCATAATATGATAAATAATATATGTTTATTCCAGATGATATGTTAAAAGCAAAATCCGGAAATATATCTTTTGTACTATAAAATAAATTCCTGAAATATTCTGAGATATTAATATATTGATATAAGTAATCCATTTTAGAAATATATAAATACTTACCTTTTAAAATAATAAATACTATTAATATAAAAATTATATTTAATAATAATAAGTTTATATAATCTCTTTTGTTAAACTTCATATGTACTCCTATTATTTAATATGATTATATCATAAAAATAAATAAAACGAATTACAATTCGTTTTACTTATTTCTTAATTTTAACAACTTATCTGTTTCTTCCTCAATTAATTTCTTATCATGTCTCTCATATAAAGGCTGGGTATCTTTAGAAATATTTATATCTTTTATTTCTTTATATTCCCATGTCTTATTATAAGCATTTATATATTGTTCTACTTTTATTGAAGAAAAAGGTAAGAATGGTTTTAGAATATTATTTACATTATAAATTATATTTACACATGTTGATAATACTTCTTCACATTTCTTAATATCTGTTTTAAATAAGTTCCACGGTTCATTCTCATCAAAGTATTTATTTATATATCCAATAAACTCAAATACTTTTGTTAATCCATCTTTACATTCTCCAGCATTAATTAATGATCCAACTTCATCATATAAATTTATTAATTTATTTTTTATATCTGGATCAATATTACATGCAGATAATTTACCATCAAATGATTTATTTATAAATACTAGATTACGATTTATAAAGTTACCCCATTTACCAAGTAATTCACCATTGTGTGTATTAATATAATCAGTCCAAGAGAAATTAGAGTCTTTTCTAACTGGCTCATGCGTTATTAGATAGTAACGAATACTATCAGCATCATATCTATCAAGTATATCATTAATAGCTATATAATTACCTTTACTCTTAGATAACTTTTCCCCTTCAATAGTCATATATTCATCAGATACTATCTTATCTGGTAATTTATAATTATCACCTGTTGCAAGTAAAAGAGCAGGAAATATGATTGTATGAAAAGGAATATTATCTTTTGCATGCACTAAATATATTTTATTATTTCTTCCTTTTTTCCAAAAATCTTCCCAATTTAAACCTACTGATTCACAATATTTTTTACATGCGGTTACATAACCCCATACATTTTCAGTCCATCCATATATTTTTTTATCTTCATATCCTTTAATTGGTAAATCAATACCCCAATTTAATACCCTAGAACAACATCTATCTGGTATTCCTTCTTTTAGATATTTTTTAGTAAAAGATACTGCATTTTCTCTCCAATCATCTTTATGTGTTTCTACTAAATCCCATAAATCTTTTTGAAAACTAGAAAATGAAAAATATAAATTCTTTGTCTTCTTATAATTTGCTTTGCTACCACATATAGCACATTTAGTTTCTTTAACATCTTTTATATTAAGTAAACTACCACACTTCTCACATTCGTCTCCCTTAACATCTGCTCCACACTTTGGACATACTCCGACTATATAACGATCTGCTAAGAAAAGTTTACAATTATCACAATATAATTGTTCTTCTTCTTTTTCATAAATATATCCTTTTTCATAATACTTTTTAAATTGTTCTTGTACAAACTCTTTATGATATGGATCATCAGTTCTATTATATAGATCAAAACTAAAACCTAGTCTTTTAAATGCTCTAGATAAATCTTCATGAGCTACATCTACTATTTCTTTTGCTGTTTTACCAGTTTGTATTGCTTTAACATCTATTGGAGTTCCATGACAATCACTACCTGATACTAATGCAACAGTATTACCTTTTAATCTATGATATCTAGCAATAATATCTCCAGATAAACTACTTGCAGCATGACCTAAATGAAGCTCTCCATTTGCAAATGGCCAACTTATTCCTACTAATATATTCATAATAACACTTCCTTTCATTAAAAAACCTCTTAGGAAAATCCTAAGAGGTGAACACATCACTTTACCACTCTTCTTCTCTAATATATTACTATATTAGACTTAGTAACGTACTTTTATACGTTTATGCTATAACAGGCATACCTGTAAAAACTTACTTGATTTCAGTTTCTAACCTTAAGGGCCATGTTCAAAAATAACTACATCCTCTTTTCACCATACAGAGTTCTCTTTAATGCTTTTATTTTTTACTTCTTCCTATCACTGGTTTTTATGAGTGTGATTATACTATAAAGATAGTATTTTGTCAATTCTATTAAAAAATAGCATTACTGCTATTTAAATTAATATATTTCCTATTGAATCTGGTTTTTTACAAAGAGCAATTATTAAATCAATTATTGATATTATCATAGGTACTGTTGTCCAACAGAATAATATATATAATATCCCTGCACTTGTTTTACCAGCATAAAACTTGTGTATACCTATACCTCCTAAAAAGAAGGCTAAAAGACAATATACTACTTTATTTACTGCTTTAGTATTGTTTGCTATATACATAGGTGAAGCAGGATTGTTATTATTACTTACATTAATATTTATTCCACTTTCTGCTTTATTTGTTAATTCTTTTTCTACTTTTGATACAATTAAATGATTTTCCGTTTCATATACTTCTACTTCATCACCAACTTTAAAATCAAAATTAATATCATCTTTTCTTACTTCTTTAATACGACTATCATTAGTACCTATAAGTACAATATCATCATTTATTTTAATTATTTTTGCCATAATATTTTACCACCTTATCTCAAATATACAATCATATGTACCAAAAAGTATATTATCATAATATTCTGTTTCAATATAATTATTATCATTATTTAATGCATATGCATCAACTGCCGTTGCTTTTCTACCAATACCAATACTATCTCCTATTTTTGTAAGTACTGGATATGTTTCTAGAAGTGTATTTGATTTATCATATACTTTAAAATTACTAGAAAATATATATAACGAATCATCATAACTTACATTCTCATATTCATAATATATAGCAATTACACGATCTGCTTCAGTATCAGAGAACTGATTTCTTTCTTTAGTTTCTTTTACCTTTGTTATTTTTAATTTATAATCTCCACTGCTTGTTTTTATTGTTGCCACTTCATTCAAACTATATGTCTTCTTTGTTGTAGTTGTTTTAGTGGTTTTACCAGCATCTGTTGTTTCCTCTCCACTTCCAAAAATACCAAATAGTAATATGATTGCAAATATTATTATTACAATTAGCCACTTCCTTGAAATACATTTTTTCCCACAATTTGGACATTTTTTTGTAGACTTGGGCACTTCAGTACCACAAAACATACATTTTTTCATACCTTCTTTCCCTTTCTGTCTTTATTATACATTAATAATTTTTATAAAAAATAATATTTATATAATATAAAACTAATAAAAAAATATCATTATTTAATGATATTTTATAAACTTTTATCAATATAATTTATTGCATTTAATACTGCTATTGTACCATCATTTACTGCTGTTGTTAATTGTCTTACTTTTTTATCACAACAATCACCTGCAGCATATATACCTTTTATATTTGTTTCTTGATTGTCGTTAGTAATTATATAACCATAATCATTTAATTTTATTATGTCTTTAAATATACTTGTTTGTGGTATTTGACCAATTGCTATGAATAAACCTTCTATATTAATAATATCTTTATTATTTATTTCAATACTTTCTAAAGATTTATTACCTATTATCTTTGTGACTTCACTATTAAAGTAATATTCAACATTACTTTTTGTTTTTAATGTGTCTTTTAATGTTTTCTCACAAGTTAAATCATCAAGCATTTGTATAATATATACTTTTTTACATATATTAGAAAGTAGTATTGCATATTGAATAGCAGTATTACCTCCACCTACTACTCCTACTTCTTTATCTTTATAAAATGCTCCATCACAAAGTGCACAGTAAGATACACCAGATCCTTCTAAGTTTTCTTCATTATCAAGACCTAATTTTCTATGCTTAGTACCTGTTGCTATTATTATACTTTTAGTTTCATAACTAGATTCTTCTGTTATTACTTTTTTTGTCTTACCATCTTCTATTTTTGTAACAGTTTGAAGTTCTACTTCTCCTCCTAGATTTATTACTTGTTCATATAAGTTATTTGCAAACTCTTGACCATTTATTTCTTTAAAGCCAGGATAATTAGCAATTATTGTTGTTAATGCTGTTTGACCACCAATATTTTCTTGCTCAAGAACAAGTACTTTTTTACCTGCTCTTAGTGCATAAATAGCTGATGTCATACCTGCTGGACCACTACCTATAATTATAATATCATACATATAAACTCCTAAAGTGTTGCTATTGCTTTTTTAATATTTGAAACATTAACAATTTTATTTATTTTATTATTTTTTATTTGTATTAGAGTTGGAGCTTGGGTAACATTATATTCTTTACATAAATCCATATTGTCTTCTGAATATATATATTCATATTTAATGTTTGCTTTATCTAGTAATGATACTGCTAACTTACAATTAGGACATGTTTTAGTTCCAAAAAGTAATAATTTATTTTTTATTTCTTTAGGTTTTTTATCTAATTTTGATGTTTTAAGATCATATAGTTTACGATGTTCATATTCACATGTTTTACCATCATTCCAGTTTTGTACTGGTCTATAGTATCCAGTTATACGACTATATACTTCAGTTGCTTCACCACATTTAGGACACTTCATTACTTCTCCTGCTATATATCCATGATTATGACATATAGAATATGTAGGTGATAATGTATAATATGGCAACTTATAGTTTTCTGCTATTGTTTTAACAAGTTTTGCTGCTGCTTTCCAATCAGAAAGTCTTTCCCCTAAAAATGCATGAAATACTGTGCCTGATGTATATAAAGTTTGTAATTCGTCTTGAATATCAAGAGCTTGGAATATATCATCTGTATAGCCAACTGGTAAATGAGAACTATTAGTATAATAAGGTACTTTGTTATTCTCACATGCAGTAATTATATCTGGATATTTAGCCACATCATGTTTAGCTAAACGATAACTAGTAGATTCTGCTGGTGTTGCTTCCAAATTATATAAATCACCATATTCTTCTTGATAGTCAGATAATTTTTCTCTCATAAAATTAAGTACATTCTTAGTAAACTTTTGTGCTTTATCACCAGTTAAATCTTCTTTAATCCATTTAGCATTTAAACATGCTTCATTCATACCAATAAGTCCTATTGTAGAAAAGTGATTACTAAATGTACCTAAATATCTCTTAGTATATGGATATAATCCTTCTTCTAATAATTTAGTAATAACATTCCTTTTTATTTTTAATGATCTTGCTGATAAATCCATTATATGTGTTAACTTATCATAGAATTCTTTTTCATTTTCTGATAAATATGCAATAACAGGTATATTAATAGTAACAACACCTATTGATCCAGTTGATTCTCCACTTCCAAAATATCCACCTGATTTCTTACGAAGTTCTCTTAAATCAAGTCTTAAACGACAGCACATACTTCTTACATCACTAGGTTCCATATCACTATTTATATAATTTGAGAAATAAGGAGTACCATATTTTGCTGTCATTTCAAATAATAATTTATTATTTTCATTATCCTTCCAATCAAAGTCCTTAGTAATAGAATATGTTGGTATTGGATATTGGAAACCTCTACCATTAGCATCTCCTTCAATCATTATTTCTATATATGCTCTATTAATCATATCCATTTCTTTTTGACAATCTTTATAACAGAAATCCATTTCTTTACCACCTATTAATGCTGGTAGTTCTGCCATATCATTAGGTACTATCCAATCAAGAGTAATATTAGTAAATGGTGCTTGTGTACCCCATCTACTTGGTGTATTAACTCCATATACAAATGATTGTATACATTGTTTTACTTCATGATAATCCATATTATCTTTCTTTACAAAAGGAGCTAAGTATGTATCAAAAGAAGAGAATGCTTGAGCACCTGCCCATTCATTTTGCATAATACCTAAAAAGTTAACCATTTGATTACATAATGTAGATAAATGTTTAGCAGGAGATGAAGTTATCTTTCCAGAAACTCCTCCTAAACCTTCTTTAATTAATTGTTTTAATGACCATCCTGCGCAGTAACCTGTTAACATAGATAAATCATGTATATGTATTTCTGCATTTTTATGTGCTTTAGCTATTTCTTCATCATACACTTCACTTAACCAGTAATTAGCAGTTATAGCACCTGAATTACTAAGTATTAGACCACCTACGGAATATGTAACTGTTGAGTTTTCTTTAACTCTCCAGTCAGTTACATTAACATAACTATTAACTAATTCTTTATAATCCAGTACTGTTGATTTAATATTTCTTTGCTTCTCATGTAACTTTCTATAAAGAATATATGCTTTAGCTACATCTGGATAATCAGCTTTAATAAGCACTCTTTCTACACTATCTTGTATATCTTCTACACTTATAATATTATCTTTTACTTTAGGTGCAAAATCTGCAGTTACTTTTAATGATAAGAAATCAATAATATCTTCTTCATAATTAACATAAACTGCTTCAAATGCTTTCTTAATTGCTTCTCCTATTTTCTTTATTTCAAAATCTACTATCTTACCTTCTCTTTTTCTTACTTTATACATATTGTCCTCCTTCTTATAAAGCTAAATACCACGAACTTCTACTGTTGGTATGTATTTTTCTATTTCTTTTTTAATATTTAACATTTCTTCATCACTAAATGAATGCAAATTGTTGCTAACTATATCTCCTGAATCAATAAACTTTTGTAAATAATATTTCTTAGTATTTTTTATCATCTTTGCTATATTAATAATGTTATTTACAGTATGTAATTCTTTTACTACTGTTGTTCTAAATTCATAGCCTATATCACTATTTAAAAGTATATCTATACTTTTTTTTACACTATCAGTATTTGTTATACCTGCCGTCTTTTTATAGTTATCTAAATCATTTTTAATATCCATTGCTACATAATCTATTAATTTATTATCTATTAAATATTTAAGTATATCTGGACAACTACCATTAGTATCTATTTTTATTTTATATCCAATATCTTTTATTTTTATTAGAAATTCTACTAATTCTTTTTGCATTAATGGCTCCCCACCACTTATGCATATTCCTTCTAAAACATTTCTTCTTTTTATTAAGAATTTTAATATCTCTTCTTCATCATAACTTCCACTTGCCTTACTATCTATAAGTGATGCATTATGACAAAATGGGCATTTATAATTACATCCTTGGGTAAATATTATACACGCTGTTAATCCTGGATAATCTAGAAGAGTTAATTTATTAAATCCAGATATTATTACCTTATTATGTAATTTTTCCATATCCAATATCTTTCTCATGCATATCATCAACAGCTTTAGATATGTCTTTACTTTTAACTATAAATATGTGTCCTCCACTTAATTCTTTATGATACCTTTCATTTACTATATAGTTATAATTATCTTTATCTGTAACTTTATCTACAATACCATATATTGATTTATCTATATCAATAAATTGTTTAGATATATATGGTTTTACTACCCCAGATAATTTAAAATTTAATCTTAATTCATTAGTATAACTATCACATTTTTGCTTTAAGAATTTTAGTATTTTCATGTCTTCATTTTCTATACCAAGTGCTTGCACACATTCTTCTAGTCCAGATATTCCAATACATAAAACTCCATGTTTAAATACTTTTCTAATTTTTTGACCAACTTCTAATTTATCTGAATCTATATATAAATTATTCTTAAACATACATTTAAATATCTCTTTATCTTTGTTACAACACATATCAAATCTTTGTAATAATTGATTCTTAACTAACTCCATTAATTCACCAAGTTCTGTATAAAACTCTGCTATACTTGCTCCTTTATATTTAAGACCTAATCTAGCAAGATTAATAGTAGTCTTAGATATTACTCCTCTACCAATAGATGTTTCTTTATCATCATATATATTTTCAAATATTCTAGTACCATCAGAGAAATAATTAACATTCTTATTTTGATTTACTTTAGAACTTAGGAATGAATAAGTAATGTTTGGTATCTTATATGACTCTAGTAATAAATCATTATTTATAGTACCTTTGTTATAATTAATATCATCTTTTATCTTAAATATTGTAACTACATTATCTATATTCTTAAGAGACTTAAATGCTTCTAAATAGTTTTTAATAATCATTTTACCTTCAAATGATGTATTAGTACCCATATTAATTGAAGTTATTTTATTATCAATATTTATTCCAAAATTACTATTATTTAGATCTGTAATAAACTTTAATAATCCATTATATAATTCTTCTTCTATATATTTTAAAGTCTTACTATAAGCATGCTCTAAAATACATATTATTCTTTTGTTATTTTGATACTTACTAATAAAGTCTTTACATTCTTCAATACTACTTATATTATTAATTGATTCTTTTATCTTTTGAAAATTAATAAACTCTATTAATCCTTCTAAATCAAAATAATCATATATTTTATTAATAAACTTTTTCTTAAAATCATATAATAGAATTGGTTCAAGTAAATAATCAAAATCAGGAATACCTTGTTCACCATGCTGATCATATCTATTATTTTCTATTATATTTACTATATTATTTAAATAATCTTTTATACCTTGACTCTGATTAATATATTTTAAATCTAACTGACAAGACTTAGTTGTAGCAACACTTAAGAAACTTATATCATCAATATATATATATCCATCTTCTAAAGCTTTAGTATATTTATTATCTAATAAATATACCTTACCAAATTCTTTAGACACTGTGTAGCCAAAATTAAGCATTGTATCAATAGCAGTTTGTACAGTTGGATCTTCTTTATCAAATCCTAGTTCTTCAATTGTCTTAACAAACTTATGTTGATGTTTAATAGCAAATACATCTCTTGATGCTTTCCTTCTATTACGATATTCACTATATGATTTATATACCTCATCAAAATTACACTTCTTTAATTTATTTTCTATTATATCTTGTATATCTTCTACATTAATTGTTTTTCTATCACTATATTCTTTAGTAATATATGATAATACTACTTCATAAACAGTATTAACATTCTTAGGGTCATATTCTTCATAGACACTATCAAAGCCTTTTTTTATAGCAACAGCTATTTTAGTACCATCAAATAAAACTCTTTGACCACTTCTTTTTACTACAACTAAGTCTGATATACTATTTTTCATATGTTACCTCTACTATATGTTCTAATTATATATAATAAAAATATATAAATCAATGTTTTTTTGAAATATTTTTTTCTTTTGTAAAGAACTTTACACTTTTAAAAGATATTTTTTTATATAAAAAAACATTTTAGAAATAAAATGTTTTATGTTGTTAATAAATAAAAATAGACATAATAAAAAATATTTTTTTAAATATTTTTTAGTTTCTAAGAAAAATGCTTTTTCCTACCATATTTTCTTTTTGTTAGAACACACACCCTTAATTCTGGATTAAATTCATAATATTTTCTTTCAAATGATCTTGTTGGTTTATGTTCTTCTTTTTTCTCTTTATCATCAATATTTTGTTCATTACCAATTTTTCTTGTATTCTTATTCATGTTGCTCCCCTGATATAATTATAGCATATAATTATATTTTCAATACCTATAAATTTATTAAATAAAAAAATGTAATAAAAATATATTACATTTAAAATTTTTTTACTCTTTTTCAGATTTCTTTACTTCTCTTGCTATATCTCCAGCAACTTTACCAACAGAAGGCCCTAACTTTTCTATACCTTCTTGTGCTACTGGCATAATTTGCTGTGCTTGGTAAGCTATTATTTTTCTTTTAAATGGAATAATTAATACGACTATCCCAATCATGCTAAAACATGCACCAAAAAATATGGTAAACACAGCGACTGTAGTACTATTAAACCTCTCTTGTGTTGTAGCATTTTCGCCTAACAGCGGAAATTCTGGTTGACTTAAAGATGTATTATTTATATTTGATACACCAATAAATATTAATACAATGCCCACAACAATTAAAATAATACCAATAACTATTAAAAATATATTAACTTTTTTATATTTTTCTTCACTTAAATATTCTTTATCTTTCATGTTTTCTCCTTCAATATTATTATATAATAATACAAATAGTATTTATAAAATAAACTGCTTGTTTTACTATTAATTTACAAATTGTAATCCCTACATATGCCTTCCTTTTTCTTCCTCATCTACTTTTGTAGCATTTTTTAAACTATCATATGTTTTTGTATTTATAACTATTATTGGTATACCAAAATATTCTGCATGCTTTATTGAAGCATCATTTATTTTATCATAACACAAAATAGCTGTAGGTAAGATTCTTTGACCATCCTTTTTCTTTCTTCTTATTGCAACTTCATTATAATATCTTTTGCTTTTTGTTTCTCTTATTAACTCTTCTGGACCAACAGGATCTGTTTTTGTAAATAAATCAACAGATTCATCTATTGTTGGAGGATATGCTCCATCTTCTGGACAAATACTTAAAACATCCTCTGATTCAACATTACTAAACACATACATAATATCTGCTTCAGTCCCTACAAAAGTCCCTATATATGTATCATTTATCATTGATGTTGATATCATTTCTGCTCCACCTTGTAAATCCCTGCAAAAATTCTCTGGGTTACTAATTGTTTCTTTATGGGCTGGTCTATTATACATATTTAAATTACCATCCCTAACCATTTTGTGCATTGCTGTAATTAAAAATGTAAATCCTTCATTGTTTTTTAGTTCGTAAACTTTTACCTCATGCTTTTTTCCTTCACTATCTATTACTGGTTGTACCTGTGCTTTATCAAGTATACTATCTGCAGATTTAAAAACTCTAGAATATTCTCCTTTATATATATCATTAATCTCTGAATTAATCTCTTGTATTTCTTGAACTAATAATTGTTTTTCATCTTTCCCTAATGATTTAATATAATTATATATCTTCCTTTGTTCTTCTACACTTAATTTTGAAAATGAATCAAAACTAATACTTTGGAATAAATTCAGTACTTCACGATGTTTGTTATAAAACTCTTCATATATCTGTTCGTTTGAAATGCTGCTTTTTATTCTATTTAAATAGTATTTGTTTAATCTCAAATTTGGAGATAAATAATTATATAATATTAATACTATGCGATTTATGCACTTTGTACCATTACCACTTAAAGAAAAAATATCTTTTCCTACTTCGTTTTCTAAAATATTTCTGGCAAAAATATGCTCATCATTAAGATTCATAATATCTTGTAATAAGGTATAGTTCTCTTGTTCTAAAATCTTATCTATTATTTTTTTATCATTTCCGTTTGATTTGCTACTATTGAAATAGTATATAATAAATTTTTGATATAATTCTTCTCCAAGTTTTTCCTTTATTACTGGTGAAAATACTTTTTCATTAATTTCTTGTTCTAAAATATTACTCAGATTATTATTATCTGCACCTCTATTACTTAGTTCTTGCATTACAGAAGCAAAAAAATCTAAATTATTATTTTTTGCCATCATTAAAAGTGTTTTCTTTGCCTTTATATTTCCTGTTTTTATAAAAATATTATATACATCAACCTCATTTATATATATTGGCTTTAAATAATATTTTTTAAAACATTTATCAATAATAAATCCTTCAATATTGTTTGAAAAATCACCATTAATTTCTTCCCATTTTAAGCCTTTTAGTATATCAATACTACCATTATCATATTCTTTTGCATATTTAATATACTCAGACAAATTAAAAATATACTTTTTAAATCTTATAATGCTTTTTTCTTTAAAAATATCATTAATTATATTAGAAATTTCTTCTTCAGAATATAATAATTTTAAATTACTTATAAATTTTGGAATTACATCACTATATTCTTTATAAAATTCCTGGAATTCATTATCTTTTAAAATATCATTAATAATCTGCTTATCTTTAATGTAACTTGATATTAATGAATATTTTTTACTAAATTTGCTCTTTTCAAACATATTTATCACCAATTATAGTATAGCATAAATACTTTTTTGTTTATAAATTTATAAAAATTTGTTTTCTGGTTTGTAAACCTTATAAAACAAAATGACTAGCCTTTCGGCTAGTCTTCAGTGGTTCGAGATCTTCACTTTATTTTTTCTTACCTATACTTATTATATAGATCTAGATTTTGCTTGCTCTTCCTCATTTACAAGTGGCTTAATAATATAAACACCAACATCATTTTTACTTTGATTAGGAATATAACCATCGTTACCTTGCCAAGGTGCTTTTGGACCAATTATTGCGTTTTTTCCTTCTTCAGCAAGTTTTGCAACTAATTTTTTAGCATCATCTAGAGTTCCGCAATTTGAATAAAATCTGTTCCCATCTTTGTCATACATTTCTACCATTTCTTCCTCTTTGTATCCTCTATCTACGTATCCACCACGTACTCCAGGGCGATAGCCTTGGTGAACCCGTTGGTAATTGCCAGTATGTACAATTACCACTCCATCAATTATTTCTGTTTTTGGCATATTTTTCTTCCTCTTTCTTAACAAGTTATATAAATAGCATATCATAAATCATACATTCTTACAATATTTTAGTATGTTTTACATTGTTTTATGCGATTTGTTATACAAAAATGACTAGCCTTTCGGCTAGTCTTCAGGGGGTTTTGGTTGTACTCTCAACTTATTGTAAGAGTACGTAGCATGATTGTTATCATGCTATTATAATAATATAATTTTTATTGATTATTGTCAATTATTATTTGCTTAGTTTACATATAATTTATATTATTATTTAACCAACTTCTTTTTCTTTGATTCTTGAATAATATACCACCCTAAATGAAGTTTTAATTGTTCAACAATATATTCAGACATATTATTATCTATGGCATATTTAACTATAAATTCAGTATATTGATGTGATTCTTCGTAGTTAAATTGTTGATCTTCCCCTTCTCTTACACGCCTTCTTAATTCTTCTTGCAATTGTGGAAATACTATATTTACTGCTGTAATAAAAAAATTGTTTTCTGAATAAAAATCTTGTTTTGTTGGTTCAATCCTAGCATTAATTATTCCTATTGCTTTTGCTAAATTCATAATTTATACCTCCTTTTTAAATAATATCGTTATCATATCAGTAATTAGTGTTTTTAGCAATATAATTGTTTTTAAGCACTCTATTTATTAATAAGTTTTTCTCTTCTTGTTTTAATTGCATAATTTCATCTATATCTTCTTTTACTTTTAATAATATCTTATAGTCTCTTCTTATATTTGCTATTTTAAATACCTCTTCTCCACTTTGTGCAGTGCCAAATAGATCTCCTTGTCCTCTCATTATAAAATCTTCTTCACTTATTTTATAACCATCAGTTTCTTGTTCCATTATACTTAGTCTTTTAGTATCAGAATTACTAATTAAATAACAATAAGCTTCTAAATTAGATCTACCTATTCTTCCTCTTAATTGATGTAAAGTAGAAAGACCAAATTTTTCAGCATTAAAAATAACCATAAATGTAGCATTTTTAACATCTATTCCTACTTCAATTACTGTAGTACTTATTAATATTTTTATTTTATTATTAATAAAATCATTCATTATTTTTTCTTTTACATTTGGTTTTTGTTTACCATGCATAATTTCTATTGGTATACCTTTAAATGCTTTAGAAAACTTTGTTTTTAATCTTACTACATTTTCATAACTACTTTCTTCATCATCTTCAATCATAGGTGCTACTATATATCCTTGATGATTATTATCTAACTCTTCTTTTACTTTTAATAATACTTCTTTAATATCTTCTTCTTTTAATACTTTAGTAATAATTTGTTTTCTTCCCTTAGGCATAGTCTTTATACTACTAACATCCATATCTCCATATATAGTTAAAGCATATGTTCTAGGAATAGGAGTAGCACTTAAATATAGAACTTCAATATTTTCTCCTTTTCTTTTTAACATTGTCCTTTGACTTACACCAAATCTTTGCTGTTCATCTGCAATTACTAAACCTAGATTATTAAAATATAAATCTTTATTAATTAGAGAATGAGTACCAATTACTATATCTATTTTTTTATTTAATAACTTATTATAGATATCTTCTTTTTCCTTCTTAGATGTACTTCCTGTTAGAAGTGCTACATTTATATTTAAATCTTTAAATAACTTCTTAGCATTTTCAAAATGCTGTTTAGCAAGTACTTCAGTTGGTGCCATCATTGCAGATTGATAACCAGATTCTTTCATAATAAACATGGATAAAAATGCTACTATTGTCTTACCACTACCAACATCACCTTGTAATAATCTATTCATTCGTATACTTGAATTTAAATCATCTACTATTTCTTGTAATGCTTTTTCTTGATCATTTGTTAATTCAAAAGGTAATCTATTTCTTATTACTTCAGCCTTATTAATATCTACATTCTTACTATAGTTTTCTTTTTCCAAACTTCTTCTTTGCTTTAAATATCTTATTTTTAGCATAAATATAAATAATTCTTCATACTTTAATTGTATTATTGATCTTTTAATTATTTCTTCTTCTTGGGGATTATTTACTACTTTAAGAAGCTCATATTTATCAATAAAAGAATATTTATTTTTAATATTTTCTGGTATGTACTCCTCTAACTCTACTTTTGTATTTAAAGCAGAGTTAATAAGTAAATTCATTTTCTTTTGATTAATGCCAGATGTTAAATGATATATAGGTACTATCTTTGGTTTATTAAAATCTTCAAATATAATATCTGAACATAAGAATGTATTTTGTTTAATATTATATTTACCAATAATAACTATTGTATTATTCATTGCTAGATGTTCTTTTAAAAATGCTCTATTAAATATTGTTACTTTAATTAATTTACTATTATATAATGCATTAAAGCTTAACCTATTCATATTTCTTTTAAAATAAGATAATACTGGTACTGACTGTACTTTTACATCTACTACTGATTTGTTCTCATTTAAATCAGTTTTAGTTATTATATTAAATTTATATGGTATATATGATATTAAATCATCAATTGTAAATATATTTAAATTATTTAGTAGCTTTAATGTCTTTAAACCTACTCCTTTTATATTTAATAATTCATTCATAATACCACCTACTTTATATAATAATTATATCATAAAAATTATTTTAAGTTTTTTTATTAAAATATGTTGACTTTTATATTAGTTTACATTATTATAAATGTCACCAATTCCAAATTGGAATTGGCTGCTAGTATCACACTAGCCAACCCCTTTTTATTCTTTTGGAGATTGTCTTGTTCGCAAGGCAATTTCTTTTTTATTTAATTTAATGTATAATATATATGGATGTGATTATATGCAAGATATATATACTTACTTTATGTTATTTACTATTTATTCAATACTTGGTTGGATAATTGAACTTGTTGATTTAAGTATACTCGAAAAAAAATTAATTAAAAATAGAGGTTTCTTTATTGGACCTTATTGCCCAATATATGGTTTTGGGGCATTAATAATGACTTTATTTCTTACTAAATACGAGAATGATCCCGTTGTACTCTTCTTTATGGCAATTATTGTAACAAGTATACTTGAATACTTTACAAGTGTAATACTTGAAAAAGTATTTAACGCTAGATGGTGGGATTATTCAAATATGCCATTTAATATTAATGGAAGAGTACTACTAATTAACTCTCTTGGTTTTGGTTTTTTTGGTTTAATATTAATATATTACTTTAATCCATTTTTATTAAATATATTTAGTAAAATTAATTATAATATTTTTCAAATAATATCAATAATATTATTTATTATGTTTTTACTTGATGCAATATTATCTATTACTATTATGTTTAAAATAAAAGCTAATACTAAATTGTTTAAAGGCGATAATACTTATATACTATCTAGTAAAGTAAAAGAAGAATTAAAGAAATTTGGAAAATTAAAAAAGAGATTACTTAATGCATTTCCTCACATAAATATTCTTGATAATAATCCGCTTAAAAAGATTAAAATATTTTTAGAAAAAAACTTTAAAAAATAGTATTGAAATTATTATTAAATAAATATATAATAAGCAATTAAAAGGAGACACAATGAAGTACAAAACAAATAGAGTGTATGATCAGTTTACACAAACAAAAAGATTTTATGAAGAAAGAAATATTGTTATGTTTAATAACTCAATGTTAGAGTGTATTAAAGAACTAAAAATAGTAAATTTCCAAGATAACATATTTTTAAATTTAATGAGAAAGAAATTTTCTTTAATGTTTAAGAAGGATATAGTAGAACATATAAAAACAAATATTGTTTATATTAATATTGAAAATGAAATCTTAGATAAATTAAAAAATTCTCTTGAAAATAAAAATGGTAAAATTAGCTTAAATCAAGCACATGAAATATTATTAGATATTTATAGGCTTCATACATTTAGAAAAGATAATATAAATAAATTAGTAAAAGAATTGAAACATGATGGTGGTAATTTATTTGAAGAAAAAATGCATACACTTTCTAAAAGAATTGAAGCATTATAAAATAATAATGTTTTTTATTGACAATATTATAATATTTGTTAAGGAGATTAGTTATGAAAATTACACGTACAGAAATATTTATGGATATTTATAAATCTTATGAATTAATGAAAGATACATCAAAAAACAGGGCTGATCTTAGTCGTATTTTTCGTAATTATATAAGAATTCTTATGAAGGATAATTCTTTTCATATAGTGTTGTGCATAGGGTTTAAAATTATGTACAACACAACACCATTTGAAAAAAGAATAAAGAAAGAATTAAGTAATTTATTAAACGTAATTAATAATGATATAAATTATACAAAATTAGAGAATAATATTTTTTCAAAATTATTAAAAATATTAGGTAATAAAAATATTAGTATAGATAGATTAGATGAAGTATATAATATTTTATTAAGTCTAGTTTTTCAAAGTGATATGAGAAAAGATTATTTAGAAAGTTATATTAATAAATTTAATGCTTATTTATATGCTGCTGGTAGTTATGAAAATATTATTACTACAGATTATGACACTACAGATTTAATGAGTGCTAAAGAAAAGATAAAAGAATTAACTAAAAGTTAATTCTTTTTATTTATATTGGTTGCGGGAATAGGATTTGAACCTATGACCTTTGGGTTATGAGCCCAACGAGCTACCAAACTGCTCCATCCCGCGATGTAAATTTTAATGGCGGAGGAAGAGGGATTCGAACCCCCGCGCCGCTCACACGACCTCCCGGTTTTCAAGACCGGTCCCTTCAACCAGACTTGGGTATTCCTCCGGGTTTCTTTGTAATTATATCATAATAGTAATTATCTTTCAAATAAAGTGGTGCCCGAGACCGGACTTGAACCGGTACGAGGGTTAAATCTCGCAGGATTTTAAGTCCTGTGCGTCTACCTATTCCGCCACTCGGGCATAAATTGGTGTCCCGTATGCGACTCGAACGCATGACCCTTTGATTAAAAGTCAAATGCTCTACCAACTGAGCTAACGGGACATATTATAATTTGGTTGCCTCGGCTGGATTCGGACCAGCGAATGCTAGAGTCAAAGTCTAGTGCCTTACCACTTGGCTACGAGGCAATATCAAAGTGGTGGGGAGAGGTGGATTCGAACCACCGAACCCGAAGGAACAGATTTCTTTACCACTATAGTTTTCACTACCAACTTATTGTTTGTGGTCTGGACTTTCTCTTTACCTTATTAGGTACTTAGTATAAAGTCTCTACACACGGAGGCTAAAATGATTATCAATATTAAACTCTTTATAATGATTTTTTAACGGATGCCTTTTTGTGTTAGAAAAATCAATATTAAAAGTTCTTTGCCCTGCAACTCTGTTATAAGTTACAAGACATGGATAATCTTCATATAAATCAGAATAAAGAAAGAAATAGTCTACTTCTGTAGGTAAATACTTTTTTACACTGATTTTAGAATTATTGTGATATGTTTTCGTTAAATCGAAAACAACACAATTTTTTGATTTTGGTGTAAATTTTGATGTCTTACATTGTATTTTATAATACTTTTTATTATATTCTACTAATATATCAACACCATCATCTACTAATGGCATATAGACCCTAATATCTCGTTTCATCAATTCAAATATCGCTTTTTGAACACCAATTTCACCTTGATGTCTATATGTCATTCATCCTCCTTGCTCGGGATTGCCATCAGCATTATCTGTTAAGGTTTCCCCGAATTAGCTAAGTTTTCATTCTATAATTACTTATAGAAGCTGCATTTGTCTACAGTCTGCCGCGTTTAGCCACTTCGCTATCTCCCCATGGTGCCGAAAACAGGACTTGAACCCGTAACCTACTGATTCATACCACTATAGTTTTCACTACCTATTCGTTTGTGGTCTGGACTTTCTCTTCACCTTATCTTACGACTTAGGTGCGGCATATAAAGTCTCTACACACGACATTAGTTTTTTTTCAGTTAATATATAATTTTCTGAAAAATTCGGATTATATTGGTTAATAGTTTTGGAAGAATCCAATCTTATTTTTAAACATGATTGCGATGATATTATACATCCAATATACATGTTTTCCAAACATACAAGTACAAATACAATATTTTGGTCATATTTTTTCGCAATATTTACTTTTGTATTGGACCTTGTCTTGCGAAAATCAAATACCATAGTATTATTTATTACTCTTTGTGTTGTTTTAACCTGTATAGGTATAAAAACACCTTCACGAACAGCAATAAAATCATACTCACTATCTTCAACATCAGGACTAAATATATTATATCCTAATTTTGTAAGATGGTATTTTGCATATGCCTCACCAATTGCACCTACTTGCTTTGTTGTCATAAATCCTCCGTAATGTCTTGCTCGGGATTGCCATCAGCCTTATCTGTTAAGGTTTCCCCGAATTAGTGCCATCCACTCTATAAATTTCTTTATAGAGGTGCAAGATAGTTCAAGTATTATTTATAAATAAATAATTTCTATCCCACAAGTCAGTTGCTCTACCAATTGAGCTATTTCGGCATAAAATGGTGGACGCTATAGGACTCGAACCTATGACCCCCTGCTTGTAAGGCAGGTGCTCTAACCAACTGAGCTAAGCATCCGTGTTTATAAAACATACCAAATATAACAATTTATTGGCTTATTGTCAATAATTTATGACTTTTTTTTATTTATTTCTTCTATTTTTATTTTAATCCATTTAGGTAATGCGGATTTAAGTAAAGAAAAACCAAAGATACTTTCTTTTATCTTTGTATTCCTATTCTTCTTAATGTTTACATTTGCTTGCTTAATTGATAGTTTTAATTGATTTTTACTATCAATATTATCTATTATTTTAACATTTACTACATCATCAATTTCTATGTATTCATGAATACTGTTAATATATTCATCTGATATCTCAGAAATGTGTATTAAACCACTATAACTATTATCTATTTTGGCAAAAGCACCATAGTTTTCTATACCCGTAATTGTGGCTTCAACAACATCTCCTTTCTTATAATTTTTCATTAATTCGTACCTCTGGTAAAATTATAGCATAAAAAGTATAGAAATTTCAAACTATCTTTACTAATATATAAATATATTGTATACTTTTTACAGGTGATTAAAATGAGTGTTGAAGAAAAAATTATTAAAGTATTAGAAAAAGTTAAACCATATTTAAATAACGATGGTGGAGATGTTGAGTTTAAGAAGTTTGAAAATGGTGTTGCCTATGTAAAGTTAATAGGTGCCTGTTCACACTGCCCACATGCTACTATGACATTAAAAAATAGTATTGAGAGTTTACTAATTACTGAAATAAAAGAAGTTATTAGAGTAGAAAGTTACGATGAGTAACTTTTTTTTATTAAAAAATAATATTTAAAATGTCTTAAACTATATTGATCTTTTTGCTTCTTCTACTGCTTTTGAATTAAAAAGTATTCCTTGTCCCTCTTCTGAATTCGCATCTCCATCATATCCACTATATGAATAATTAGATAAAAGGTCATTCCCATAAACTACTTCTATATCATCATTTGTAAATGCATCGTTCCTTAGCATTCCTATTCTTATTTCTGGTGGGTTCTTACCTTTTTGTTCATATGCAATTACAATGTCTTTTACTGCTCTTTTTAATGCTTCCCTTATCTGCTCTTTATTTGCATTTTGCATTGCTTCTACATTATTAAATAGTATATAGTTTTTATTTTTATTATAATATGCCGTAGCTTTTGCAACTACAAATTTATTTTCGTCTAATATTACTAAATTTTGTACATTGGGATTTATCATCGATTGCACCATAATATCTTCTCCAACTCCATCTATTTTAGCACAACATCTTACTATATATCCTAATGCTAAATTTATTGGATTATCTGATTTTGTCCACATATATGTATACCCACCTGTTGCCACATCTTCTGTTTGTTCTAAATTTTTTATAACTCCTTTTGATTTCTCATATAAGTCTTGTAATTTATCAAATTCCTCTTGTGATATTCCCCTTAAATAGTAAACTATTTTTTCTAATCCTTTGTTATTATCTCTTATTTCGAATTGATTATTATTAATATAATATATAACATCATCTAATGTTATTTCTTCAATTGACTTTGACATGTTTTCTGCTTTTGTTTTAAGTTTTTCTAATTCTTTTATTTCAGAATCATTTAAATTCACTTTCCTTAAAATTTCATTTATTTTTGGTTTTATCCTTGCATAAATTATTTCTTTATAATTTTTACCTATCCATTTTTTTATCTGACTATAACTATTATTTATTCTTGCAACATATTCTGGATAAGCTATGAATCTTTGATCTTCTAATGCTTTTTTTATTAATTTTATTTTCTCTTTATTATTAATAGTAGTAAGTTTTATTATTGTAAATATATTGTGTATATCATCTTTACTTAGACGTTTATATAGATTTGATATATATTCCTGGGCTTCTTGATAATCATCTGAAAATAAACCTAGTAAACAACATGCCTTAAAAAAATCTTCCCCAGTTACAACATCAAAAATAGGTATATTTCCCTCTTCTCTAAATTTATTATATATTCCCATTCTTTGCTTTAAAATATTGGCATTTTCTCTTGTTGGTTCTAAATTACCAATTATTTCAAGTCTTAAGTTATTATATGAATTTATATCATTCTTGTATAATTCTTTCCATTTCGCTAAATAAATAATTTTACTGCTATAATTACCTATTTTTACAAGATCATTTTTATATAATGTTACAACTCCACTTTTTAAAACTACATTTATATCTTTAATATATGACATTTCAAATGCATTATCTGATATTTTTACCTCACAAGATGTTGTTATACTATTTAATGGATTACTAATAAATGCACTAGGTCCTATTGTTTTAACACTATTTGGAATTACTAAACTTCTTATTTGATTCATACTAAATGCACCATATTCGATTGTTATAACACCATCTGGAATTATTATGCTTTCTAATTGATTAATAGCAAATGCATAACTTCCTATTGTTTTAACACTATTTGGAATTATTACACTAGTTATACAATTAGAATAAAATGCTTCATTTCCTATTTTTATTACGCCGCTTGGGATTATTATGCTTTTTAATTGTTTTTCATATAACGCTCTATAACCTATTTCGATAACCGTAGATGGAATATCAAAATGTCCATTTACTATATCTTCTGAATCTACATATAATAAAACTTCCTTATCTATTTTTATCATTTTATCAACCTCTTTATTTAATTATAACATTTTTTTATTTTATAAATATAAAGTTATAAAAGATGTGTAAAGAAAAATAAACGATTCCTCGTTTATTTTGCTTCTTCTGTTGCTCTTGTTTCTCTAATAACAGTTACTTTTACAGTACCAGGATATTGCATTTCTTTTTCAATTCTATCTTTAATATCTCTTGCAGTTTTATAACTACCAATATCATCTACTTTTTCTGGTTTAACTATTACTCTAAGTTCTCTACCCGCTTGCATTGCAAATGATTTTTCTACTCCTGCGAAACTATTTGCAATTTCTTCTAATTGACCTAAACGTTTAATATAGTTATCAAGAGAATCACTTCTAGCACCTGGTCTTGCTGCTGATAAACCATCAGCTATTGCTACTAATATTGATATAATATTATCTGCTTCTTTTTGTCCATGATGAGATTCAATTGCATTTAATACTACTTTATCTTCATTATGTTTTTTAGCAAGATCATATCCAATTTCTATATGACTTCCTTCTACTTCAAAATCTACTGCTTTACCAATATCATGAAGTAATCCTGCTCTTTTAGCAAGACCCACATTTTCTCCTATTTCAGATGCCATAATACCTGCTAAATGTGCAACTTCTTTAGAATGTTGTAATGCATTTTGACCATAACTAGTTCTAAAATTTAATTTACCTAATATTGTAACAAGTTCTGGATCTAATTTTGTTATTCCAAGTTCAAACATAGCAGCTTCACCATATTCTCTTATTTTAACATTTAAATCTTTACATATCTTGTCATATAACTCTTCTATTCTAGCTGGATGTATTCTACCATCTTTTATTAATCCCTCAATAGTTTGTTTTGCTATTTCCCTTCTTAAAGGATCAAAACTAGATATGACTATAGCCTCAGGTGTATCATCTATTATTAAATCTACTCCTGTTACAGCTTCTATTGTTCTAATATTTCTACCTTCTCTACCAATTATTCTTCCTTTCATTTCATCATTTGGAAGAGTTATAACTGATACAGTTTGTTCATTAGTTACATCTGCTGAATATTTTTGCATAGAATCAACAAGCAAGTTCTTTGCTTTTCTATCTACTTCTAATTTAGCTTCTGCTTCTTCATCTTTTATGTATGCTGCAATTTCATTTTTCATACTTTCTTCAACTTGCAACATAATTTGTTTTTTAGCTTCTTCTTTTGATAAGCCTGATATTTTTTCTAATTTTTGTAATTCTTCTTTTAATACTTCCTGTTTCTTATCTTCTAATTTTTGAAGTTCTTTTTGTTTTTGAATAATACTATTTTCTTTTTCTTCAATTAAAGCTTCTTTATTTTGTAAAGATTGATCTCTTCTATCAATATTTGTTTCTCTTTGAAGAAGACGATCTTCTATTTCTTTTACTTCATTTTTCTTTTCTTTAATTTCTCTTTCAGTTTCTAATTTTAATTTATAAGCCTCTTCTTTAGCTTCTAATAAAGAGTCTCTTTTTATTTTTTCAGCTTCTTTTTTAGCCTTTTCTATTAGATTCTCAGAAGAACTTTTCTGAGTTTTATTTTTTAAATAGTATATAACTATTGCAAGTATTATTCCTACAACTAGACCAATAATTAGAAATAAAGAACCAAATAAAACTGGTTGTTCCATCTTTATTTCCTTTCGTATTTATTTTATATATTATAATTAATATATATTCCTATTGTAAAATTATTAATCTCTAAAGTCAAGAAAAAAGGACAAGAAAACTTTTTCTTGTCACTTATCTATTAGTTATTTCTTTAATAGAAATATTATCAATTATATCTTTTACTTTATTAAATATATCATCCATATCTTTTGGTTTATCTACTATTTTTTGTAAAGTTATTCTCATTTGTTCTTCTTCTTTAAAATAATTTTTTAATAGAACCAGATAGCTAAACTTTACATCTAATAAGCGATCTTTTATTGATATAAATTTTAGCATATGAGTTTTAGCATCTTTTATTACTATTATTTTTGTTTTTTCTTCTTTTAATAGTTTTAAATCATAAATAATTTGTTGTACTATTCTATTTATGTATAATTGCCAATAATCTTTTAAATCTTCTTCTAAAGTTTCACTTACTCTAACATTTAATTTTCTATATTGAAGTATCACTGTTATTACATCGATTATTTCTTTAAGATGATTAACATCATATAGAAATTTTTTTGTTTGCATTTTTTCACTTGTTGTTATTTGTAATAATTCAACAATTCTAGATAATTCTTCTACTTTAAGTTCTTCGTTTTTTCCTAATTTAGCTCCTAGTTCGTATGCTGCTACTTTTTCTTCTTTTTTATCCTTTATATTTTTAATATGTTCTTTTGCTAAATCAGCTTTATATGTGAAACCCAGCATAAAATATTTATAAATTGCATTAATCATTTTTATTCTCCATTCCTATTTTTTCTACTTCTACTTTGTTAATAGATTCAAATCTTTTAGTTATTTTTTCTGTAGATATATTTACTTCATTAACATCTTTACTTACTGTTTCTATACTTCTAGATAGTTTATCCCATCTTTCTCTATATCTTGTAAAGTCAAGTGCTAGTTTATTTAATTCTTCATGTATTATAGATGTATATTTATCTTTTTCTATATTTCTCATAACAAGTTGTATAGTTGTAAGAGTACTTATTAATGTTGTTGGAGATGCTAACCATATCTTCTTAGAATATGCATATTCTATTATTTCACTATGATATGCATTTAATTCTGCAAATATAGCCTCTGCTGGTAAAAACATAATAGCTTGATCACTAGTTATACCATGTATTATATATTTACTACTAATTGCATCTATATGTTTTTTAACATCTAATTTAAATTGTTTTTCTGCAATATTTCTTTCTTGCTCTGTTTTCTTTTTATCAACAAGTATTCTATAGTTTTCTAGTGGGAATTTAGAATCTATTGCTATTGTACCAAGTGGTTCTGGTGCAAAAAGTACTGCATCAGCAATAGTACCATTTTCAAATGTATATTGCATTTGATATATATTACTATTTTCTCCAAATACACTTGTAAGTATATGTTTTAAATTTACTTCTCCAAATATACCTCTTGTTTTTTTATCAGTAAGTACTGATTGTAAAGATACAATATCATTAGATAATGAATCTATTTTCTTTTGAGCTTCATCTATTTTTGTTAATCTTTCAATAACAGAATTAAATGTTTTGTTAGTACGTTCAAAATTAACATCTAAGCGCTCATTAACTTTCTCATTAATCTTTATTAATCTATCTTCTATTTTATCATTTAGAGTATTAAAATTAGTGTTTAGTGATGTATTTATATCATTCTTAAAAGACCCTAATTCTTTAATTGTATTTGTTTCTAGTTTCCCTAATCTTTCAGTAATATTACTTTCATTAATATTTTTTGATAAAGAAAGTACTACTAAAATTATTAATACTACTAGAAGACCAATAATTACATATTCCATATTACCTCCTACAATAATATTATACTATATTTAATTAAAAAATAGTACTAATGTACTATTCTTCAAAAAAGTCATCAAAGTAATCATCTTCAAATATATTATTTTCTTCTGGTACTTCAATTTGTTTTTTCTCTTCAGTAACTTTAGGTTCCTCTTCCTTTGGTTCTTCTATTTCTGCATCAATTACTGGTTGTGACTCTTTAGCTGCATTCTGTTTTTCTAATTCTTCTTCTTTTTCTAATTCTTCAATCTTCTTGTTTACTTTTGCAATTATATCCTCAATAGATATTTCATCTTCATTTTGCATACTGTTTGATGGCCTACTCATAAATGGTTGAGTTTGTCTATCTTGCATAAATGGAGGCATAAATGGAGGAAGTGGGTTTTCAAATCCCTCAGTTCCTTCATTTTCTAAAGAACCAAGAATTTCTTGCTTTTTCTTTTCCTTTTGACCTTTAACAAATTCTCTAATATCAAATATACTAATTTGTTGTTTATCTCTAGTTATATATTCTGCTGGTTTTACATCTTTGTTATATACACCATAACCTAAATCTAGTTCAAAGAAACCAGGGAATTTTGTTTTAAATGGTGGTAGACGATGTTTTAATATTATAACTTCTCCTTCTTTTAATCTTTGAAGTTCTGATATTGTAACAAGTGGTCTTGTTTCTTCTTTTTGATCTTTACCAACTTTTACTATTTTATCACCACATAATTTACTTATTTCTTCAAGTGCATTTAATTCTCCTGTTAATAAATATATAATATTACCACAGTTACCTCTTATAGTTTCTGCATCTTCTTTTCCATATACTTGAATTAACTGTGCAAAGTTTTGAATAATCATAGTAAATCTTATACGTCTACTTCTAGCTGCAGTAATCATAGTATTTACATCTTTAAATTTTGGCATATTTGCAAACTCATCAAGTAGGAAATTAGTTCTAATTGGTAATTCTCCTTTTGGAGAGTTTTGTGCTACAGCTATTAATGATTCATAACATTGTTTAACAAATATTGTTGCTAGAGCATGATATGTTGTTTTTTCATCTTGTATTATCATAAATATTGCTGTTTTTTCTTTACCGATATTTTCCATATCAAAATCACTTCTTGATAACATTTCTGATAGATTCTCAGTAACTGCAAATACCTTTATTTTTTGTTTTAAAACTGCATCAACAGATTGTTTTGTATCTTGAGGGGCTAAAACAGTACCAAGAGCATTAACTGCTGCTGGTGAAGATGGATCTTTTGATAAAAAGTATTCTTTTAGATACGTTGCTGGTGATCCAGGAACACGTTCATCTCCAACTGTCATCATTAAGTTTACTGAGTTAAGATTTATTTGATCTTCTTTTGCATCTTCAAATAAACCAAGTGATAAACCTGTTAAAAAGTCTGCTGCTGATGCTGTCCAGAATGGATCATCTGCTTTTTCATCTACGGCTATATTTATAGCAATATCATTTAATAATTCATTTGCTTTATCTTTATTACCATTTGTATAATATTTATACGGTAATGTATATGGATTCCAACAACTACCTTTTTGTGGGTCTCTAAAGTTTACTATTATTACTTTATATCCTTTTTCTCTTAACATTTCTCCATGTTTAGTATATATTTCTCCTTTAGGATCAGTAATAATCATTGATTCTCCTGCTCTTCCAAGCATATTCACTTGTTGATGAATTACTCTTTGAGTTTTACCAGAACCAGTTGCTCCTATTACAAGAGTATGTGATTCTCCATTATCAACATATACCATATTTTTATTTTTTTCATAAAGAATTGGTGTGCCTGCTGCTTTTAATTCTTTACTATTTAGGTGTACTGGTTCAACACCTTTTGAATTTTTATATTCCTTTTCATTTGCCCATCTAGAATATCCATCTTCTTTTTTACCTTTTATTATACCCAAACCTTTTTCTCTAGTAAAAAAGTAAGATGATACGCTAGCTATTATTAAAACTATTGCAATTATATAAAAAGTAATTGTATAAAATATATAATTTGGAAAGAATGCTTTATATGGTATAAATGTAAAACTAAATGTCTCTGCATTTTTAATATCATATAAATTAACAACACCAAGACATACTAAATATAGTAATAATATACATACTAATATAAATGCAAATATATCTTTTTCCTCTGCTCTAAATTTTAATTTAAACATTTCATACCTCCAAAATATTACATATTAATTATAACAAATAATTAATAATATTAATACGAATTTCTATTTTTTATAGCTAGTACTATTATTTTAATAAAATAATATAATGCAGGAATTATTACAATCCCTATTAAAACATACATCATTATAGCATTGTTATTGTTTTCAGAAGGGATATGCTTTTCAATTTTTAACATAAAACTTTTATCTTTGGTATCATTTCTATTTATAATCCAATTATATTTATTATTAACAACTTTATCAGCATTACTTGCTATTGCTTTTTCTGGTAAACTAAATGTGATATATAATTTATCAATATTATTTATCTCATCATTACATTCAAAACATCCCCCAAGAAAATCTCCATCATTAATAATTTTATAATATTTGTCTGTTTCTGTACATTTCATACTTAAAAATACATAACGCGTAGCAAGAGAGTTTTCAATATAATCACAGGTATCAATATAATCATTACTTAATTTCATGCCTGTTTCATTACTTTTTTTAATACTTTCTGATGAATAATTTTTAAATTTTGCAAGAGATTTATACTTTTTATAATCAATGCTTACGCTATTACTTGGGTTTTCACCTAAATATGTATTAAACTCTGTTGCAACTATTTCTTCTTTAACATAACCATTCTTATTGATAGTTACATTATACTTTACAGTACATCCAGATATACACACTAACATAAAAATAATTACTAAAACTCTTATTTTTTTCATTTTATCTCCTAATTATTCTTAACTTCTAATAAATAATAATAACCTAAAAATTGATATCTACTACTTCTATTAACTTTTTCAACACTCCAAGTACTATTATTAAATCCCATACATAAATAACTTTCACTTGATCTTGGACATGTTCTTATTCTCCATCCTTCAGAAATTACTACACCTTCATCAGTCACGGCTTCAACAATACCCACGTGTCCATAATTATTTCCTCCAGCCCATCTTGGAATATCATCTGGTGGCCACTGCCATACAACTATTGATCCTGCCTTTACAGCATTTACATTGTTGCTACGTGCGAACGTTGCATCAAGATATGAATTTCCCCACCACTGGCTTGCATTACCAGTTACTTTTAATAGCGCATTTGTTGCTCTTTGTTTTGTTGCTGCATCAAGAGTACTAGTATTTACTATTTCCATTGCCCTTGATCTTGCATACCATGGACACTGAAACTTTTCACTTCCAGACGCATTATTTATTGGTGGATTAAAGTATTTATCTTCTGCTGTTGGCCTTTTTGTTCTAATACCAGCAACTGCTGATGCAATTGTACAATCAACAGTACCAATTGATACTGAATTATCACTAATATCTAAAAGAGCAAATCTTCCTTCTTCAGAATATGATTGAAATAGTATTGTTTGATAGTCTTTATTTTCTTTAGCAAATTGTTTAACTTGCTCTTGAAACATGCAACTACCTGCTTTACAGCTAGTGCTTTCATCATTAATACTATTAACATATGCTCCATATGTTTTAGTTGTTTCTTTATCATATATGTATTTATTTGAAACAGAATCATATAAAGAACTTAATCTATCTTGTTGGTCTTGTGGTAGTGCTGGTTTTGGATTTGATCCACCATTAGCCTCACAACCTGTAGATACATTACAATATACTTGATCATTAGTATTATTATTCATATATCTAATTGTCTTACCAGCTTCAGTAGTTATTGTTCTACCCATAACTTCACTTCTACTTAATGTATAACTTTTTGCTGCAATAATTTGTGCTTTTATTTCTTCATCATAAGACTCACTTGATACACCAATTTCTGCATAAGTAACACCCATAACATATGTTTTTAAGTCAATTGGTTCTCCAATATAATTTGTTGCTGTACATGTGCTAAAACTACCAGTACAAGTGTCATCTACTAATTGAATATATGTTGATGCTATCTTTGATGAATCAAAATTAATCTTACCTCCATCTGTTACTGATACTGTACAATTACCATTTGAATAATCATGTATATAGTTTTGCATATATTGAGTTAGATCAGAAACATCTTCATATATTGCATCTATAAGCTGTGCTTCTGTTGCCACTTTTTTATTTCTTCTTTTCAATAATTTTTTATAATATTTATTATTTAAAAAATAATCTGTTTTAAGATACTTTTCAAAGTTTTCTCCTTCTGTTTCCATTGTTTGTAATACTTTACCAAATTCATCTAAATACTCTTCAATTATTAGAAGATTTACATCATCCGTATCTCCATCTTTATCTTTTTCCAATTCTTCTAGTCTTTCTTCAATGCTTTTTTCATTATCTATTTCACCATCTGTTTCTTCACCACTTGTGTCTTCTGCTCCTATATAATATAAAACATTACCACTAAAAACTGCCTCATTATGTGGATAATATATAACAGAAAGAGCAAGTGCTGAATCAACATCTGGATGTAACATAGTATACATTGCTATTTTTTGTAATATCTCTCTATCTTTTTTAGAATAATTATTTAAATCATCTCCACCAGAACCAGGTGATAGTGTTACTACTAAAATATATATATAAAAAATAAGTATTCCAAGTACTACTAAACCAGCAACCCCAATCAATATATATGGTAATATACTTGTTCCTCCAGCTGCTGCTCCTGTACTTGCTCCAGCCGTAGCAGCACTTGCTCCAGCACTGGTAGCTACAGCAGCTCCTGCTCCTGCTGCTCCAGTACTTGCACCAGCAGCTCCTGCAGCACTAGTTGCTCCAGCAGTACCAGCAGTATTTACTCCTGCTGCTCCCGCACTTGTACTAGCAACACTTGCATTTGCTCCTGCAACATCAGTACTAATATTAGGTGCTGTAGAACTTATTGGTTTGTTTTTTGCTGCTCTTCCCATTGTTTTATCTGGAGAATCTGTTTCTGAATTTTTTTTAGCCTTATTTTTTAGTTTTTCTTTTGCTTCATCTTTACTTTTATTTTTTGAATCTCTTTTATTTCGTGAGTCTCGATTTTGAATATCATTTTCTTCTTCATTATCATATTCATCATCTATATCTTCTTCATCTTCATCGAGGTCATTTATTGAATCTTCAAAATCATCATCTCTTCTTGAATAATCTTGAAAGCTGTTAGGATTTGTATTCTTATTTAATGGTCTTTTACTAATTCCTAAATCCTCTCTCTCTTGATTATCATTTAATCTAAAAGGTCTTTGCCCTTGATTATTTTCATAGCTATTATTATCAATTATTGGTGATTGATTAGTACTAGGACTTTTATCATCTGAAAGTGTACTACCATCTGCTTTTTGTATACTACTATTATTTGGTAAATCAGGTTGACTATCGCTACTACCAGGCTTATTTCTGCTAAAAAAACTAGACATGCAATCACCTCTTTATTTTATTATATTATATCATATTATATTAAAAAATAGATATTGAATTTATAATATCTATTTTAATTTATAATATTTTTATTTAATTATAATCCACCGCCAGAACCAAATGAATCTAGTTCTGTTTCAGTTAATACTACATCTATTCTCATACGTCTACTACCACATACAAATAGTGCTTCTCCCTGATTATATCTTTTAACTGTTTCTTTTTCATTCTCATTTAAATCAATTAATTTAGCTAAATCATCTGTCGCTTGTTTCTTTAATCCCATTATTAAGTAGTATGATGCGTTATCAAATATTGCTTTACCCTGAGTAATTACAGAAGGATCTGCAAAGTCACTTGGTTGTTGAGTAATAAATATTGTTCCACTGTTATATTTACGTGCTCTTCTTTGTACTTGTGCCAAGAAATCAGCACCTAAAGTATTATTACCACTTAATAGTATATGAGCTTCATCAACCATTAATATTGTATTAATTGATTTATCTAAACAATGTCCCCATGCATATTTTAATATATTGAAAAATAGTGCATTTCTAATATTAGTATCTGCCTGCATTAACTCTCTAATATTAAATACTATAAACTTAGTACGAGGTTGTATTGTTGTATGACCATCAAAATAAAATTTAAGTTCTTTAACCAGTGGTCTTACTTTTAATTCAAGTTTTTCTAATATATCTTTTTCATGAGTAACTTGATCACCATAAGCTTCTAATCTTCTTATTAATGTTTCATATAAATCTGAAAATACTGGGTATTGTTCTGATTTTAAATTAGAAAAATCTGATTCAAATGATATATTAAATCTTTGATATGTTAGTTGTGCTATCTCACTAAACATAGTAAGAATATCTTCTGTAATAGATGGATCATAATATTTCATAAATGCTTTTAAGAATTGTAGTGTCTTAGTAAGTACTGTATATCCTAATCCTTGCTTTAACTCATCTTCATCAGCATCAAGTATTACTTCAAGAGGATTAACCATACCAAATTGACCACCTTTACCAAGGTCAATAAAGTCACCTTTCATTCTAGCAACCATTTCTTCTAGTTCACCTTCTGGATCAATAACAACTGATTTATAATTGTTTCTAATATTAGTACGAAGTAATAACTTAGCTGCTGTTGACTTACCAGAACCAGAAGTACCAAGTATTATCATATTAGCATTATTTCTATTATGTTCTTTTCTCATTTGATATAAGAACTGATTAAATAATACTACACCACCAGAGAAATCAACTCCAAGTAGGCATGATAAGCCTGGATCTTTTAAACTATCAAATATAAATGGATACATAGCTGCTATTGTTGGAGAGGCAATTGGAGTACCAATTTGCTCTTCAATATCTTGTTTACCATATATTGGAAGCATAGAACTAAGTACTTTCTTTTGTTCAAACCTAAGTGGTACTGCTCTTATTTCTAAAGCTTCTAAGTAGTTTTTCATCTGTATTTTCTTTGCTTCTAAATCTTCTTTAGTATCTGCTGTAATCATAATATGCATTTGAAAATCATATATCTTAGATTGATTAGTAGTAATCATTTGTATAAAATCATTTAATGACTCATAATCTTGTCTTAATCTTTCTTGATATAATTTATCTTTTTCTTTTTCATATAAATCTCTTAGCTCTGATAATTGTTTATTAAGCATTTTAGACATTACCATAAATGGTACTGGTATGTGTTTTATAACTATCTTTACACCAGAATTACTAGTAATATTTGCTAAGAAACCAGGTGTAATCCATGTTGGATAAGATATTGCTGTTAATATTGTTGCCCATTTATCACTAACTATAAAATCTGATGGATGAAACTCTAGACCCTTAGGTGCTAACTCTTTCTTTATATTCATTACGCCATCACCGTCCCAAACTTAGTGGTTACTCCACCATTTAAGAAATTATCTAATAATGTTCTTAAATCTTCATTATTAGCTTGTGCTGCAACAAGTCCTGCAGCAGCAAGTCCATTTATCATTATTCTTATCTTCTTTTGCACATTATCTACATTTTTTTCTTTAAATAAAATATAAAACTCTACATCAGTTACATTTTCTTTTGCAAAATCATTAGCTTTCTTTAAATCTTCAGATACTAACTTTCTTGTAATAGAATCTTGAGAACTATTATATAGTGCTTGTAATTGTGCTAAATAAACAGATATATCAACTGGTCTATCTGCTACTACAAGCCAAAATTCAAAGTCTAACGTATTATAGAAATTCTTTAGATTATCTATTACAGAAAACTGCATTGCTTCATCTAATATAAAGATATTTCTAGGCGTTACTTTGACTCCTGCCACCTTCTCCTTATTATCTAACTCTATCATACCATTTACGATGCCTCTTACTGGTATTAATAAGTCTGTTGTCTTACTATTCGCTGTATTCATCTTTTGAACACCAACCCTTCCATTTATACTTTTGCTGTGTTGTTAAAAACTCATATATATTTATTAACACACAAAGCACATTGTGATAATGTGCAAATGGTGTTACTAAAAATGCTGCTATTGCTACTGGAGCTAGTACTAATACTGCACTCCATAATGTGTTTGGTTGTACTATTAAAAATGCAATAATAGTAATTCCTGTTCCAACTCCTGCAATAATTAAATCTATTGTTCTAAAAACATTAAATATGAGCATACCTCTTTTTGCATTTGCTGGTATCAAATACTCTTGATTCATAACTGCCTCCCTTTTTATTTATTTTGATTCTTGTGGTTTTAATTTATCAATTTCTTCTTGATCTTTAGAAAATATTTGGCTAATTCTTGTACGATGTTCAAGATTACTTGGATCAAATGCTTCTCCATCAATTGTATCAGCACTTTTAACACCTTTTTCAATAACAGCAGCATTAGATACTTTTCTTCTTTCCAAATCTCTTCTTTGTTCTTCTAAAGCTTCTAAAGCTTCTGCACTAACACCTGCTGCTTTTTCTTCAGCCTCTGCTTCTTCTATTGCTTTTTGTGCTAATTCATGTGCTTGTAGTGCTGAAACTTCTGCTGATTGAGCTTTAGTATGTTCTGCTTTTGCACCTGAAACTTGTTCAACTACTGACAATATTGATTTTTCTATATCGCTTATTCTTGCTTCTGCTTGCTCTCTTCTTTGTTGTGCTTTTGCTTTTTGTTCAGGATCAGAAGCCGTAATTTCTATTTGATGTGCCTGTTTTTGTTCTGCTTCTAATTTTGTTTTTTGCTCCTCCAAATCTTTTTCTCTTGTTTGTAATCTCTCTATTTCTAAATTTGTTCTTGCTGTTTCTCCTTGCGCTAGACCTAATTGAGTATATGTTCTTGTCGCCTCTGCTTTTGCCTCTTGTACTTTAGCAATAACTGCACCATGTCTTCCAGTTTCATCAGAAATATTTTTTATTACTGTAGCTAATCTACTATCAATTTCTCTATTATCATCTGTTGCAACAATTGCTGCATCAACAGCTGTTTTTCTAACTTCGAGCATTTTTCCTAATACAGTATGTTTTACTTCTGGTGTTGCTTCTACAAACTCTACTGATTTCTTTGTCGCACTTACGTCATTTGCAGTTAATACATATTCCTCTTTTTGAACCATTTTTGGTTTCATTGTTCTTGTTACTGGGTCAAGTTCCATTTGTGGTATCATTGTTTTTGTTTTTTCATCAAATACCATTTGTGGTACCATTTTTGGTATCTTTTTACCTGTAATAGGATCTATTTCCTCGAATTTTACCGTAGTAGGTTTTTTACTAGGGTCTTTGTCTTGCCTTGCTCTAATAAATTCCTGATCTGTAGTTGGGGCAACATGTTTGTTACCATATTCATCCACTGTAAATAATTCAGGTAATAATAAACTTGCTCTTTTCTTTGCTTTTTTAGCATCTTTTTCAAGTTCTGCATCCCAAAATAAACTTTCAGGGCCTAATGCTAAATCCTTAAGTGCACCAGATAGCTTCTCACCAGTAGTTCTATATTTACTATTTGTATCTTTTCTTCCTTTAGTATAATATCCTCTTGTATTTTCTGCTTTATATCCTTCTGTACCACCAACTCTTACTCCTTTTGCAAAACCACCAAGACCTTGTCTAAATGATTTACTACGATCTGCTCCTACACCTCTTGCTGCTTGATATCCAGAAAGACCACTACCAATACCTCTTTTTACTCCACCAATAGCTGAATTCTTTATACCTGTTCTTGTTTTTTTAATTCTTTCACCCATAGCTTTAGCAGTTCCACCAATTAATGCTGCTCCACCTAATTTTTCCATGATACCAAGTTTACTATCACTCTTAATACCTAATAAATCTTCTATCATTTTTGGTGCTTTCTTAATAAATATTAGCAGTCCAATCATTAATGCAAGTTGTACTAACAATATATTTGCTTTTCCTTGCTCCATCATCTTAAAGAACTCTCCACCACTATCACCTATTAGTCTTACAAATATTATTAAAAAGACCATAAGTATTACTCTAATAAATACCTGTATATATGTGGATATTGTTTCTTTTTGCCATTTACTAAATGGCCCACTTTCTGCCGATTTTGGATCAACATATGTTGCAACAAATAAAGGTGCAGTAATTTGTAATACTCCTAATTTGAATACACGAACTGCAACATCAATAGAAAAACTTAATAGTATGTATGCTATAAAAGCACCACATATTGTTACTACAAAATAAGAATATGATAATACAAATTCTTTTTCTCCTGTTACATCATCTTTTACGCGTGTTGTCAAAATTGGTTGAAGCAATATTGATGCATTTTTTGTACCAACTGCTGAACCTGCTAAAAAATCATTGTATTTATTAATTATTTCTATACATTTATCATCTTCCGCACAGTTTCCTGCTGCCTTATATAATAAAATTGTCATTAATTTTGGTTTTGTACCTGTTGAATCTTGATTTGGATCTACCAATGGTATATCTCCTTCATCAAATTCATTATTATTATTTTTATCAAGATAATTTGAATATATAATTTCACCATATTTTTCTTCAGGCTTTATTAATGCTGATATAACTAAATTTTTTATTTCTTCACCAGGATCAGCCGTTGAATCAATTTGTTGCTGATCTCCTAGAAATAATTCTACTAATATCCCTGGATTATCAGAATCAGTAGCAAGTAATTTATCTTGAATTAAAAAAGCATTTTGAAATATAAAAGGAATTAATACAACTAAAAATATTGCAATAACAAGTCTAGTAAATATTGCACCAGTACCTTTCTTTTTATCACTAAAGTCATCAGGATTAAGAATAATATTTATTAACATTTTAGCCATAATAAATAGAGAATATATCGCTATTATTGCATACATACTGTTAACAAATCCCTTGATGATATCATTATCTATTCTTACTTTTGTGATATCAATAAAAAGATTATATATTCCACCAACAAGAGCATATACTGCAAAATCAATCATGTATAATAGTTCTCTAAAATAAACCCCTATGACTGATGCAAGAATTAACATATTTTCACCCCTTTATATACAAAAATCTATTCCAAATAAATCAAATATAGTTCTTATTAAAAATGGTAACATAACTAAAATAACACCCGCTATTAAACGTCTAATATTTGCAGTGTGGGCTTTTTTTAATGCATCAGCTTCTGATGACATAACTGCTCTAGCATAACTAAATACTATTAATACAATTATTACTATTGGTATAAGTATATATATATATGCCCAATAAGTTGTCATAAGTTCAGTAATAGTTTCACACTTTTCATTCATTATGTTCACTCCCAACTACTATACATAATTTTAACATAAAAATATTATAAATACAATAAAAAAACTATTTGTTTTTTATACAAATAGCTAATTATAACTAATTAATATTTAATTATTGAGCTTTTTTACCTTTTCCTTGATTCTCAGTAAAATTTACTAAGTCTGACAATTTTACTTCTGATGCTTCTTGCCAACAATCTTTCCATTTTGAATCCCCTAGTAATCCAGTTATTGTAAATACAATAAATGGTACTAAGAAAACTATAACTGCTGCAATAATTCTATCAACTAGTGTTTTACGCCATTTTTTTATTTCTTCTTCTTTACCTGCAGTAATTGCTTTAGAAAGATCTAAAATACCCCACACAATTAATAATACTGGTACAACAAACTGTATAAATGTAACAATATAACGTATTGCTCCAATTATTGTTTTAACTTGCAGATTATAACAAGCTGTTTCTAATATAAACATATAAATCACTCCTTACTATATTTAAATCTTACATTATTATTTATTATTTGTCAATAAAAATTAATTACACACTTGAATACCCTCATTCATACTAGAATCAGTATAATCAACACCATTTTTACTAATGAATTTTGTTTCTCCTGTTATTGGTATGCTTAAATCAGTTATTATACCCGGTAAATGTAAAGTAACATTTGTTACTATAGTATATATTCTACCTCTAACTTGATTTCTAGTTACTTCTTTTCTACAAACACTATAACTACCTGTTTTCGCTGCACTACTACCATCTTCAAAAGTAAAATATCCAATACTATCAATATAGTCATCAATTTTATCTTTTGCATTACCATACTGAGTACTATCATCACCTGGTGCTAATAAATTGTATCCTTCATACTGTTCAATGTAATCAATTATCTTATTCTTAACTCTAAAAGCTTGTGCATAATTGATAGAAACTGCCAGTAGCATAATAAAAATAAAGAAGAACACCATTACCATTCCCAGTACTCTTAATCCTCCTGCTGACTCTCTCAACTTATCACTTCCCTTTTATTTTATTGTTGTTGTTGAACATTTTGTGGATCAAACAAATCTTCAACCCATTCACCTATTTGATCACTAAAACCTATAACTAATGCTAATAATATACCTATTATTCCCACTGTTACTACTGTCATGTTTAATTCTCCTGCTGATTCTTTCACTAAATCTCACCCTCTTTCGACTTATACTATATTTATAAGTATACTATATATTTTTTTATAAATCAATTATATGTTTATATGTTTACATATTAGTATGATTGGAATGTTAATGCTAGTGACATAATCATTAATAGCATTGTCCCTATTCCTGTTACTACTAACATATACATTGTTTTACTTTCCATTACTTCTAGTCTTCTTTTATATTTTTGTTCTCTTGCTTTACCTTGTAGTGATGATATTGTTCTTGAGAATACTAGCAGTTGTTCATGTTTATTTTCTTGAGAACCTAGACCAAGTCTATATAGTAATCTCATCATTCTCATTGAGTCTCTTACTGGATATTCTCTAGAAAATTCCATATATGGTTCTATTGTTGAATCTCCTTGATTAATTTTATCAATCATTTTTCTTAAACCATCTTTAAATATTTCTGGTGCTTCTTTTATTGATTTAGATAGTGCTACTGGTACTGTATAGTGTTGTATTAGTATCTCTATATTTTTTAGATAATATGGTAATTCCATGTTTATTTGAGTTATATGTTGTCTATAATATTTTTTTAATCTAAAGTATTGTGATTTATATACAAGTGCTGTAGCTACTAATACTATTATTAAATTGACATATGAGAATACTGATAGTATTAGAAAAAATAGTCCTACAAATGTTAAGAATGTTGATTTTATTCTTTTATTATAAAATAGTTCTGGGTTTTCTGAGTCTCCATATTTTGCTTTAATAAAGAAATCATAGTCTTTTTCTTTTAAAAAGCTAAAATATTGTTTGTTATCATTTGCAAGTTTCTCAAGACTAATAATATTATTTGCTTGTAATACTATAATTATTATTATTCCTACTATTGCTATTTCCATTATTCACCACCTACATTCTCATTATAATATTTTTCTCCACCTAATAAGAAATAGGTATCAAATATTATTATTAAGTGTAATAATATTTTTACTAGTAATAATTTTGTCATAATTACATAAGTCCCTTGCATCATTAATTGAATTATTAGCACGAGTAAATATAGCATAAATCCATAGTTTAGAAACTTTTTATGGAATACTTCTCTATCCATTTTATCTCTATAAACAGCCTCTACTAACATATCTATATTTTGTAACATGTTTTCTAAAGATTCATCTGTATTTTGAGCTCCTTCATTAGTTATTTGTATAAATAACTGATGCATATTTTTAACTACTTGATAATTATATTTACTATTCATATATTTAATAGATTCATCTATAGCACCATTTTTATATGCTAAATCTATCATTACTTTTACATCTGATTTAACTGGATCTTCTAGTATTTTAGATTCTAGTACACCTTCTAATGCCTTTACAAATGATTTAGTTGTTTGAAATTCCATTATTGTATTAGTTGTATATATTTGTATTTGTTCAAAAATAAATTCATTATACACTTTTTTACATCTTAAGTTAGCTAAGAAAGGTACGGTTGCGATAGCTGCAATTGCATATATAAACATTATTACTAAATCATAGAAATATAAATATGATATACCTGCAGCAAGACCACCTAATATAAGTACTTGTGTTAAATACTGTCTTGCAGTATATTCTTGACCTAGTGCTTTTACTTTTTCTCTTATTGATTTAAATGAGACAGGAGCATACTTTTCATAAAGTACACCTACTTGTCCAACTACATATTCGTAAGCACTTTCCTTTTCATTTACTCTATATAAGAATATAAATACTCCTATACCTAGTATAAAAAGAAATTCCATAGTTACAACCCCTTTCTAAAATAATGTGTCTTCTTCACTTATTATTTGTTCTGCTGTTTTATTGCTCTCACTTGGTAATTCATTTGAAAATACAGGATTTTTTACTATACAATCTTTATCTAAATAAATACCTTGTGATGATAAATTTTCTAATATATATGAACTTGGATTATTTTTTATTTCTTTTCCATCCATACTCTTTTTATATATTGTATTTGTTTTTGGATTATTATCTTTATCTACATAAAACTCTACTACTTCACATATTTCTCTATGAAATGCTTTTGTTGTTCTATCTTGATATCCACGAATATGTACACCTAGTTGTATATATCTATATATTGATCTTAGAAATTGATCCATATCTATATTTGTTTCAAGTAAACTATAAAGTCTTGTAGGTATTGAAGATGCTTTATCAGCATGTGTTGTAGATAATATATTATGACCTGATGAAATTGAATTTCTAACAGCCATAACTGCTTCTGCACTACGAACCTCTGATAGTAATATCCATTTTGGATTTTGTCTCATACAAGTTACAAGTACATCTGTATATGATGCTATATTATTAGTTTTCATAGCAACTATATCTCTATGTGGAAATATACGATCCAAGTGTAACTCTAGTGTATCTTCTATGGTTATTATCTTTTCATTTTCTCTAATATGTGCTGCTAAATATTTTACAAACTCTGTTTTACCAGATCCAGTTTCACCACTTACCATTATATTACAATGCCCATATACACATGTTAATAGGAAATCATGTATATCAAGTGATACATAGTTTTCTCTTAATAATTTCTCTTTTTCTAGTCTTATCTTTGCTGGAGTTTTACGGAAAACAGCAGCTATACCATTTTTTGCAATTGAATCATGTACAAAGTTTAAACGTAGTTCTGCACTCTCTGCATCTAGAAAAGGAGATGCCATATTAAATGTCTTACCCATTATATTTGAACATTGAAATGCTATTTTTTCTATAAGTGTATTATTTATTTCTGGTTCATCTACTCTATAAATACCTTTAGATAATGTTTTAACCCAAACTTGTCCATTATTACTATAAGAAATATCAGTAATATCATCTTCTTCTAAATATTTCTTAATAGGTCCAAAATCAATTGAGGAGAACATTGAGTTATTCATAATTAATCACCTATTGTTCCGGTTCTATTTTCAATAATTGTCCTTAATGTTTCGCTGCTTACAGCTTCTCCCTCTTCTTTATTAGCAAATTCTTTACTAATTGGTACGGGTTCTATTGATAATATATCTTCTTTTTCTAAAGCAATAGCTTTACTAATTAATATATGATTAGCATTTTGCATTGCAAATATTACAGTACTAGGTGTTCTTGTTACTTCTAATGTTTCAAAAACATTTAAACCTGAACCATCTTTTACTGCTAATACCTTAATATTTTCAAATAATTTCCCATATATAATCTTACCATTTTGATTAGTTGTTTTAATATATAAATCAATATAATTATTTGGTAATATTGTATTATAATATGTCTTTTCCATATTAACTGGTAAGTTAACTAATGTTTCTCCTTCTTTAAGGCTTTCTAAAGCTGAATCAGGCATATCATCTTTTGTTTTTAATATTGCTTTATAAAATACACTTCCTTGAGGAATTATAGTATTATGTGAACAATACTTACCAATTATACTTCCTTCATCTACAACAACTCCATTTGTTACAAATGCTGGTGGTACATTAATATAAGATATCATATCACTAGTGATTTTTGTTCTTGGTTCTATTGCAACTTTTGCAACTGGTACTTTTATTGGTTCAGTTGCTTGTTTAACTTTATATTGATATGAGAAATATAAAATTAATACGGCTGCTATCACTCCTAAAAATGTTACTGTATTTTTGTTTTTGAAAAACTGTTTTATTTTTTCCATTTTCTATCCCTTTCTATTTTATATTTACATTATACATCAATTTTGTGATGTTGTTGCTACTTTTTGTTCTAAAATTGCATTTATTCTATTTACTACTGTTTCTGTTTGAGTATCATCACTTAAAAACTTCTTAGTTGTTATAGTTGTTGCTACTTCTACACATACCATTGGTGGTTTAGGAGAAAAACAAGTTACTCTTATTTTATATTTTCTACTTGGATCTGCTGATGTAGCAAATCTCATAGTTATTATTTCTATAAATCTCTCTTCGCTTACTTCTGGTCCATCACTTTGAGTAAGACTTTCTGGTTTAATTGCATCTTCTAAAGAAGATTCTACTGTTTCTCTCATAACATAATAATCACTCTCATTAGTACTTGTCATAACTTGTATAACTCCCAAAGTAACTAATGTTATTAAACATAATGCTAGTAAAAACGCTCCCCATGCAGACATATTCATAACTCATCAACTCCTTTATTCAATAATGTCTTTAAGTAAATTATCAAGTCTATTTACCAATATATTATTTCTAAATGTTTCATAAATAAAACTACTTGTTCCATCACTTCTTAATTCTGAATTATAATACCCATTAGTCTCAGCATATTCTTTTACTTTGTTAATTACTTCTACTGAATCAAGATTAATTTCATACATTGCTCTTCCTTCTTCATAGACTTCATTAGCACTATTTTGTACTTTACTTATTATTGCTTTTGCAGTTTCTGTTTTCCAGTTATTACCAACTCTACTTCTTGAGAAAATCTTATCTGTATCAACTTGTCTATATGCATATTTTTGTATTATATTTTCTTTTATTTCATAACTACAATCTATTTTTATTGTATTTCCATGAATATTAAGTACTACATCATTATTATATTTACCTGTTGGTGCATTTAATAATATATATACATACTTGCCTGAAGGTAAATATCCTTCACCTAATCCTAATTCTGCTGCTCTAATCTTTCCTGTAAATGTATTTAAATAATAATCATGTTTATATTGAATAAGATTATATTTTATTTCTTGTCTTACCTTATTACCACCTATTGAGTTTACTGTCTCGCTATTATAAACTATGCTATATTCTTTCTTATTTAAATTAGCCATTGTATGTTCCAAAAGTGTTGGATCTATTTGCGTTGCATTTACTGATACATTCTTTAAAAATATATCTGCTATTGCTGTTTTAATTATATTTGCATCTGTTGCATATGAAGGTAAGTTTGTTATTGTAACTTTTGGTGATACTTTTGTTACTGAAACTCCTCCACCCCAACAATCTCTTGTAACTGTTAATCCTATTGGATAACTAAAGTAACTACCTTGTAATACACTAACTTCTTTATTAAATGTCAATGTATATTTTTCTGAGCAAGTTGTTTTATTAGTAGTTCCATTTAAATTTACTTTATATCTTTTTTCTTTTGTTGTTATTGTAGATGAACTATCAGCTTTGCAAGTATACTCTTCCACAAGTGGTTTACATTTGCAAGACCCACCAGTTTCACTTACTTTACAAACACTACCTGTACCATCATCTACTGCTACCTCATTATCAACTGAACATTTTCCATTAGATGCACTTATTGATCCTACATTACAACATTTACCTTCAATATCTTTTTGAGTGCCCGATGGGCAAGTTATAAGTGGACATACATTCTCACAAAGATTTATTTTTCCACTAGGGGTATATACTGTTCTTATTCCAGTAGGGCAACATTCTGTAGCACCTGTGCTATAATTTTTTGCAAAGTATTTAGTATCACAACATGTCTTATTATTTGTACCATATTCATTAATTAATCTATTAATTGGACTGGTTGGACAACAACTATTCCCAAATAATGTAAATCCTGCTTTACAACCAATTTTAAAATTAGTTGTGCTTATTGGCGTTATCCAAGTACCAAGAGCATATATTAATGTATATTTACCTTCGCTTATACTTGTTTGTGATGCTGGTCTCATGCATGGTGTACCATCATCATTATTTGAACTAGTACAATTTGCAGTATTAACTTGGTTACTTCCTTTAACATCTGTACGAATTTTTAAACGATAAAAATTGATAGGATAATATTTACTATTTTTAACAATTCCATCTTCATCAACATAATAATAATATTTACCTGCTATACCTGCTGAATCGTGATATATAGTATTGCTACCATATGTATTTGCAAAATATGGTGATGTTCCGCTTTCTAAAGTATATGGAATCATTTGACTATTTGGTCCTACTATTCTTCCTCTCATGGTACTTACATTTAGAAATTTAATTCTGTCATTTGATGTAACAGTCGTAAATGACATTTTTGTATCATTTGATAAACTTACATCATCTAAAACTTTTTTCATAACACCTACTTGTGTTATATATGAATTTACACTATTTATTGATACTTCTTTACCATAGATTGTTTTATTACCACCTTTATCATATATGTTTAAAGAAAATTTTAATGATGTTATGGGCATTGTTGCTGTTGGTGTTACTGATTTAGATAAAGCTCCTGTTATGCTTTTTACTGGTATTGAAAACTTAAAATTTCCATTAATATAAAATTTATATCCTTGATTTACAAAATAATTAATAACGTCTGCTTTTGAAGCATTTTCCCAGTTATTATTCTTTTTGATACTTAAATTATCTCCAATATTATAAGAATTTGTTGTTGTGCCATCAACATAATCACTTCCCTTTAAATTGAATAATTGCCAATATTCCAATTTTCCAGAAGTAGATTTGTCACTCCTTAATGCAAAATTTCCAACGCCCCAATCTTTTGCATAATATCTAGTATAAGAATAATCATTAAATAAATTTATTTTATCTGCTGATGCCTGATTAAATATTGCTGCTTCATTAGTACTATTTTGATATATTTTATATGAATCTTTGGGGCATTTATAATATTTTCCCCCACTACTATATGTACAACGCTTTAAATATGTATTTTTTGCAGAAGTATCAAACTCTGATTCTTTTAAATACATATAGTCATTATTAGTTACACTTAAACTAATTGTAGGATTTACATTATGAATTTTGTAACCATTCTTAGTTAAAGTAAAAGCAAATCCCGCTACTACTAGTTTTTGATTATCTCCACTACCAGTTACTCTTATTGAAGTTATTTCATAAGTTGAATCATATGAATTAAATGTTGGTGTTAAACATGAATATAAACCAAAGTCAATTTTTCCTTGTCTAATATAATTCATATTTACATATAATGAAAAAGTTCTAACACCTGTATATTCTTTTTCATAATTATTCCATACTGCTTTTTCATTAACATAATTATTTGTATTTGTACTCCATTTATATTTTTGTGAATTATTTTTTGGCACAAAAACCACATTTACTGTCTCTTTATTATTTAATGATGTATAATACCAAGTAAACGAACCTGATGGGCATTTATTATATGCGTATAGTGTCTCCGCATTTATTTTTAAAGTGCCCACAAAAAATAATGAAGTAATAATTAATAGTATAACTGCTTTTTTCATATTATTCTCCTTTTTCTTACAATTATTATTCTAATAATAACTACTACTAAAATGATTGATACTAATGGAATAATTATCCATTTGATATCAATTGTTTTTTTACTATTTGGTTCAGCTATTATTTCTGGAGTTTCATCTTTATTTATTTTTTCAGAATAATATGTGTAATAACTATCAATAAAGTTTTCATATGACACCATCTCAGATACTGATTTATCTTTATCACAATATTTAAATTCTGGTGATTCTATACATTCATCAGTATTAATATATGCATTATATTCTGGTAAAGTAACATACTTTGATGATAGGTCTCTACCTGGACACTCTGATGTTAAAGATCCTGTTATGGAAAAGAAGTATGCCTGACCTGGCATTAAATTAGTTATAACATTATTTCTTGAAGTAATTGTAGTATTATCATCACCATATTGTACTAACAAATTTGGTGTAATATTACTAACTATTATTCTATATCTCATTAATGGATATTCTTCTTTTAATCCAGTATCGTATATTGAATAGTTATATTCAAGTTCTTTTGCTTCAAATACTAAACTAGCATATACAGCATCTGTGCATTCTGCTTTAATTGTAAATCCAAATACTAAAAACATAATTAAAGTTAAAATTACTTTTTTCATTACAATTCTCCTATCATTAATCTAATTTTATCATTTATTTTAAAAAAAAACAATTGATTTTATAATATATATGATAAAATATATTTTAGGTGATAAAATGAAAAAAACATTAATAATAGTAGCAATATTAATTGTATTAATTTTGGTAGGGATATTTCTATATAATAAATTAAATGTTAGTATTAGTGATGATATATTACATAAAGTAACATTTAATGAATTTAAAACAAAAATGGAAAATAAAGACTCTTTTGCAATATATGTTGGACATGACAGTTGCTCTGCATGTCAACAATATAAACCAACTCTTTTAAGTGTAGTAAAAAAATATAATATTACTTTATATTATTTAGATAATTCTACTTTAACTGAAGATGAAAATATAGAACTTACTTCAATATTATCAGTACAAGGAACTCCTACTATTGCTTTTATTACAAATGGGGAAGAAGAAAGTACATTAAACAGAATATATGGAGTAACTAGTAAAGAAGATACAATAGAAAGATTTAGATTAAATGGATATATAAAAGATAGCAATTAATTGCTATCTTTTAATAAGTAATCTTCTCCTTTATGAGGTTCTGTCATAAGTAAATCATTATAATTTTGTTGTCTTAATACTTCATAAAGTACTATTGCAACACAGTTAGATAAGTTTAAACTTCTAACATTACTTGTCATTGGTATTCTCATACATTTATCAATATTATTTTTTAATATATCTTTTTTAATACCTGTACTTTCTTTACCAAATATTAAATATATATTTTCTTTTGAATTAGAGTAATTAAATGATGTGTGTGGTTTTTTTCCATATCTAGTGAAATAATAAAATATTCCTTTGTTTTTATTTAAAAACTCATCAAAATTTTCATACACATAATACTCTAGTTTATCTATATAATTTACTCCACTTCTTTTTAAATAACTATCATTTAAGGAAAACCCAAGAGGTTTTATTAAATGTAATACTGTGTTTGTAGCTACACAAGTTCTCATGATATTACCAGTATTGCCTGGTATTTCTGGCTCATATAATACTATATTATTCATTAATTATTTCATTCTCTTTTAATAATTCTAATAAATTATTATATGTTAAATTCTTAGTACTTATGGTTTGTTTAATTTTATTATTTTTATAAAAGACTAATATGTTAGTTTTATTATATGGCTTACTTTTAATATCTTTATAGTTTATATTTTTATAATATAAAACTTTTTCTCCAATATTATATTTCACAATTATTTTTTTTAAATCATTCTCAAAGTTTATATTTTTAGTATTATTTGTAGCATAAATTACTACGTGGCTGTTTTCTATTACAAAATTATTAATATTATTGTATTTTATTTCATTTATGTATTTAGTAAGTATACTTGGTTCTTCTTGTTTTAAATTATAATATAATATATATCCAAGTACTATAATTGTAATTAAACATAATAATATATATTTTCCATATTGTTTTTTCATATATTCTCCTTAATACCAAGTTTTTTCTATATTAATATTCTCACTAAGTGGTGTTGGACTTGGAATATCAAATTTTAATATTATTGGGAATGGAAATGAAGATCCAAATGAAATACATGTACCTGGTTGTAATAATTTTATTTTTTGAGATACTTCTATTGTTATATTGGGTACCATTTGTTTAATAAAATCAATATCATATGGGTGTACCATTTTAAATATAAAGAAATTAGAACATTGTGATAATGCTGTTTCACTGAGTTCTGAAGGTCTTTGAGAAATCATTATTAGTAACATTCCATATTTTCTACCTTCTTTAGTGATTCTATCAAATATGTTATATCCTAATACATTTATATCATTGTCATTTTGAATATATCTATGAGCTTCTTCTATTATCATATGTATTGGTATTGATCCTCTTGGATTAACAAGTGTTGTAAACTCAAATAACATCTTAGCATATATCTTCGTTATTATTTTTGCAAAACGATCATCTAAATAATTTAAATTAATATTAATAAGTTGTGCTCTTTTATTATCATCTATCATTAATAATGATTTAATATAATCTTTCTTTGATATATATTCATCAAATCTAAAATATGTTGCATATTCACTTGATATTAATGACTCCAACCTTATTTTTAATATATTAATCTTATCATATACTCTGTCACTTTTTAACATTCCTTCTGATATTAATGCGAAGTCAAAAGCATCTCTTAAATCTTCTAGAGAAAAATATGAATCTCCATTTGGTAATTGTAATTTCAAATCTTTTCTAACAAATTTATTAATAAATTCTGTTACTAAACTTATTTCATTCATTTTACCACTTGCATCTATTATTAAACATTGTCTTAAACTTCTTGTATATCCTGGTTGTACAACAGGAGATTCTAGGTTTAAATCTGTCGTATTAAATGATGTTAGTATTGATATTACTTGATCATGTATTTGTGATGCTGCCATACCACTATGAAGTATATCAAGTAATGTTTTAGCAATGATATCATTTTTATATATTCTTGTATTTTCATCATTTTTAGCAAATACAGTTACAAGTCTTAATGCTTTTTCTATTATTGGTAATTGAGTTTGATCATTTACATTTAATAGTAAAGCAAAATCATCAAGATTTAATAACCATAGTGGTATCTTTATTAAATTATCTTGTGTTTTAATATCTGTATAATATTTTTTAAAACCAATCTGACTATTTGGAAAATCAAATGCTTTTTCATATTCTCCATATACATCAAATATAAATATTGTTGAATTCTTTGGTGGTGTATCTGTATTAAAAAATGTGTTTTGAAGTATTCTAGCAAGTCCACATGATTTGCCAGAACCAGTATTACCAAATATTGCTAAATGATTACTAAATAATCCATTAATAGGTATCCTAGCATCTTCATAGTTTAATAAAGGAAGTTTACCTACTAATAATTCTTTACTATCATTATTTGATCTAATTAGTTTATTAATTACATCTGTATCATTTAATAAATAACATATATCTCCAAATAAAGGTTTTGTTAATAAACCCACTAAAAAGATATCATCTTTTATTTCACCTTTTAATGATATATAGATACTATCAGAATTTACCCTTGTAATATTACCAATTATTTTTATATCATTTTTAATAAAATATACATACTTATCTGCAATATCTTTTATTGTGTTTAAATCTACTCCAACTTTAACTACAACATTCTCATCATCAATAGATATTACTTTACCTAATTCCATATATTCACACCCTTATTATAATAATTATAACATAAAAAAAGTATAATTCTATACTCTTTTTAGTTTGCTTTTTTATATATATTTATTTTTAATGCCTTTTTTATTTTCTTTTTATCTTCTCTTATTCTTCCTTTAAATAAAATAGAATATGCTTTATCAATTTCTTTTTGTGATAAACAATTATGCGAATTATATTTATCATTTAAATATACAACATGATAACAAATATTTTGAATTGAATATTTATCTGTTATTATGTGTTCAGGTATATCTTTTACTAAATGCTGATATTTTTCTAATATATATTTTGTATTAATTCTTCCTCGATTAAATTCTTTGAATGTATGCATTTCTTCTACATAAATCATATAAGGTAACATTTCAAGATACTTACACAATACTCTTCTTGATTCCCTTAACAAGATTTCAGCTTTAATACTTTTTTCTCTATAATATAAATTATTTAAATCAAGATAGTTTAATCTTAATTCTATATATTCAATATTTATCTCTTTAATTTTTTTTATAAATCCGCTATCCATAATATACCCTCCTGAAATAGTTATTATTTACTCTCATTTATTTTAGCTTGAGCTGCTGCTAGTCTAGCAATTGGTACTCTAAATGGAGAGCAAGACACATAATTTAAACCTGCTTTATGACAAAACTCTATTGAAGATGGTTCTCCTCCGTGTTCTCCACAAATACCAAGTTTAATATTTTTTCTTGTTTCTCTTCCTTTTTCAACTGCTATTTTTATTAGCGAACCTACACCTATTTGATCTAACTTAGCAAATGGATCTGATTCAAAGATTCCTTTATCATAGTAATCAGATAAGAACTTGCCTGCATCATCTCTTGAAAATCCATATGTCATTTGAGTTAAATCATTAGTACCAAAACTGAAGAATTCTGCTTCTTTTGCTATTTCATCTGCTGTTATTGCTGCTCTTGGTATTTCAATCATAGTACCTACATGATATTCTAATTTTACATTGTTATCCTTAATTATTTTACCTGCAGTTTCAACAACTATATCTTTAACATATTTTAATTCTTTTATTTCTCCTACTAGAGGTATCATTATTTCTGGTATTACATTTAATCCTTCTTTATTAACATTAATAGCTGCTTCTATTACTGCTCTTGTTTGCATTCTTGCTATTTCTGGATATGTAACAGCAAGACGACAACCTCTATGACCCATCATTGGGTTAAATTCTGCTAACGAAAGTATTCTTGATTTTAAATCTTCAAAAGTCATCCCTAATTCTTTTGCAAGTGGTTTAATCTCTTCATCAGTATGTGGTAAAAATTCATGTAATGGTGGATCTAAATAACGAATTGTTACTGGGAATCCTTCCATTGCTTTGAATAGTTCTTCAAAATCTCCTCTTTGCATTGGTAATATCTTATCAAGTGCTTTTTCTCTTTGCTCTACTGTTTCTGCTGTAATCATTTGACGCATTGCAAATATTCTATCTTCTTCAAAGAACATATGCTCTGTACGACAAAGTCCAATACCTTCTGCTCCATACATTCTTGCTTGTTTTGCATCTTTTGGAGTATCAGCATTAGCTCTTACTTTAAGAGTTCTCATACTATCTGCCCAACTCATAAATGTTTCAAAGTCTCCACTAATTTCTGGTTCTACTGTCTTTATTTTTTCCCCATATACACAACCAGTTGAACCATCAAGTGATAAGAAGTCTCCTTCTTTATATGTATTACCATCTTTTGTAGTTAATATTTTCTTTTCTTCATCTATTTTTAATTCACCACATCCACTTACACAGCATCTACCCATACCACAAGCTACAACTGCTGCATGAGATGTCATACCACCACGAATAGTAAGTATTCCAGATGCATCATTCATTCCTTCAATATCTTCTGGAGATGTTTCAAGTCTAACAAGAAGTATTTCTTTTTCACCACTCTTCTTAGCATTAACTACATCTTCTGCTGTAAAATAAATCTTACCAGTTGCAGCACCTGGTGATGCTGCTAATCCTTTAGCTATTACTTTCCCCTCTTTTAAACTCTTTGTATCAAACATTGGATGTAATAATTGATCTAATTGTCTTGGTTCTACTTTAAGTAATGCTTCTTCTTTAGTAAGCATTCCTTCATTAACTAAATCTACTGCTATTTTAAGAGCTGCTTGTGCTGTTCTTTTACCATTTCTAGTCTGTAACATAAATAACTTGCCAGACTCAATAGTAAACTCCATATCTTGCATATCTTTATAGTGATTTTCTAATTTGTCTGCAATAGCTTTAAACTCTTTATATACTTCAGGCATTTCATCTTTTAAAGTATCTATTGTTGGAGGAGTACGAATACCTGCAACTACATCTTCACCTTGTGCATTAATTAAGTACTCACCATATAATTTCTTTTCTCCTGTAGATGGATTACGAGTAAATGCAACACCTGTACCACAGTTATTACCTCTATTACCATATACCATTTCTTGTACATTTACTGCTGTACCCCAATCTCCTGGTATATCATTTAATCTACGATATGTGATTGCTCTATCATTCATCCAAGATCTAAATACTGCTTTTACTGCTTCCATTAGTTGAACTTTAGGTTCTTGTGGAAAATCTTCTCCTGATAATTCTTTATAATTTGCTTTAAATTTAGCAGTTACTTCTTTCATATCATCTGCTGATAATTCAACATCACTTGCTACTTTTTTTTCTTCTTTAATTTTATCAAAATATCTTTCAAATGATGATTTTGGGAATCCCATAACAACATCTGCAAACATTTGTATAAATCTTCTATATGAATCATATGCAAATCTAGGATTATTAGTAGCTTCTGCAAATCCTTCAACTACTTTATCATTTAATCCTAAATTAAGTACTGTATCCATCATTCCTGGCATAGATGCTCTAGCACCACTTCTAACTGATACTAAAAGTGGATTAGAATAATCTCCTAATTTCTTACCTGTTTTTTCTTCTAACTCAGAAAGTTTACTAAATATTTCATCTTCTATTTCACTAGATATTTTATTTTTATCATCATAATATTTAATACAAGCTTCTGTTGTTACGGTAAATCCTCTTGGAACTGGAAGTCCAATATTAGTCATTTCTGCTAAATTAGCCCCTTTACCTCCAAGTAAATTTTTCATTTCTTTCTTGCCTTCTTCAAAAGCATAAACGTATTTTGTCATATTTCCTCCTTATGTGTTTGCATTTATTATAACACAAATAGATATTTTGTTTCAATAAAAAAAGACATATAAATACCTTTTATTTTGCTCTTGGATGACATCTTAAATATACTTCTCTTAAATGTTCATTTGATACATGAGTATATATAGCTGTTGACTCAAGTGATTCATGTCCTAATAATTCTTGCACTGTTAAAAGATCACAGCCTTCATTAAGCAAGTGTGTTGCAAAAGTATGTCTTAACATATGAGGTGTTATGTGCTTACTAATTGATGCTTTATCTATTATTTTATCTATTACTTTAGCAACTCCTCTTGTTGTAATTTGTTTCCCTTTTTCATTAATAATTAAATATTCATGATTAGATACATTATGTTTATCTAATAATTTTTCTCTACCATCTTTTATAAATAAATTTATTGCATTTAAACAATAGTCTCCAAATTCTACTATTCTTTCTTTTTTACCTTTACCCATAACTTTTATTTCTTTTTTATTATAATCTATATCTTTTAATCTTATATCTACTAGTTCTCCACATCTAATACCTGTTGCATATAATATTTCTAATATTACCGAATCCCTTTGACCTAAGGAAGTAGTTGTATCTATTGATCTAAATATATCTTCAAGTTCGTTTATACCCAAATACTTTGGTAATCTTTTTTCTTTTTTTGGAGAAGAAACTAACTTAAAAGGATTTGTCTTTACATAATTATTATTAAGTAAATATTTATAAAAACTTCTTAATGAACTTAGCCTTCTTGCCACTGTATTTCTTGACAATTTTTGATCATATAAAATCATTAAATATTTTTTTATTAAACTATAATTTACTGCTTTAAAAGAAACTTTATTATTATTAATAAAGTTATAAAAATCTAAAATATCATGTTTATAATTAAGTATTGTATAATTTGAATACTTTTTTATTTCTTTAATATTACTAATATATTCATTAATTACATTATTCATAATATCACTTTGTTTGAGGTAAAATATATCTTAAATATTTTTGTGAAATTACGTCTTTTCTTGCTTCTATTTCTAGGTCTTGGATTGCCATTGATTTTCGTCTTTTTTCAAGAGCTAAATTTTCTAAGCTTGAAGTTCTATATTGATTATATGGCAACTGTTTTTGTTCTTCAATTTTCCTATTTATTTCTAATACTTCTTCTCTTAATTTTTTTAACTCTTCTGATTCTACTGTAAAATCCGGATTATTTAGCATCTCTAATAATACTGGCCTTGCATTATAAGTTAGAGGTGATTCTGATACACTCTCTGGAGTTTTTATAAATTTAAAACTATCTAATGTAAATTGGTTCATCTTTCCTATTTCATGCCCGATTGAATCTAGAATCTTTTTTATATTAAGAGCGATTGGTTCAATATTTTCTATAAGTGGTGATTTATTTATACCTTTAGGTCTATATAAGCTTAGATTTTGCGAAAAAGCGCCTTCTACTTTTAAAAAATCAATTATATATCTTCTACCAATACCATTTGCCAAATAAATATCTGATAGTTTTTTTGAATAAATATATTCTTTATGTTTACCTTTAAATTTATCTAATAACCAGTCTTCAGAAAAATCATTTATAACATAAAAATTAATTCTTTTCTCTATTTCACTGTCAGTTATATATGCTTTATCAATATCTTTTTTTAATAAAACCGGATATTCTTTTTCTTTACCATATGTTACTACCAAATCTATTTCATTATAATTTTCACATAAATAACTAACATAATCTTTAGGTAGAAGCATTATTAGTTTTTCTTTTGTATAAGAAATAGTTGTCAACTTATCTATTTCTACAAGAGTTTCTTGTAATAGAGTAATATATTCAATATTATTTCCTTTTTTTAGTTTTAATTTTAAACAATATCTTTTTGCTTCTTCTTCCATATTATTTCCTTTCTATATTAAATAATCAATTACTTCTTTCTAATACTTTTATTCTATCATATCTTGTGATATATTCATTTATTTTTTCTAAATATATATCTTCTATATCTTTTTGATAATTGTTATGTCTTCTTAATTTGTTTTCCAAATTTTCTACTCTTTCCATATATTTATCAAAATCAGCAAAAGAATCCCTACAATCTTTAACCTCAATATTCGTATCAAGATTTTCTGGATAGAAAGATGCATCAATAAAATATTCTGCATCTGGATCTTCTCTAAGTTTTCTTAAATAAGGTAATATATTATAAGTTAATGACCTACAATAAATGTTTTTAATAGCTTTTTCCTCACTTGAGAAATCCACTAATGTCATTTGAGAATGTAAATTAATATACTTTACGCTTTTATTATAAATTTCAAATAATTTATCTTGGATTGCTTTTATATCTTTTTTTGTGGGTATATATCTACTTTTATCTTTAATTACTCCCATACTAAGTAATGCTTGAATTGCTACTCTTTTTCCTTTTTGTCCTAGGTATACCTCATCTAATTGTTTTTCATTCAATTTTGTATAATAGTGATTTATTTCTGCTAGAGCTTTATAATAGTCTATTAATCTTATTTTTTTACCATTTATTTGTTTACTATCCCTTATTTTATCATCTATAATTTTTTTTATTTCTTCTCTAGTTATATATGCAGTAAAATTCCATTCTTTTTGCAATACATCTAATTCATTTAAATAATCTCCTTGTTTATATGTAATTACTAAATCTCCTCTTTCATAATTATCTAAGATGTAATCAATTAGAAAAGGATGTACAACTTTTAAAAATTTCTCTTTTGTATAACAAATAGAAGTTACCTTATCTAATGAATCTAAATCATCAGTTAATAAATTAATAAATTCTATTTTCCATTTATTTATTAATTTTAATTGCAAAGAATATCTTTTTGGTCTAACTATTTCATCCATATTTAAATCCCCTTAAAATATATTTATTATTTCTGATAATCTTGTTATTTCTATATATTTACCATTTTCTTTTTCTTTAACAAACTTAACTGCTTGTCCTCCCTTTTCTTCCCAATCCTTTAAGTTGCCTGAATAGTCATCAATTAGTATTGCACCTTCAGGATAAACTACATCTGTTTTTGATAATGCTTTTGGTACGGATACTACTGTTATTTCTGGTAGATATTTATTTATAAAACTTATTTTTGATACCATTTCATTTGTTGAATAAACATGAGTTAATATGAATATATTAAATTTATTTGAGTCACATATTTTTCTTATTTCATTAATTGAATCATTTATTACTGGTGTTGTATCTATAATTTCAGACCAATCTAGTTCTTTAAAAAAAGTTTCTACTTTTTCTGTTTCTGATCTTTCTATTTGTCTATCTGCAATCATCTTATAGCATACATCTATAGTGTCTAATATTACACCATCAAAGTCAATATACAATTGTTTATTCATGTCTTCTCCTAAATATCATCTACATATATAATATATCATAATAAAAATTATATTTAAAGTAAAATAGTTTATATAAAACAAAAAAAGAGTATTACTCTTTTTTATTAATTTGTTATTTCATAGTATTTATAGCACCAAGATCTATCACTATATTTTAACCATCCTGTTGGACATGCATTCATTGTTGCAGTTTTATCAGTAACACCAGGTGAACTTTCTAATCTTACATTTATTCTATATTTACCTCTTACTGTAGTATCAATATTATATCCATTTCCAACTTCCTTATAGTAATTATTATTACTACCACTATTTATTACTGATACACTTAAACTTTCATATGATCTATTTGTATTAGAACTATTTAAATAAAAGGTTTGTGGTTGTATAACCCATTTTTTTGTACTAGTATTATATTTATATTTTCTTGCTGTTATATATTTTCCATTGTAAGTTGGGCTTATTGAAATTTCTAAATCCTCATAATAATAATTACTACTTACTCTTATTTTAGATAATATTGCTTTTTTATTTATTGTAATATCTTTATAACAATAATAAGTATTACTATTATAAGTCCATCCTGTTTTACAATATTTTCTTGTGTTTGTCTTATTTACTGAACCAGTAGAATATAATGATCTTATAAACACTCTGTATTTGTTTGCAGTTATTGGTCCAAAATTTGCTAATTTTCTAAAAAAATATTTTCTATTATTAACATGGTGAAAATAATCAAATACATAAGGCTCGATATTTTCTTTTTCAGCTAATTTCCAAGTTGTTGAACTATTTGTTTCTTTATAATATAACTGATAAGTTAGATATTCATCAGCATTTGGTACAAATATTCTCATATCACCATTATTAGTATCAAGAGTAAATGTGTATGCACTAGTTGATGCAGAATCAGAACCTATAACAAGATTACCGCTTGCTTTATCTGATTGTCCAAATGATAGTAATTCTATTGGACTCTTGCCTGTTAGAGCACTTCCACCTGATAATGCAAATGTAGCACACAATATAAATGCTAATACTATCTCTACTTTAGCTGCTTTTAATACCTTGGTTGCTGCTAGTTTGGGTCTTCCTACACTATACTTTTCTTTTTTATACATTAATAATATTCCTCCTATTTTATCTTGATTATAATATACCACTTATTTAATATATTATCAATATTTTTTTATTGCTTTACAGTAGTTCCTTATCTTTGATGTTATTAAATATATTCCATTTTGGTAAT